>NZ_BAAAEH010000010.1:0-199763 GCF_039522915.1 Sphingomonas oligophenolica
AGTCCTTCGGGCCGACCCCGCTGATATTGTTGAGATAACCGTCTCGCGTCATGCGATCCACGCCCATGCGGACCCGGAAGGTGTCGGAAAGCGGAATGTTGAGCACGCCCTGGACCCGGCGCATGTCGTAATTGCCGTAGGAGCCCTCGACATAGCCCTCGAGCTTGTAGGTCGGTCGCTGCGGCACCAGCAGCACTGCGCCGCCCGTCGTGTTGCGGCCAAACAGCGTGCCCTGCGGCCCTTTCAGGACCTGGACGTTCTGCAGATCGAAAAAACTGCCCGGCAGCACGCCATCCCCGGCCGGCAGGCCATTGGAGGCGCCGCGCGGGGCGACGACATCAGCGAAATAGACGCCGACCGACGGCGCCGTGCCGATATCCTGAGCAAAGCCGCGCAGGGCAAAGGTGGTATTCTCATTGCCGAAATTGGCGTTTGCCGAAAGCGACGGCGTATAGGTCGCCAGATCCTGGGCGTTCACGACGTTGCGGCTGGTCAATTGCTGCTGGTTGAAAACCGTGATCGAGATCGGAACGTCCTGAAGCCGTTCATCGACACGCCGGGCAGAGACGATGACATCGTCGGGGGCAGTGTTTTCCGACGCAGGCCTGTCCTGCGCAAAGGCGGAACCCCAGGCCCCGCACGCCAGGATCGTCGATGCAAGAATGGCGTATCTATGGAATGACTTGGACATTTTTCCGCTCCCTTTTTGTTCGTGATTTACTCAGCCCTCTCCGGGGCGTTTTCTTCCTCACTGCACGTCTTGGAAATTCGGCGTGTCGTTACCCATCGGCCGCGGCGTGACGGCGATATTCCGGGCGCGCCGGCTGTTGCAGCAAAGGGGCCCGACGTTTCGCGATTGGGTCGGTGAAGCGGGATCATTGACGCGGAGAGCGCCCGGAGGCGTGCGCCGGCGAGCCGATCAAAGGCGCCGTGTCGCTGGGCGTGCATTGCCATCCGCATCCTCCCTGGTTCGGCACGACTTGCCGCCCGGGGCGGTCTGTCGATCGTGCGAACGCGGCCACCAAAGGAATCGACTTGCCGTGTCGCAGGGCTGTTTTCTGAGGATCAGCCTCTGGGACGAAAGGCGAGCTTTGCCCGAACCCCTTATATGATCCATTGATCAGTTATGGGTCTATGGAGTCAGTTGAGCTCTGTCAACGGTGACGCTATCGGGCGTTATGACAGCATCGGAGCCGAAACGGCGCAATACGCCAAAGACAAAGGCCAAAATCATCGCCGCGGCGATCGAGACCTTCGCCGAACTAGGCTATTCGCAAGCAGGCGTTCGCGACATTGCCCGCAAGGCCGATGTCGCATCGTCGCTCGTATTCCAGCATTTCGGGTCTAAACTCGGCCTGTTCGAAGCCAGCCTGATCGCAGCGGTGGGCGAGTCGACCGTGCTCGAGGGCGATCGCTCGACGGCGGGCGCGCGCCTCGCGGACCTGACCCTGGCGAATGCCGATATCAGTCTGACCACGATGATGGTGCTGTCGATTGGCGACCCCGAAGCATCGGCGGTCACCGCAAGGGTGACCAAAGGCCATATCCTCGACCGGCTTGCCGACTGGCTCGGGCCACCCGATGCCGAGGCCAGGGCGATGAACCTCATCATGCTGATGACCGGGTTCTCGGTCTATATCCGCCGCATCCCGGTCGCGCCCATTCAGCGGGTGACGATGGATTGGCTCGCCGAATCGGTCCAGGCGATCGTCGACAGACGCTGACCGAGTATTGCCGGCCGGGCAATCGCCCCACCGATATCATCCCCTGAACCGCCAAGCGGAAGCGGCGGACGTTGACTTGCGCGCGCCGATGGCAGCGAAAGAATGTTCGGGAGCCTGAGGGCCGGAGGTGGAGGAGGATCGTGGCGCCAGGCATGTGTCAGCTCGATGATCAGGTCGCGATCGTTACCGGCGGCGGCGGCGGGATCGGGCGCGCCATCGCCCTTGCCCTGGCCGGGGCGGGCGCCGACATCGTCGTCGCCGACATCATCCCGGAGCGTTGCGCCGAAGTGGAGGCGCGGGTGGCCGAACTGGGCCGTGCCTGCCTCGCCATCCCCACCGACATGGCGAAGACCGACCAGGTCAGCGCGATGGTGGAGACCGCACGGGCGCGGTTCGGCCGGATCGACATTCTGGTCAACAATGCCGGCGGCGTCAGCCGCAAGCCGTTTCTCGCGCAGAGCGAGACCAGCTGGCGGCGCCATATCGACCTCAACCTGATCAGCATGTTCGCCGCGACATCGGCCGCGGTGCCGGTGATGATCGCGGGCGGGCGGGGCGGCAGCATCATCAACGTCTCGAGCATCGAGGGATCGCGCGCCGCGCCGGGCTATGCCGTCTACGCAGCCTGCAAGGCGGGCATGAACAATTACACCCGCACCATGGCGCTCGAGCTGGCCGATCACGGCATCCGCGTGAACGTCATCGCGCCCGATTTCACGACAACGCCGGGCACGCGCGGCAATGTCAGCGGGCCGGTCGACGAATCGACCTGGATCAGCATCTCCCCTGAAATGGAGGACGCGACCAGGCGGCGCATCCCCCTGCTGCGGCCGGGCGCTGATCGGGAGTGCGGGCAGGCGGCCCTGTTCCTGGCCTCAGCGATGAGCAGCTATGTGACGGGCATCGTGCTGCCGGTCGATGGCGGGAGCTGGGCATCGTCGGGCTGGGTCCGTGACCGCGCCGGCAAATGGGTTCTGGCCGAGGTGAACAGCTAGCGTATCGCGAGCATCGCAGCGCGCCCAAGCATAGCGAGAGGAAGCAACGCCGTGAAGATCAACGTTCCCCTGCCGTTCGACCATGCCGATCTGCCGGCCGAATTCGGCACGATGGAGGCAGTCATCGAGATCGGCACCACGATCGAGCGGGCCGGGTTCAATGCAGGCCTCGTCACCGATCATCCCGTGCCGACCGGGCGCTGGCTCGATTCGGGCGGCCATCATGCGCAGGGGCCCTTCGTCATGCTGGCGCTGCTCGCCGCGCACACCAAGACGCTCCGGCTGCAGACCGGCATCCTGGTGCTGCCCTATCGCAATCCCTTCATCGTCGCGCGCGAGATCACCACGCTCGATTCCTTTGCCGGCGGCCGGGTGACGCTGAGCGTCGGTGCCGGCTATCTGAAGGGCGAGTATCGGGCGCTGGGGGTCGATTTCGAGCAGCGCAACGAGTTGATGGACGAATATATCCGCGCCCTGCGCGCAGCGACGAGCGGCGAGGAATTCACCTTCGAGGGCTCCGGCTATAATGCCTTTGGCAACCGGATCGTCCCCGGATCGCCGCAAAAGCCGGGCCTGCCCATCTATGTCGGCGGCAATGCGAAGCGGGCGATCCGCCGCGTCGTCGATCTGGCGGACGGCTGGAATCCCTTCTTCACCGCGGGTGAGACCAACACCACCACCGCGCGCACCGCCGCGATGACGGGCGAGGAGGACCTGAAGGCCGGGATCGATTACATGAAGGATTATGCGGCCCAGGTCGGCCGCAGCGACCTGCCCGAGATCGTGCTGGGCGGCGTCAACAAGCCGGGCGAGGATCTTTCAAACCAGGAAATCCTCGACCGGATCGGCGTGTACCGCGCGCTTGGCGTGACCACGGTCGCCGTCTCGGTAAAGGGCAACAGCCGCGCCGAATGGTGCGACAATGCCGAGCGCGTCGGCGAAGAGGTCATCGCGAAATTGTGAGGCTGGCCCGAAGGCCGAATATCACATGTGCTGGAAAACTGGAGCGGGCGAAGGGATTCGAACCCTCGACCCCAACCTTGGCAAGGTTGTGCTCTACCCCTGAGCTACGCCCGCTCTGGCGCCTGCGCCGGTCGGGTGGACCGGGCGGGTAAGGGGGCGGCCTCTAGCATTGGCCTTTCGACCCGGCAACCCCCCCTGAACGCCCTCTGCCCAACCCGAAACGTATCGCCTGCGAAAAGGGTTGGCTTGAAGCGCCGAGCGCCCACATAAGGCATCGACACCTGATTGATGACCCTGGGAGCAAGACTTGGCCAGCCTTGGAATGACCGCAACTGAACGCGACGCCGTCGAGGCGTTCCGCCGCGACGTCGTCGAGCCATCGATGAAGGCGCTCGTTATCATCGATTTCTGGGCTGAATGGTGCGGGCCGTGCAAGGCGCTGTCGCCGGTGCTCGAAAAGGTCGCGGCCGACTATGCCGACAAGGGCGTGGTGCTGGCGAAGATCGACACCGACAAGAACCAGTTCATCGCAGCGCAATTCCAGATCAAGTCGATCCCGACCGTCTATGCGATGTTCCAGGGACAATTGGTTGCCGACCTGACCAGCGCGCGGACCGAATCGCAGCTGAAGGCAATGCTCGACCAGATCCTGAAGCAGCTGCCGGTTGCGGGCGAGGCGGCCGAGGTGGAGGCCGAGATCGAGCCGCTGATCGCGATGGGCGAGGAAATCCTGGCCGAAGGTGATGGCGAGCGAGCGCTGGCGGTCTTTGACCAGATCGCCGAGGTGGCGCCCGACCATCCCGCCGTGCTTTCGGGCAGGGTGCGGGCCCTGGTTGCGGCGAACCGGACTGACGAGGCGGATGCGGCGCTGGCCGCGCTGCCCGCGGAGCTGGCGAAGCTGCCCGAGATCGAACGCGCGAAATCAGCGCTCGAACTCGCGCGCGACGCGAAGCCGGTCGACGACCTTGCGGGCCTTGCCGCCGAGGTCGCGGCAAACCCGGACAATCTCGACAAGCGCTTCGAGCTGGCGGGCGGCCAGATGGCGGCGGGCGACCGCGATGCCGCGGCCGATTCGCTGCTCGGCATCATCGCCGCCGATCGCGACTGGAACGAGGGCGCCGCACGCCAGCAGCTGTTGAAGCTGTTCGATGTCGTCGGCCTGGAAGACCCTTGGGTCTCGGCGCAGCGACGGCGACTTTCGGCGATTCTGTTCGGATGACCGCCACGCCGGACATCGCAGCGCCCAAAACGACCAGGCTGTCGATCTTTCCGCTGCCCGGCGCGCTGCTCTTTCCGGGCATGCATTTGCCGCTCCATATCTTCGAGCCGCGCTACCGCGCGATGGTGTCCGATTCGATGGCACGCGACCGGCGGATCGGCATGATCCAGCCGCGCCCGGGGCCGCTCGCGCCGAACGAGCAGCCGAGCCTGTTCGAGATCGGCTGTGTCGGCCGAATCGCCGAGTTCGAGACGAGCGAGGACGGGCGCTACAACCTCGTGCTCGAGGGCGTCGCGCTGTTCCGAATCCTGCGCGAGCTCGACGTGACCACGGCGTTCCGCCAGGTCGAGGCCGAATTGCTGCCGGTGCGCGACGAGCCCGAAATCCTCTCGCTGTCGCGCCGATCCTCGCTCGAGATGGAATCGCGGCGCTTCGCCGATGCGCAGGGCTATGCGGTCGATTGGGAGGCAGTGAACCGGCTCGACGACGAAGCCCTGGTCAACGGCATCGCCCAGATCGCGCCGTTCGATGTGGCGGCGAAGCAGGCTTTGCTCGAGGCGAACGGGATCGAGGACCGGGCCGAGCTGATCATTCAACTGATGCAGTTTTTCGGCCGGCACGACGGCGAGGAATCGGTGACGCTTCAGTGATGTGCACTAAGTCGGACGACCGACTTAGACTTTTTTCCCGAACAACCCGGCAAAAAATCCGGGCCGCTTGGCGCCCGGCTCTGTCTTTGCATACCCCGCAACAACCTGATCGCGATAGGCACGCCAGGAATCGAAGCTTTCCGATGCCGAGCGTGAATCAAAAAATTCGCCCGACTGAAGATCGATCGCTCTCAACTGGAGACGATTCAGGATCGCCGCAACAGCCGCTATCGCACCATCTCCACCCCGAACATGCAGCATGATGCTATCGCACTCGGCCTCTCGACCAATGTTGACCTCGATTGACCACCCCTCGCCCTCAATGACCCCCCAAGATGGATCGCCAAAGTCTGCAGACGGGAAAATTTCGACGATCTTGTCAGTCAGTGATTCTCTGCTTCCGAGAGCCGCAGGTGCGAAATCGTCCGGAATGCCCGCGATCGACTCGACCTGCGGGAAGTCGGAAATGTGAATGTCCCAGCTCACCAGCCGCTCCGCTACGCAAAAATGGTCGCGATCAAACAGTCAGCCCCTGCAGCAGCTTCGGCACTTCGCCCGATTCGCCGCGCGCCTCGGCCATGAAGCGGTCCTTGAGCGGCGGCAGCTTCTGGACAGCCGACAGGCCGAAGCGGCGGACCGCTGACGCAGTGCGGCCGGGGATGCCGAACAAGCGGGTCAGCCCGTCGGTTGCCGCCGCGACCATCAGCGTGTCGAGGCTGCGCCAGCGCTCATAGCGGGCGAGCAGTTGCGGATCGCCGGGATCGAGCCCGAGCCGCTTTCCCTCGACCAGTACCTCGACCAGGGTTGCGACATCGCGGAAGCCGACATTGACGCCCTGGCCGGCGATCGGGTGGATGCCGTGGGCCGCGTCGCCGACCAGCGCGAGCCGCTCGCCGGTGATCGTCGCCGCGTGGTGGAAGCCAAGCGGATAGCTCGACCGGGCGCCGAGCGGGCCGAGCCGGCCGAGAAAGCCGCCCATCTTCTTCTCGGCCTCGGCAAGGAAACCGCGATCGGAAAGCTTGAGCATCCCAGGCGCCTCGGCGCGGCGCACCGACCAGACGATCGCCGAGCGATGCCCCGCGGCGTCATCGTTCAGCGGCAGGATCGCGAACGGACCCTTGGGATAGAAGATTTCATAGGCGATGTTCCGGTGGCTGCGCTCGTGATGAAGCGAGGTCACCAAAGCGGCATGGTCATAGCTCCAGCGCGCGACCTTGAGGCCGGCTGCCTCGCGCGTCGGGGAATTGCGGCCTTCAGCCGCGATCAGCAGCGGCGCGCGGATCGTGTCGCCCGAATCGAGCGTCACCGCCACGCCCTGCGCGCCGCGCTCGACCGCGACCGCGCGTGTCTTCATCCGCAGGTCGATACCGGGCGCCGCTTTCGCCGCATCGAGCAAGGCGGCGCGGAGGCGGCGGTTCTCGAACATATAGCCGAGCGCGCCGCTCTCGGCATCGGGCTCGAAATCGAGCGCGCCCGGCTCGAGCCCATCGCTGACCCTGATACCCTGGATCGGGCAGCCAACGCCTTCGAGCCGCTCAACCACGCCGATCGCCTCGAGCATCCGATAGGGCGCGCTGGCGATCGCCGAGGCGCGACCGTCGAAACCGGCGGCGAGGATCACATGCGGATCGGCGATATCGATGACGATCGCAGTCAGGCCATGCGCGTCGAGCGCGACGGCCAGCGCGCTGCCGACCAGGCCGCCGCCGAGGATGATGACGTCTGCTTGCTCCATGATGCGGCTCTAGCGCGCGGCGGGCGGGCTGCCAATGCGTCCGCCTTGACGCCGGACTCGGCAAGCGCGATGATTCCGCGGCACAGACAGCGAACATCGTGAGGATCGATACAATGGCGAGCCGGGCGAATACGCCCTTGTGGCGCGAGACCGTAAGGGCAGGCGCGGCGCGGAGCGGGGCGCTGATCGGCGCGATCGCAATCGTGATTGCCGCAGCGCTGCTGCTGATTGCGCTCGCCACCTATCATTCGGGCGACCCCTCGCTCAACACCGCCTCGGGCGGGCCGGCCGAAAACTGGCTCGGCGCGCCGGGAGCGTGGATCGCCGATATCTGCTTCCTGCTGTTCGGGCCGGCGATCGCCTTCCTGCTGCCGGTCGCGCTGATGATCGCGACCCGGCTGTGGCGCGACATTCCGGTCGGGCGCTGGCGGCTGATGCTCGCCGCTTCGATCGGCGGCGTCATCCTGATCGGCACGACCTTCTCGCTCCTGTCGCATGCGGCGGTGCATGGCCTTCCCGCCGGCTATGGCGGCGTGGTCGGCATCGCGCTGGCTGATCTGCTCGGCTGGGCGATCGACCTGATCGGCGATCCGACCGCGATCTGGTGGACGTCGCATGGCATCGCCTTCGTCACCGGCCTTGCCGGCGCGGCGATCTGGGCATCGAGCTTCGTGATCGACATGGGCGACCGGCAACGCCGCCCGAAGCCGGTCGCGGCCAAGCCACTCAAGGCTGAGCGGCGTACCCCCGACCAGGAAGTGCTGCCGCCCGAGCCCGCCCGCAAGCCGACGCCGCGCGCAGTGGCGACTCCCGACGCGCGGCCGGGCCCGGTGATTTCCGATCGTGCGATCGCCCCTTCGGTCGCCAAACCCCGCGCCAAGCAGGCTTCGCTCGACCTGCGCGACAACTACCGGCTGCCGCCGCTCGACCTGCTCAAGCCGGCGCCGCCGGCACCGGGCGGACCGATCGACAAGGTCGCGCTCGAGCGCAATGCCCGGCTGCTCGAATCAGTGCTCGACGATTTCCACGTGAAGGGATCGATCGTCGAGGTGCGGCCGGGTCCGGTCGTCACCATGTACGAGCTCGAGCCGGCCAGCGGGATCAAGGCGAGCCGGGTGATCCAGCTCGCCGACGATATCGCCCGCAACATGTCGGCGATTTCGGCGCGCGTCGCAACGATTCCGGGGCGGACGGTGATCGGCATCGAACTGCCCAATGCGCGGCGCGAGACGGTCGGGCTGCACGAACTGGTCGGATCGCAGAGCTTCGAGGACCAGTCGGCCTCGCTGCCGCTTATCCTCGGCAAGAATATCGCGGGCGATCCCGTCATCGCCGATCTCGCGCCGATGCCGCATCTGCTCGTCGCGGGCACGACCGGCTCGGGCAAGTCGGTCGGACTCAACTGCATGATCCTCTCGTTGCTCTACCGGCTGACGCCCGACCAGTGCCGGATGATCATGATCGACCCCAAGATGCTCGAACTGAGCATGTATGAGGACATCCCCCATCTCCTCTCGCCGGTCGTCACTGATCCTGCGAAAGCGGTGCGCGCGCTGAAATGGGCGGTCGAACAGATGGAGGAACGCTACCGGATGATGTCGTCGGTGGGCGTCCGCAGCCTCGCCAGCTTCAACGACAAGGTCCGCGCCGCCCGGCAAAAGGGCCAGCCGCTCGGGCGCCGGGTGCAGACCGGCTATCATCCCGAGACCGGCCAGCCGGTCTATGAGGAGGAGACGCTCGACTTCCAGGTGCTGCCGCAGATCGTGGTGATCGTCGACGAGCTGGCTGACCTGATGATGACCGCCGGCAAGGAAGTCGAATTCCTGATCCAGCGGCTCGCGCAAAAGGCGCGCGCGGCCGGCATCCACCTGATCATGGCGACGCAGCGCCCCTCGGTGGACGTCATCACCGGCGTGATCAAGGCGAACCTGCCGACGCGAATCAGCTTCCACGTCACCTCGAAGATCGATTCGCGCACCATTCTCGGCGAGCAGGGCGCCGAACAGCTGCTCGGCAAGGGCGACATGCTCTATATGCCCGGCGGCAAGGGGATCGTCCGCGTGCACGGGCCGTTCGTCTCGGACGACGAAGTGCGCGCTGTCGCCGATCACTGGCGCGGCCAGGGGCGGCCGGACTATATCCAGTCAGTCACCGAGGAGCCCGAGGACGGCTTCGCGCTCGACGGCGCGCCGATGGGCGAGGATTCGGCCGAGGACCAGCAATATCGCTCGGCGATCCAGCTCGTGGTCGAAAGCCAGAAGGCATCGACCTCCTGGCTGCAGCGCCAGCTCCGCGTCGGCTATAATTCGGCGGCGCGGCTGATCGAGCGGATGGAGAAGGACGGCATCGTCAGCCGGCCCGACCATGTCGGGCGGCGCGACGTGTTGCGCGATCGCGACGGGAACCCGCTATAGGGTCACTGGTTCAGAACGGGTTCAACCCTGTTCCCTCACTGTGCAGGGCTTTCCCGGGAGAATGACGTGAATCTTCGTATCCCCAGCGTGCTGGCGCTGCTCGCCATGCCGGTGATCGCCATCGCTGCGCCCCAGCCCGCCACCGGCGACCTGGCGGCGGTCCAGCATCATCTCCGGTCAGTCGAGACGATGACCGCCGCGTTCAGCCAGACCGACCGCGCCGGCAAGGTGCTTACCGGCGTGCTGACGCTCAAGAAGCCGGGCAAGATCCGCTTCCAATATGAAAAGGGCGTACCGATCCTGATCGTCGGCGACGGCCATGCGCTGACCTTCATCGATTATTCGGTGAAGCAGGTGCAGCGCTGGCCGATCGGGAATTCACCGCTTGCCGTGCTGCTCAACCCCTACCGCGACATGACGAAATTCGCGAAGATCGTGCCGGGCATCGATCCGCGGATCCTGTCGGTCGAGGCCTATGATCCGAAGCATCCCGAATATGGCCGCATCACGCTCGTCTTCATCCGCAACGCAGCGGCACCGGGCGGGCTGATGCTGCAGGGATGGGTCGCGCTCGATTCGCAGAACAACCGCACGACGATCAGGCTGTCGAATCAGCAGTTCAACGCGCCCGTGAGCGACAGGACGTTCAATTGGAACGACCCACGTCGCAATTCTCCCAAAAATTGAGATTTCGTTCATAGTGGCGACAGGTTCGCGACCCTAGAAAGGCCTCGCGGATGTGGGGTGGTCTCGGGATTTTCCCCCTGTTGCCCGAACGGCTCCACTTCCCGCCTGCGTGACGAACGCTAGGTCGGCCCTCGCTCCATGCCCCCGGAGCGAGGGCCTTTCTCTTGGACCTCTCCGGTTCGGCCCATGCCGGGCTGCAAAGCGCTATTTCCTGCGCTTCGGTGCTCACCTACTGAAGTACGCTGCGCTCCAATGCTCGGAAATCGCCCTTTTCGCCTCGACCTGAACCGAACTGGAGAGGTCCAAGTCGGCCAAAGCCTGCTCTGGCGCACCGCCGCGTGGGTGGCTACATCGCCGTGATGACGGACGGGCTCAAGATCGTTTCCTGGAACATCAATTCGGTGCGTTTCCGCATCGAGATCGTCGAACGCTTCCTGCGCGAGGTGTCTCCCGACATCTTGTGCCTGCAGGAAACCAAGGTGATCGACGGGGATTTCCCGACAGCGCCGTTCCGCGCGCTCGGCTACAAGCATATCGTGCTCCACGGCCAGCGCATGCACCACGGCGTGGCGATCATCAGCCGCGTGCCGCTGGTCGAGGACGACCGGTTCGACTGGCAGGCGAACCGCGAGGCGCGCCATGTCGGGGTGCGGCTCGATAACGGTATGCGGCTGGAGAATGTCTACGTCCCGGCGGGCGGTGATATTCCGAACCGCGACGTGAACCCGAAATTCGGCCAGAAGCTCGATTTCGTCGAGCGGATGACGCGCTGGTCGGAAGGGTTGAAGGTCCCGACGATCCTGGTCGGCGATTTCAATATCGCGCCGCTCGAATCGGACGTCTGGAGCCACAAGCAATTGCTCGATGTGGTCAGCCACACGCCGATCGAGGTCGCCGCGCTCGACGCGCTGAAGGCGTCGAACGACTGGGTCGACCTCGGCCGGCATTTCGTGCCGCCGCCGGAGCGGTTGTTCACCTGGTGGAGCTACCGCGCCAAGGACTGGCTTGCCTCCGATCGCGGCCGGCGGCTCGACCATATGTGGGCGACCCGCGATATCGCCGGCACCGCCGTCTCGCACCGTGTCTTCGAGGATTGCCGAAGCTGGCTCAAGCCGTCTGACCATGTGCCGATCATGACCGAGTTCGCTGTGTGACCGACGCGCACCGCACCGCCAATGCGATTGATGCGCTGCGCCGGGGCTGGCCGATCGCGATCGCCGGACCTGACGGCACGCTGGCGCTGCTGCCGATCGAGACAGCCGATCCCGAACGCCTTGCCGCCTTCGATCCCGCGGGCACGGCGCCGGTGCTGCTTTCCGCGGGCCGCGCCGCGACCCTCAAGCTCGCCAATCAGCGCGACGCCGCGGCGCCCGATTCGCCGGTACTGGTCGAGCGTGCGCCATGGCTCGATTTCGCGACGGCGACCGCGCTCGCCGATCCCCAGTTCGACCTGCAGACGCCGATGAAGGGGCCATTTCGCGCGATTCCGATCGAGGCCGGCGCGGCCGCGGCCGCCGCGTTGCGGCTGGCGCGGGTGGGCGGCGTGCTGCCCGCCTTTTTCGCAAGCAGCGGCGGGCACGCCGACCTGATTCTGACGCCCGGCGATATCGACGCACATGAGGATGCCGCCCGGCTGACGATCGCGACCCGCGCCAGGCTACCGGTGTTCGGGGCTGAAAACACCGAGATCGTCGCCTTCCGCACCCCTGAAATGCCGGGCGAGCATGTCGCGTTGCTGATCGGCGCGCCGAACGGACGGCCGCCGCTCGTCCGGCTGCACAGCGAATGCCTGACCGGCGACGTGCTCGGCAGCCTGAAATGCGATTGCGGACCGCAGCTCCACGCCGCGGTCGAGGCGATCGAGGCGAGCGGCTGGGGCATCCTGCTTTATCTCCGCCAGGAAGGGCGCGGCATCGGGCTGATCAACAAGCTGCGTGCCTATGCGCTGCAGGACCAGGGCTTCGATACGGTCGACGCCAATACCCGGCTCGGCTTCGCGGTCGATTCGCGCAACTTCGCGGTGGCGGCGCGGATGCTCGAACTGCTCGGCCAGCGATCGGTGCGGCTGCTGACCAATAACCCGGAAAAAGTGGCGCAGCTCGAGCGGGCCGGGATTCAGGTAGTCGAGCGGGTGCCGCATGTGCTGCCGTCGAACCCGTATAACGAACGCTATCTGGCGACCAAGCGGGACCGGACGGGACACCAGTTCTAGCCTGATCGCCCTGTCGGACCGGCCCGGCATCCTCTACGCGATCAGCCGGGCGACCTCGTCGAAGCCGGTGGCAATATCCTGCACGCCGATCGCCCGCAGGCGATCGGCATGATCCGGCCCGCAATGGCTGCCGCCGACAAAGCCGATGACATGGCCGCCCGAGGCGACAGCACCCGTAGCGCCGACCGGCGAATCCTCGATGATCGCAGTGCGTGCGATATCGAGACCCAGCGCCGCGGCGGCGTGCAGGTAGAGATCGGGCGCAGGCTTGCCGCGCACCACATGCTCGCGGCCCGAAAAGATCATCGCGCCGAACGCGTCGCGTATCCCGAGATGTTCGAGATGCCGTTCGATCCAGGCAGTCGAGCTCGACGAGGCGACCGCCCGCGGCAAGGACGGCGGCAGGCTGCGGACGAAGGCGACCGCGCCCACTACCGCCTCGAGCCCCTCGCGCATCGCCCGCTCGTCTTCGGCCTTGCGTGCGACGTGGAAATCCTCAGGGAGCGGCCGCCCGATCCAGCGCTCGAGCGCGGCGAGGAAATCATCGCCGGCAAGGCCCATGAAATTGGCCATCGACTGGTCCGGCGTGGTCGGATGGCCGATTCCGGTCAGATATTCGGCGATCTGCTTGTTGCCGGCATATTCGCTTTCGAGCAGCACGCCGTCGAAATCGAAGATCAGTCCCTCGAACCTCATCCGCGCGCCCCGAAGAGCGCAGTGCCGACCCGGACATGAGTCGCACCGAGCGTCACCGCCGTCTCGTAATCGCCCGACATGCCCATGCTGAGCCCGTCCAGGCCGTGCTGACGCGCGAGTTTCGCCAGCAGCGCGAAATAGGGCGCTGCTTCCACATCGGCCGGCGGCACCGCCATCAGCCCGGCGACCGGCAGGCCGGCATCGCGTGCCTCGGCGAGCAGGCCGGGCAGGGCGTCGATCGCGCAGCCGCCCTTTTGCGGCTCGTCGCCGATGTTGACCTGGAGGAAACAGGTCGGGCGCTGATCGTGCCGCTCCATCGCGCGGGCGAGCGCGGTCACCAGCGAGGACCGGTCGACTGAATGAATCGCGTCGAACAGCGCGACGGCTTCCTCAGCCTTGTTCGACTGGAGCTGGCCGACGAGATGGAGCCGGGCCTCGGGCCAGGCAACACGAAGATCAGGCCATTTCGCCTGCGCTTCCTGGACCCGATTCTCGCCGAACGCGCGGTGGCCGGCGGCGAGCAGCGGCGCGATTTCCTCGGCCGACCTGGTCTTCGAGACAGCGATCAGGGTTACCGACTCGGCTTTCCGGCCGGCAAGGTGCGCGGCGCGGGCAATCGCCTCATTGACGGCGGCAAGTCGGGTCTCGGGGTCGTCGGGCCGCATCGGCAGCGCTATAGGCAGGCCCGTGCCCCACCGCCACCCCATCCGCCGTGCGATCCCGACATTATGGCTGATGACTGACGAGCGAATGGGCGACGGGCTCCTGGCGGCGATCGAGGTGCTGCCGCGCGGGGCCGGCATCGTCTTTCGCCATCACGCGACGAATCGGGCCGAGCGACGCGCGCTGTTCGAGCAGGTGGCGCGAATCGCGCGGCGCAAGCGGCTGGTGCTGGTGCGCGCGGGACCCGAGCGCCTCGGTCGCGGCGAGGCCGGGGTGCATGGCGATCTCCCGCGCGTCCATCCGGGGCTGCGCACCTCGCCTGCCCATTCGCGCGCGCAGGCGGTCACCGCAAGGCGCGCCGGGGCCGACATCGTCTTCGTCTCGCCTGTTCACCCGACCCGTTCGCATCCCGGCGCACGATCGCTCGGGGCGCTGCGCGCCGCGGCGATCGCGCGCGGGTTGGGGCTGAAGACCATTGCCCTGGGCGGAATGGACTCACGCCGATTCGGGCGGTTGCGCGGGCTTGGCTTTCATGGCTGGGCAGCGATCGACGCCTGGCGCCCGATCAGTTAGCGCCGGATCAGAAGCGGAAGGCAGTCCCGACATAGACGGCCTGGCTGTCCCGGCGATCATCGGTCAGCTGCGCCAGCCGATCACGCTCGGCCTTGTAGCGCACGCCCGCCGTCACATCGAGGTTGCGGGTCAGTCGATAGGAGCCGCCGACATCGAGCGAATAGGCAGGTGCTTCCTCGACCAGCTTGGGCGCATTGGCCAGCGGCCGGTCGGCAATAGCCTTCACCCGGCCGGTAAAGCGCTTCAGCGAATAGCTCACGCCGACATCGACTGCCTCGCGGCTGCCGGGCACGCCGGCAAGATCCACCTTCGAGACATCGCCCGAGAGCGCGAACCGGCGCCAGCCGACCGCGACGCCGAGATTATAGGCGATCGGCGCCAGCGCGACCGACGACGACCCGTCATTGATCGACCCGACACGCTCAGCCGCCAGCGCGGTGCGCGACGAACGGGCACGGACGGCGACCGTCACCGCGCGGCTACCGTCGCGGCGCGAATCGGTCGGGGTGAAACGGAAGCTGCTGGTATCGAGGCCGCTGCGCGCGAACACGGCCGCGAGCCGGGGGTCGGCCGCGGCGGGGGTGAAGGATCCGATTCCGTACACGCTGGAAGGCGCGCGCTTCACCAGACGGGCCGATTCGCCGGGTGCACCGATCGCAGGCGCCATGGCGAAGCCGGCGGCGACAAGCGCCCCAACCCCGATTCCGGACAGCAAACGACCTGAAAACACTTCGCAACCCCTCTGGCGTCGGATTCGACGTCTTATCTCACAACGCGCCTATCACGATTCAAGCGCCGCCTGCCACTGTCTTGACTCATTTTCTGCGCAAGTGTTGCCCATGGCACACAGACGGTGCCCGACCGGCGCGCTTGCGGCGGACGCGAGACCATCTATAGATGCCCTGACTTTCATGAAACCGTCCAGGAAAATGCCGATGATCCGCCCGTTGCGCACCGCGATCGTGGTTTCGCTCGCCCTCCCGCTCGTCGCTTGCGGCCATCACCGCGGCGGCCATCCGCAGGCGGATCTGGCTGCGTCCAAGGTCACCACGATCGGCGTGAACAGTTATTTGTGGCGCGCCAGCCTCGATACGCTGAGCTTCATGCCGCTGCTCCAGACCGATTCGAACGGCGGCGTGATCGTCACCGACTGGTATGTGAACCCCCGCGCGCCGACCGAGCGGATGAAGGTGACGGTGACGATCCTCGACCAGGATCTCCGTGCCGACGCCGTCCGCGTGGCTGCGCTGCGCGAGGTCAACCAGGGCGGGCAATGGGTCGCCGCACCGGTTGCCGCTTCGACTGTCCAGAAGCTCGAGGACATCATTCTGACGCGGGCGCGCGATCTGCGCCGTGCCGCTATCGCAAGCTAGGATTTCTGCAACAATGGCGTCCCGCTTCAACGCGCTGAAGGCGGACGCGGCATGGCAGGCGGTGTGGGACGAGCGCCGCACCTTTGCCGCGCGCGACGATTCGCCCAAACCCCGTACCTATGTGCTCGAAATGTTTCCCTACCCTTCGGGGCGGATTCACATGGGGCATGTCCGCAACTACACCATGGGCGACGTCCTGGCGCGCTTTCGCCGGATGACGGGCCATGAAGTGCTCCACCCGATGGGCTGGGACGCGTTCGGCATGCCGGCCGAAAATGCGGCGATGGAAAAGCATGTCCATCCCGGCGGCTGGACCCGCGCCAACATCGCGACGATGAAGGCGCAGCTGAAGCGTCTCGGCTTCGCGCTCGACTGGACCCGCGAGCTCGCGACCTGCGACCCCGACTATTACGGACACGAACAGGCGCTGTTTCTCGATCTGTTCACCAATGGCCTGGTCTATCGCAAGGAATCCTCGGTCAACTGGGATCCGGTCGACATGACCGTGCTCGCCAATGAGCAGGTGATCGATGGCCGCGGCTGGCGCTCGGGCGCCCTGGTCGAGCGGCGCAAGCTCAGCCAGTGGTTCCTCAAGATCACCGATTTCGCCGACGAGCTGCTCGAAGGCCTTAAGGGGCTCGAGCACTGGCCCGAAAAGGTGAAGCTGATGCAGGAGAACTGGATCGGCAAGAGCCAGGGCCTGACATTTCGATTCGCGCTCTCCGCTGGCGGGGAGGTCGAAGTCTTCACCACCCGCCCCGACACGATCTTCGGGGCGAGCTTCGTCGCGGTCGCCGCCGATCACCCGATCGCGCGCACGGTTGCCGCGGCGAATCCGGCAGCCGCCGAGTTCATCGAGCTGTGCAAGCGCGGCGGTACCACCGCGGCCGAGCTCGAAACCCAGGAGAAGCTCGGCTTCGACACCGGGCTTCGCGCGGTGCATCCCTTTGATCCATTGGGCGAATTACCGCTCTACATCGCCAATTTCGTGCTGATGGACTATGGCACTGGCGCTGTGTTCGGCGTGCCGGCGCACGACCAGCGCGACATGGATTTCGCGCGCAAATATGATCTGCCGGTGCGCCGGGTGGTCTCCGAAGGCGACGAGACCGATCCCGTCTTTCGCGGCGACGAGGCCTGGACCGGCCCGGGCACCCTGGTGAACTCGCACTTCCTCGATGGGCTCGATATCGAGGACGCCAAGCGCACCGTGATCCGCCGCGCCGAGGAAGAGGGCTGGGGCAAGGGAGCGACCGTGTTCCGCCTGCGCGACTGGGGCGTCTCGCGCCAGCGTTACTGGGGCACGCCGATCCCGATCATCCATTGCGACGCCTGCGGCGCGGTGCCGGTGCCGCGCGAGCAGCTGCCGGTCGTGCTGCCCGAGGATGTCAGCTTCGACATCCCCGGCAACCCGCTCGATCGCCACCCGACCTGGAAGCATGTCGATTGCCCGAGCTGCAGCGGGCCGGCGCGGCGCGAGACCGATACGCTCGACACTTTCGTCGATTCCTCCTGGTATTTCATTCGCTTCGCCAGCCAGCCCGGCAATGCGCCGTTCGACCGCGCGGTCGCCGAGAAATGGCTGCCGGTCGCTCAATATATCGGCGGGGTCGAGCATGCGATCCTGCATCTTCTCTACGCGCGCTTCTGGACCCGGGCGCTCCAGCATATCGGCAAGATCGATATCGCCGAGCCCTTTGCGGGCCTGTTCACCCAGGGGATGGTGACTCACCAGAGTTTTTTCAGTGAGGACGCCGAGACCGGGCGGATCACCTGGTATCCGCCGGACGATGTGGTGTTCGATGGCAAGACCGCGTCGCTGAAAGCAAGCGGCGACACGATTTCGGCCGGCCGGGTCGAGAAGATGTCGAAGACCAAGAAAAACACCGTCGATCCCGAACCGATCGTCGACCAATATGGCGCCGATGCGGTGCGTTGGTTCATGCTCTCCGATTCGCCGCCTGAACGTGACCTCGAATGGAGCGAATCGGGCATCGAGGGCTGCTGGCGCTTCATCCAGCGGCTTTGGCGGCTGTTCGACGGCATCGAACAGGGCGAGGGCACCGACAAGGCGCTCGATCGCAAGACTCACCAGACCATCGCCGGCGTCGCCGCCGATATCGAGGCACTGTCGTTCAACAAGGCAGTCGCCAAGCTTTACGAGCTGGTCAACGCGATCGAGCGCGCCGGGCCTTCCGCCTCGCGTACGGCTGCGATCCGCACGCTGATGCTGCTCGTCGCGCCGATGGCGCCGCATCTCGCCGAGGAGGCCTGGGCAGCGACCGGCGAGGGTTCGGCCAAGGAGGGGGGCCTGATCGCCGATGCCGCCTGGCCCGAGGTCGATCCCGCTCTGCTGATCGAGGACGAGGTGACGATCGCGATCCAGGTCAACGGCAAGCTGCGCGACACGGTGACGGTCGCCAAGGGAACGCCGCGCGACGCAATCGAGGCGATCGCCTTGGCAAATGCGAATGTGCAGCGCATTCTCGACGGTGCCGCCCCGAAAAAGGTCATCGTCGTGCCCGATCGCCTCGTGAATCTCGTCGCATGAAGCGGCTTGCCCCGCTGTTCGCGCTCGCGCTGGCCGGTTGCGGGCTGCACCCGCTCTATTCGGGCGGCAGCTCGGGCGTCGTCGCGACGACGCTGACCCGCATCGAGGTCGCGCCGATTGCGGGCAAGACCGGCTGGCTGATGACCAATGCCCTCAACGACCGGCTTGCCGCTGGCGGCGCCGCGCCGCTCTACCGGCTCGAGGTCAAGCTCGACGACCGGATCATCGGCCTGGGCGCACGCCGCGACGACAGCGTCTCGCGCGAGCGGCGAACTCTCCGCGCGCGGTTCCAGCTGATCGAGCTTGCCCATGGCTCCGTCCTGCTCGATGCGACCGCCGGCTCCGATGCCGGCATCGACGTGGTCAATTCGGAATATGCGACGATCGCGGCGGAGAATACCGCGCTCGAGCGGCTGTCGGGGATCGTCGCCGACCAGATCGTCTCGCGCGTCGCGCTCTATGCCCAGCGGACGGCCGCAGCGCCGGCCAATTAGGGCTTTCGGGTGAAGGCGCCCCGATGAAGGCGAACGCCAACCAGATTCGCGCCGCGATCGACGCCGCGAGCCCCGATATCCGCCTCTATCTTCTCCACGGCCCCGATGAATCGGGCGCTCAGGAGATCGCCGCGCGGCTGGCCCGGACGATGGGCCCCGATGCGGAGCGGGTCGATCTCGAGCCCGCCTTGCTGAAAGCCAATCCCGGGCGCCTTGCCGACGAGGCAGCATCCATGTCGCTGTTCGGCACCGCCCGGCATATCCGCATCGCCGGCGCGGGCGAGGAGTGCCTCGAGGCGGTCACCCTGCTGCTCGAATCGGAGCGCGCCGGCAATCCGGTGGTGGCGATTGCGCCCACGCTCAAATCGACCTCCAAGCTGGTCAAGCTCGCGCTCGGCGCGCCACGCGCGATGAGCTTTGCCTGTTACGTGCCCGAAGGCGGCGATGCCGAGAAGATCGCGGTCGCCATTGCGCGCGAACAGGGGTTGCGCACGACCGGAGACACGGCCGCCCGGTTGGCGAGCGCGAGCGGCGGCGACCGCGCGGTAATGACCCGCGAGCTCGAAAAGCTGGCGCTCTATCTCGACGCGGCGCCCGAGCGGCCGCGCGAGATCGACGATGCGGCGCTCGATGCGATCGGCGCTGATCTCGGCGATTCGGAAATGGCCCGCGCGATCGACGCGGCGATCGACGGTCGGCCCGACCTGCTCGGCACTGAGCTTGCCCGGCTGGAAGAGGCGGGCGTTTCGCCGATCCCGGTGCTGCGCCAGCTTGTCCGTCGGCTGATGACTCTCGCTGAATTGCGCGCCGAGGTCGATGCCGGCGCGAATCCGGGCCAGGTGATCGAGCGAGTCTTCTTCCGCGAGCGCGCCGCGACCGGACGGGCGCTGCGTACCTGGTCGGCGCCGAAGATCAGCGAGGCGATCCAGCGCGCGCGCCTCGCCGAACGCGGCGTGATGAGCGCAGCGACGGCGGGGACGGTGCTTGCCCAATCGGCCCTCGTCGCGGTCGCGCGCATGGCGGCGCGGCAGCGCTGAGGCTAGATTCGCTCGCCGGTCAGCCGCTGGCAGATCATGTCCAGCTGATCGAGCGTCGAATAAGCGAGGGTGAGCGAGCCACCCTTCGGACCATGCGCAATCCGCACCGACAGGCCGAGCAAATCGGCGAGATGATGTTCGAGCGCGGCAAGATCGGCATCGCGGCCGGCGTCGCCGCTGCGGATCCGCGCGGTCTCGGGCTTGGCGGCACGGGCGAGCCGCTCGGTATCGCGCACCGACATGCCCTTGGCGACGACCTGGTCGGCGAGCCGCTCGATATCGGGCGCGCCGATCAGCGCACGGGCATGGCCCATGGTCAGCACACCCTCGACCACCCGCTCCTGAACGGACTTGGGAAGCTCCAGCAATCTCAATAGGTTAGCAATGTGGCTGCGCGATTTATGGACTAGCTTGCCGAGCGCATCCTGGGTATGGCCGAAATCGTCGATCAGCCGGTTATAGGCCTCGGCCTCTTCGATCGCGTTGAGGTCCTGGCGCTGGATATTCTCGACCAGCGCGACCTCGAGCGTCTCGGCGTCGCTGAAATCGCGGACGATGACCGGCACTTCGTGGAGTCGCGCGCGCTGTGCCGCGCGCCAGCGCCGCTCGCCGGCGACGATCTGATAGCCCTTGCCGTGCGGGCGCACGACGATCGGCTGGATCAGCCCGCGTGCCGCGATCGATTCAGCGAGCTCTTCGAGTGCGGCTTCACTGAAATGGCGCCGCGGCTGGCCCGGATGCGGGGTCAGCGATCCGACCGGCAGGGTTCGCACCCCCGTGGACAGCGATTCGCCGCCGCCGACGGGTTCCTCGCGGGCGATATCGCCCATCAGTGCGTTCAGGCCGCGGCCTAGGCCCGAGCGGGGCTTGGGGCGGGGGTGATGGTCTGCGGTCGGGTCGGTCATGCTGCCTTGGCGGGTCTGTTGAGGCGAGGGATCAGTTCGCGGGCAAGTGCGATATAGGCTTCCGAGCCGGGACAGCGATAATCATAGATCAGCGCCGGCAGGCCGTGGCTTGGCGCCTCGGACAGGCGCACGTTGCGCGGAATGACGGTGTCGAACACCACCCGGCCGAGCACGGCGCGAACATCGGCCGAAACCTGGTCGGTCAGGCGGTTGCGCCGGTCATGCATGGTCAGCGCGACGCCGAGGATGGTGAGGCCCGGATTGAAGCGCTCGCGGATTCGCTCGACCGTGCTGAGCAGCTGGCTCAGGCCTTCGAGCGCGAAGAATTCGCATTGCAACGGCACCAGCAGCGAATTGGCGGCAACCATTGCGTTCAGCGTCAGCAGGCCAAGCGAGGGGGGGCAATCGATCAGCACCACGTCCCAGCGATGGTCGGATCGCTCGAGCGCTCGATTCAGCCGATGGGTGCGCTCCTCATAATCGACCAGTTCGATTTCGGCGCCGGACAGGTCCACGGTCGCCGGCACGATGTCGAGCTTGGGCACGCAGGTCGCGATTGCCGCCTCGGTGATCGGCATCTCGCCGAGCAGGATGTCGTAGCTCGATTTGCCCCGTTCCGCCCGGCTGATACCCAGCCCGGTCGAGGCGTTGCCCTGCGGGTCGAGGTCGATCAGCAACACGCGAAGGCCGGTCGCCGCCAGGGCGGTACCCAGATTGATGGCGGTGGTGGTTTTGCCGACCCCGCCTTTCTGGTTCGCAACCGCAATGACATTCATCGACGAGACACCCCTTTGGCGAGGACGATGAGCGAGTCAGGATCCGTGACGCTATGTTCCACGTGAAACACTCCATGCCATGTCTGCTGGGCACTGGCTATCTCTTCCCGCGCTCCCTGCCCTTTTGGCAGAATCCAGAGCGTCTTGCGACGGCTAGATTGCAGTGCTGACCCAAAAAGAATCGCAAGCGGTGACACGGCACGCGCCGAAATGACCGCGGCGCTCATCGAAACGCCTTCCACTTTTGCTGCAATTACAGTGACTTGATCGGCAATGCCGAGCGCTTTCGCTGCCTCTTCAAGAAATGCGGCGCGACGCCGCCTTGGCTCGACCAGGGTCACTTTCCGGTCGGTAAGCGCTGCAATGACAAGGCCTGGAAAGCCAGCGCCCGTCCCGATATCGAGCCAATCGCCTTGTGTCTCAGCGGCGAATCCGATGAGCTGGGCCGAGTCGACGATATGGCGCGACCACATCGCAGCCAGTGTCGACGGCGCCACGAGATTCTGTCGCGCCGCCTCCGCCGTCACCAGATCGGCCAGCTTTTCCATTCGCGCTTCGCCGGCTTCCCCGAAATGCTCGACGATCCAGCGGCGCGCTTCGTCCTCGGTCATGCCGCGCGCCGCCGGGCGTGAAGCAGGATGGCCGTCAGTGCCGCCGGGGTAATCCCGCGAATCCTGCCGGCAGCGCCCAGCGTGGCGGGGCGGGCGCGATCGAGCCGCTCGACCATTTCGGCCGACAGGCCGGGGATGGTGGCGTAATCGAGTGCGTCGGGCAGGCTCACGCCGTCATTGGAGCGCAGTTGCGCCACTTCCTCGTCCTGCCTGCGCAGATAGGGGGCGTAACGCGCATCCTCGGCGATCTCGGCGACCAGCGCCGGATCGAAGCGTTCGGCTATTCCAGGCGCGACATGGTCGATGCCGACGCCGGCAAAGCGCAGCCATTCGACTCCCGTCCGACGCTGTCCGTCGAGGGGCGCGCCTACGCCATTCCCCAGCAGCGTCGACGCCGGAACCGGCTGGGCGAGGATGGCGTCGATTTCCGCCCTTGCCGCAGCGCGCTGCTGCAGGCGCTCCCGCCTGGTCGTGCCGAGGCAGCCAAGCGCCTCGGCAATCGGCCCCAGCCGCGTCTCGGCATTGTCGGCGCGCAGCCGCAGGCGATATTCGGCGCGCGCGGTGAGCATCCGATAGGGCTCTGTGATGCCCTGCAGCACCAGATCGTCAATCATCACCCCGAGATAGCTGCTCGCCCGATCAAGCAGGATTGGCGCAGCGCCGAGCGCGGTCGCCGCCGCATTGAGCCCGGCGACCAGCCCCTGGCCGGCTGCTTCCTCATACCCCGTCGTCCCGTTGATCTGCCCACAGCAGAACAGCCCGCTGATCGCACGCACCTCGAGCGTCGGCGCGAGTGCGCGCGGATCGATATGATCATATTCGACTGCATAGCCCGGGGTGAGGATCCGGGCGCGCTCGAGACCCGGGATCGAGGCGATCAGGGCCGCCTGCACATCGGCCGGCAATGACGTCGAGATGCCATTGGGATAGATCGTCGAATCGTCGAGGCCCTCAGGCTCGAGGAAGATCTGGTGGCCGTCACGGTCGCCGAAACGGTGGATCTTGTCCTCGATCGACGGGCAATAGCGCGGACCGGCTCCGGCGATTGCCCCGCCGAACAGGGGAGAGCGATGGAGCGAGCCGCGGATGATGACATGCGTCTCTTCGGTCGTCCGGGTGATCGCACAGAAGAGCTGGGGCAGGGCTCGCTGCCGGGTGAGGGGGGACATTGTCCAGGGCTCGACATCGCTCGGCTGCTCGGCCAGCCCGCTCCAGTCAATCGTGCGGCCGTCGAGCCGGGGCGGGGTGCCTGTCTTCAACCGCGCCATCGGAAGATCGGCCTCGCGCAGCTGGGCCGCAAGCCGGGAAGCAGCCGCCTCGCCGATCCGGCCGCCGGCCAGGCGCTCCTCGCCGCAAAAGATGCGGCCGCCCAGAAAGGTGCCGGTGGCAAGCACCACCGCGCGCGCCGAAAAGGCGCGGCCATCGGCGAGGGTGACGCCCGCAACGCCGCCGTCAGCACCAAGCAACAGCGCCGCGACTTCACCAGAGACGATCTCGAGATTCGGCTGTGCGGCGATCATCGCCTGGATCGCGCTGGCATAAAGGCGCCGGTCGGCCTGCACGCGCGGGCCCTGCACTGCTGCCCCCTTGCTGCGGTTCAGCATGCGGTAGTGAATGCCGGCGGCATCGGCCGCCCGCGCGATCAGTCCATCAAACGCGTCGACCTCGCGCACGAGATGTCCCTTGCCGAGCCCCCCGATTGCCGGGTTGCACGACATCGCGCCGATCTTTGCCGGGTCGAAGCTGACCAGCGCCGTTCGCGCACCGCGCCGCGCCGCAGCGGCCGCGGCCTCGGTCCCGGCATGGCCGCCGCCGACAATGATGACATCATAGTCCATGCCCGCCCCGCTAGGTCCGCATCGCCCTACTGTCAAAACTGTTCCACGTGGAACGTTTCACTTGCCGAGGCAGAATCGCCTGAAAAGCGCGTCGAGCATCGCCTCGACGTCGCTGCGCCCAACCAGATGGTCGAGCGCTGCCATGGCCAGTCGAAGGTCCTCAGCCATCAGCAACATATCCTGCTGGGCCGCCGCTGACCGCGCCGCGACGGCGCAGGCCTCGACCAGCGAGCGCTGGCGCTGGTTCAAGGCAGTGGCGTCTTCGCGCGGCAATAGCTGGACGGCCCGTTCGCGCACCAGGCGCCACAGATCGGCGATACCCAGACCGCTCGCAGCTGAAATAGCGATCTCGGCACCGGGCGGGAGCCTCTCCCGGCCAGCAAGATCGGCGCGCGCATGCACCCTGATCGCTCCCGGGTTCGCGGGCGGCGCATCGCCAAGCCACAATAGGATATCGGCGCCCCGCATGGCGTCCTCGGCGCGCGCGATACCGATCAGCTCGATCGGATCGGCGGTTTCCGCCGCCAGCCCGGCGGTGTCGGTCAGGACATAGGCGATGCCATCGCGCACCACCGGCGCCTCAATCCTGTCGCGGGTCGTTCCCGAAATGGGCGAGACGATTGCCGCGTCGCGCTCGGCAAGCCTATTGAGCAAGGTCGATTTACCGCTATTGGGCGGGCCGGCGATCACCACGCGAAGGCCATCGCGCAATCGTTCGACCGGGGGGGCGGCGAGCACGGCCTCGATGTCACCGGCAAGCGCGAGCAAACCGTTGACGATCGGGGCGACCGCCTCGGTCGCGACATCATCCTCATCGGCAAAGTCGAGTTGCGCCTCGACCCGCGCCGCAAGCGCGAGCAACCGGTCAGTCCAGCCCTCGGCCAGCCTTCTGATCGCCCCCTCGGCCACCGCCAGCGCCGCCCGGCGCTGCGTCTCGGTCTCGGCGGCAAGCAGGTCGCCAAGCCCCTCGGCTTCGGTCAGGTCGATCCGGCCGTTCAACAGGGCGCGGCGGGTAAACTCTCCCGGCTCGGCCCGGCGCATCCCGGGCAGCGCGCCCAATGCCGCCTCGACCGCGCGAACCACCGCGCGCCCGCCATGGACATGCAACTCAACCACATCCTCGCCGGTCGCGGTGTCGGGCGCCGGGAAGAGCAGGACAAGCGCCCGGTCGAGGACCAGGCCTTGGGAATCGCGAAGCGCCCGAAGCGCCGCCCGGCGCGGCGGCGGCAGCGCGCCCGCAAGCTGCGTCGCCGCGGCAACGGCCTGGGCACCGCTGATCCGGACGATCGCGATCGCCGCAGGCGGAGCGCCGCTCGAAACGGCGAAGATCGTCTCCATCGGCTTTATTTTTTACCCGATGTCTCGAACATGTTCTTCCAGAAGCTCATCCCGGCATCGCCCATCGGCGCCCAGCTCTTCATGACGCTCTCGAGCATCTCGGGCGCGACCACGCCGTCCATCGCCCCCATCAGGCTCTGGACATATTTCTCATGGACTGGCGTGAAATCGGGCAGGCCCATGAAACGGCGTGCTTCCTCGGGCGTGCAATCGACTTCGACATTGATCTTCATGGCCGTTCTCCGCTTGAGCGGGCGATGGCCGCGCTGCATAAGCTTGTGCATGTATGCGCGCGACACCGCCCGGATCGCAACGCTGATCGGCGATGCCGAGTTCGGGCACGACAGGACGCCACCGCGAAACCGACAGCTGAGGGACTGAGATATGACCGGAATGATCTCGATCACGCCACTCGATGGCGCTGGCAGCTTCAATGCCTATTGCGCTGAGCCCGCCGGTAGACCGCATGGCGCGATCATCGTGATCCAGGAGATTTTCGGGGTTAACGCCGGCATCCAGCGCAAATGCGACCTGCTCGCCGAAGCCGGCTATCTCGCGATCGCGCCCGATCTGTTCTGGCGGCTCGAACCCGGCGTCGAGCTCGATCCCGATATCCCCGATCAGTTCAAGCGTGGGCTGGAGCTGATGGGCGGGTTCGACCAGGATGTCGGCGTCGCGGACATCGAGGCAACGATCCGCGCAGCTCGGGCCCGGCTTGGCGAAGGCGGCAAGGTCGGCGCTGTCGGCTATTGCCTTGGCGGCCGCCTGGCTTTCATGACCGCGACCCGGACTGACGTGAACGCAAGCGTCGGCTATTATGGCGTCGGCATTGATGGGCTTCTCGGCGAAAAGCACGCGATCGCGCATCCAGTGCTGCTCCACATCCCCGAAGAGGATCATTTCGTCGACAAGGCAGCGCAGCGGCGCATGCATGAGGGTCTCGACGACCATCCCAAGGTGACGCTCTACGACTATCCCGGGGTCGATCACGGCTTCGCGACTGAATTCGGCAAGCGCCGTTCCGAGGAATCGGCGCAGCTGGCGGACGAGCGGACGGCGGCGTTCTTCGCCGAGAATCTTCGCTAGAACGATTCAACCACGAGATCGGAAAGCCTATTTCGAAATCCGGTTTTACACCCAGCATCTCCGCTGGTTCGCTCTCCCTGTTAATCGCACAAGGCCTCCCTGTTATGCCGCTAATCCCTCCCTGTTCTTCAATAACAGGGAGAATTTGTTCCAAGACATTGTAAAACATCCATAAATTTCGGCGAATTCTCCAACGTAACAGGGAGAAATCGGCCCAAAAAAGATTCAATGCAGGAACAGGGAGGAACAGGGAGACGGCCCCCTGCCGCCGCGGCGCGGGTCGGCTAGTCGAATAGCTGGAAGATACCGACGTCATGGTCGATAATGCCGTGATAAATCATTGATCCAGCGACATAAAGTATGACCAACAGGCCGATATAGGCGATCCAGGGGAAGCGCCCGATCAGCCGCGCGATGTAATTGGCCGCAACCGCCATCAGCGTCACCGACAGCGCCAGGCCGAAGAACAGCACGGCGGGATGGTCGCGCGCGGCACCGGCAACGGCAAGGACATTGTCCAGGCTCATCGACAGGTCGGCGACCGCAACCGAGATCACTGCCTTGGTGAAGCTCTTCGGCTTCACCCCCTCGATTTCGGGGGTGTCGGGATCGTCGACCGGGGCAGGGGCGTGTGCCGGATGCAGCTCGCGATACAGTTTCCACGCCACCCAGAGCAGCAACAGCCCGCCGCCGAACAACAGGCCGACGACATGCAGCAACTGAGTCGCGATCAGCGCGAAGCCGACCAGGCAGACCAGCGCGATGATCACGCCATAGCCGAGCACCTGCTTGCGCTGCTTGGGCGGCAGCCCGGCCGCCAGCGTGCCGAGCACCATGACATTGTCGCCGGCGAGCATCAGGTCGATCATGATCACCTGACCGAGCGTCGCGAGCCCGGCGGCAGTGAACACATCGGCGAAGTTGATCACAGCGAGTCTCCGAAATAGCCGACCATTGGCATCGGGTCATAGAAGCGGTGAAGCAAGCCCTGCCATTGCGCGTAACGCTCGGAGGCGCGGAATCCGTCCCGGTGGCTCGCAATATCGTCCCACTCGACCATCAGGAGATAAAGGTCGGGGGCTTCGCACGCCTTGCGCACGGTAATCGAGCGGAAGCCGGGGGAGGCGGCGATCAGCGGGCGCGCCTCGGCCATGGCGGCTTCGAAGGCGGCGGATTCGCCGGGCTTGATCGAGAGGAGGGCGTGTTCGAGGATCATGGGGTGGTCCTATAACACCGGACGCGGGCAAAGCCCGCGTCGTCGGCCGGGACGTTGTCCCGCCGGCCGAACCGGAGCGAGTCCTGCGTTAGCTGAGCTAACGCAGGCCGCTCGCGGCTACTGATTCATCGAATCGAAGAAATCCTCGTTGGTCTTCGAATCCTTCATCTTGTCGAGCAGGAACTCCATCGCATCGATGGTGCCCATCTGCATGAGGATCCGGCGCAGCACCCACATCTTGGAGAGCTTGCCCTTGTCGACCAGCAGCTCTTCCTTGCGGGTGCCGGACTTGCCGACGTCGAGCGCCGGGAAGATGCGCTTATCGGCGACCTTGCGGTCGAGCACGATTTCCGAGTTACCCGTGCCCTTGAATTCCTCGAAGATCACCTCATCCATGCGGCTGCCGGTATCGATCAGCGCGGTCGCGATGATCGAGAGCGAACCGCCTTCCTCGATGTTGCGCGCCGCACCGAAGAAGCGCTTCGGCCGCTGCAGCGCGTTGGCGTCGACACCGCCGGTCAGCACCTTGCCGGACGAGGGCACCACGGTGTTGTAGGCGCGGCCGAGGCGGGTGATCGAATCGAGCAGGATCACGACATCCTTCTTGTGCTCGACGAGGCGCTTCGCCTTCTCGATCACCATCTCGGCGACCTGGACGTGGCGCGTCGCGGGTTCGTCGAAGGTCGAGGAAACCACCTCGCCCTTCACCGAACGCTGCATGTCGGTCACTTCCTCAGGTCGCTCGTCGATCAGCAGAACGATCAGGAACACCTCGGGGTGGTTGTCGGTGATTGCCTTGGCGATGTTCTGGAGCAGCACCGTCTTGCCGACGCGCGGCGGGGCGACGATCAGCGAGCGCTGGCCCTTGCCCTGCGGGCTGATGATGTCGATCACCCGCGCCGACTTGTCCTTGACGGTCGGATCCTGTGGATCGAGCGTCAGCTTCTCATCGGGGTA
The DNA here is from genome assembly GCF_039522915.1 of Sphingomonas oligophenolica. NCBI lineage: Bacteria > Pseudomonadati > Pseudomonadota > Alphaproteobacteria > Sphingomonadales > Sphingomonadaceae > Sphingomonas > Sphingomonas oligophenolica. The sequence goes on from NZ_BAAAEH010000010.1 coordinate 28,714, forward strand.
GAGCGGGGTGAGGTTGTCGAAATTGACCCGGTGTCGGACCGCATCGGGATCGTCGAAATTGACTGAGGTGAGGCGGGTCAGCGCGAAATAGCGCTCGCCGTCCTTGGGTCCGCGGATCTCGCCCTCGACCGTGTCGCCGGTGCGCAGGCCGAACTTCCTGACCTGGTTGGGCGACATATAGATGTCGTCGGGCCCGGCGAGATAGTTCGCCTCGGGGCTGCGCAGGAAGCCGAAGCCGTCGGGCAGCACCTCGATCGTGCCGAGCCCCATGATCTGCTCGCCATTCTCGGCCTGGACCTTGAGGATCGCGAACAGCAGGTCCTGCTTGCGCAGCGTCGACGCGCTCTCGATGCCGAGCTCCTCGGCCATCGCGACCAGCTCGGCCGGCTTGTTCTTCTTGAGGTCTTTCAGATGCATTTTGGGCGTCCGGGCATGGAATGATGCTGGGAAAGCGTCGGTCGGCGGAACACGCGACGATGCTGGAGGAGGATGCCACGGCACGGGTTGAGCCCGCGCGCTGCGACATCTTGCGACCTAGGTGCCACCCTCGATCAAGTCAAGGGAGAAGGGCGCGAATCAGAAGGGACGGACAATCACCAGCAGCACGATCAGCGTGACGAGCACCGCGGGCACTTCGTTGAGCATCCTGAGCTGCTTGCCCGTCAAGCTCGGCTTGCCGGTCGCCAATTTCTTCGCATAGCCGACTGCCCAGCCATGATAGGCGCTGAGGAGGAGGACGAAGAACAGCTTGGCATGAAGCCAGCCAAGCCCGCCCACGCCCGAAAACATGCCGGCATTGGCGGCAAGCATCAGGCCGAGCACCCAGACGAGGATCATCGAGGGCGTCAGGATGATGTGGCGGATCTTCGCCTCGCGCTCCACCCAGGCTTTCGCTTCGGCCGATCCGGGCACTGCCTCCTGGTGATAGACGAGGTAGCGCGGTAGCATGAACATGCCGGCCATCCAGAAGATCACGAAGATGACATGAGCCGCCTTGACCCAGGGGTATGCGTTTCCGAGGAAATTCATCGCGCTCTCCTGACATGCGCCAGCAGGCGCTCGACATGGGCAATCGGCGTATCGGGCAATATGCCATGGCCGAGATTGAAGATATGCGGCCGATCGGCGAACGCCTCGAGGATCCGCGTGGCCGCCGCGTCGAGCGAGTCGCCGCCTGCGATCAGCGCGAGCGGATCAAGATTGCCCTGCACCGGCATGTCAGCGGGCAGGCTGGCATGCGCCCAGGCCGGATCGACCGTCTCGTCGAGGCCGATCGCATCGGCGCCGGTCTCGCGAGCATAGGCCGGCAGCTTGCCGCCCGCCCCCTTGGGAAAGCCGATCACCGGTACGTCCGGATGCCTGTCATGAAGGGCGGCCACGATCCGCGCGGTCGGCGCGATGACCCAGCGCTCGAACTGCGCGGGCGAGAGGCTGCCCGACCAGCTGTCGAACAGCTGCACCGCCTCGACGCCTTCCTCGATCTGGCGTGAGAGATAGGTGATCGTGCTGTCGGCGATCGCGTCGATGATCTCGCCGAATGCCCTGGGGTCGGCATAAGCGAAGCGTCGCGTCTCCCCCTGGTCGCGGCTGCCATGGCCGGCGACCATATAGGTCGCGACCGTCCAGGGGCTGCCGGCAAAGCCGAGAAAGGTCGTTCCCGCCGGCAGCATTCCGGCAACGCGCGCGACAGTCGCATAGACCGGATCAAGCCGCTCAGGGGCCGGCTGGAGCCCCGTCAGCGCATGATCGACCAGCGCCGGGGTCAGTGCAGGCCCTTCGCCCGCGCCGAAGCTCAGCGCCTGTCCCAGCGCCCAGGGCACCATCAGGATGTCGGAGAACAGGATCGCCCCGTCGAAGCCGAAGCGCCTGATCGGCTGCATGGTGATCTCGGCTGCCGTCTCGCTGTCGGTGGCAAGGGCGAGGAAGCCGCCTTTCTCGGCCCGGAGCGTGCGATATTCCGGCAGATAGCGCCCGGCCTGGCGCATCAGCCAGATGGGCGCGATGGGCTGGCGGACACCCTTCAGCGTCGCGAGGAGGGGCTTGGAAGCGGGTAGAGACGTCGCGATCGGAAGAGTCCTTCTTCTGATAAGAGTAGAATCTAGAAAAGGATGGAGCAGGTGTTGGCGCGTTGGTTGCGGGGCTTATGCGTTCATCCCGAAAATGCCAACAGCTTGACGTTGCAGACCGTCCCGAGTCAGCCGAGTCGTTCGTGCTGTCCCCATTATCCACAGTCTGTGGGCTGAATCGGGGGCTGTGGACCGAATTGTGGGCAAGTCCCGGCTTTTCCACAGCCCGGGATCGCTTTGCGGAACCGAAAAGTTGCGCTAGCGATTTTCCGGATGTTCTCCACAGCCCCATCCCCAGCCGGCAGCTGATGCGGCTCCACCTCCATCTCCTGTCGGATTCGACCGGCGAGACGCTCGAGAACATCGCCAAGGCAGCACTTGCCCAATATGACGATGTGGAAACGATCCGCCATTTCTGGCCGATGGTGCGGACCGAGACTCATCTCGAACGTATCCTTCAGGAGATTGCGCAAAACCCCGGCCTGGTGCTGTTCACCCTCGTCAACAGCGTGACGCGGCGGACGCTTGAGACGCGGTGCCGCGCGCTCGGCCTGCCGGCGGTCGCGCCGCTCGATCCGGTGACCGGCGCCTTGTCCGGGCTGCTCGGCCAGCAGGCCAAGGCGCGCCCAGGCCGCCAGCATGTTCTCGATGCAGCCTATTTCGCCCGCGTCGATGCGATCCAGTTCACCATGGCGCATGATGACGGAATCGGCTGGGAGGACTGGGAAGAGGCCGATATCGTTCTCGCCGGGGTCTCGCGCTCCTCGAAGACGCCGACCTCGATCTATCTCGCCAATCGCGGCTACAAGACGGCCAATATCCCGATCGTGGTCGAAAGCCCGCCGCCTGCCGAGCTCTTCTCGCTCGTCCATCCGCTGGTGGTGGGGCTGACCACCAGCGCCGACCGGCTGATCCAGGTCCGGCGCAACCGGCTGCTGTCGCTCAATCAGGCGCCCGAGACCGATTATGTCGACCAGGAGGCGGTGACGCGTGAGGTCGCCTATGCCCGCCGGATGTTCGCCGACAATGACTGGCCGGTGATTGACGTCACGCGCCGCTCGATCGAGGAGACCGCGGCGGCGATTATCGCCCTGGTCAATGAGCGAGACGGCGAGGGAGCGGGCGGCGAATGAGATTGGTGCTCGCGTCGAAGAGCGCGTCGCGGCGCGCGATGCTGACGGCCGCCGGCGTCGTCTTCGAGTCGGCCTCCGCCAGCGTCGATGAGGAGGCGGCCAAGGCCGCGCTCCGCGCCGACGGCGTGGCGCCGCGAGACCTGGCCGATGCGCTCGCCGAGCTGAAGGCGCTCCGCGTTTCGCACCGCGATCCTGAAGCCCTGGTGCTCGGCAGCGACTCGGTCGTCGCGCTCGAGGATGGCTCGATGCTCGACAAGCCGGCTGATCGCGCCGAGGCGGCCGATCATCTCCGCCGCCTTTCGGGCAAGCGTCACGAACTGATCAGTGCGGCGGTGATGGCGATTGACGGCAAGCCGGTCTGGCGGGTCGTCGACCGCGCGAAGATGCACGTCCGACCACTCTCGGAAAACTTTATCGAGGCCTATCTCGATCTCGAATGGCCCGGGATATCGGGTTGTGTCGGCTGCTATCGGATCGAGGGGCCGGGCGCCCAGCTCTTCACCCGGATCGAGGGCAGCCAGTTCACCGTGCTGGGGCTGCCGCTGCTGCCGGTGCTCGATTATCTGCGCGTCAGGGGAATATTGGCGTCATGACGCACATGTATGCCGAGGTGATCGGCGATCCGATCAGCCATTCGAAATCGCCGTTGATTCACCGCTTCTGGATCAACGCGCTCGGCCTCGATGCGGATTATCGGGCGCACCATGTCACGCCCGAGGCTCTCGCCGCCTATTTCGCCGCGCGCCGCGATGATCCCGCCTGGCGCGGCTGCAACATCACGCTGCCCCACAAACAGGCAGCGCTCGACCTGGTCGAGGATCGCGGCGGGGTGCGCGCCACGATCGGGGCGATCAACCTCGCTTTCCGTGCCGAGGACGGCGCACTCATCGGCACCAACACCGATGCCGGCGGTTTCTACGCTCCGATCGCGGGCCTGCCGCTCGAAGGCGCGCCGATCGTCGTGATCGGCGCCGGGGGGGCGGCGAGGGCGGTATTGTTCGCCTTGTCGCGGATCGGCGTCGGTGACGTCACCATTCTCAACCGCAACGTGTTGAAGGCGGCGGCGTTGCTCTCGTCCTTCGGTCTCAAGGGCAAGGCGCTGCCGCTCGCTGCCCCGCTTCCGGCCGCGGCCCTGCTGGTCAACACCAGCGCGCTGGGCATGGTCGGCCAGCCGGCGTTGGACATCGATCTGTCGCCGCTCCCCGACGACGCGGTGGTCTATGACATCGTCTATGCGCCGCTCGAAACACCGCTGCTGAAGGCGGCGCGCGACCGTGATCTCGATACGGTCGACGGCCTCGACATGCTGATCGGCCAAGGCGCGCTCGCCTTCGAATTGCTGTTCGGCGCCGAGCCGCCGCGCGACCGCGACGACGCGTTGCGCGATCTGCTGCTGGCGTGACGAGGCAATGATCACCCTGGGCCTTACCGGATCGATCGGCATGGGCAAGTCGACGGTCGCTGCGATGTTCGAGGAACTCGGCGTGCCGGTGTTCGATGCCGACGCCGCGGTTCACCGGCTCCAGGGCGAGGGCGGCCGGCTGGTGGCGGCCATCGAGGAGATGTTCCCCGGCACCACCGGGCCGAAGGGCGTAGACCGGGCGCTGCTCGGCGCGGCGGTTCTCGGCGATCCGCAGGCGCTCAGGCGGCTCGAGGCGTTGGTCCATCCCGCGGTCGGCGTGGAGCGCGCTGCGTTCCTTGCGGCACATCCTGACGCGCCGCTTGTCGTCTTCGACGTGCCCTTGCTGTTCGAGACCGGTGGGGAATCCGGAGTCGACAAGGTGGCGGTGGTCTCCGCCCCGGCCGATGTCCAGCGTGCCCGGGTGCTCGCCCGGCCCGGCATGAGCGAGGCGCGGCTGGACGCCATCCTGGCGCGGCAGATGCCCGACGCCGAAAAGCGCGCCCGCGCCGATTTCATCATTTCGACCGGCGGCACGATGGCTGAAACCCGCGCCGAGGTTGCTGCGCTCGTGGCTTGCCTCACCGCCTCTTGATCCCGATATAGAGGGTCATGCGCGAGATCGTCTTCGATACCGAAACAACCGGTTTCAGCTTCGCCGACGGCGACCGGATGGTTGAAATCGGCTGTGTCGAGATGATCAACCGGGTCGAGACCGGCCGCACCTTCCACGCCTATTTTCATCCCGAACGCGCCATGCCGCCCGGTGCGCAGGCGATTCACGGGCTCAGCGACGCCTTCCTCGCCGACAAGCCCCTGTTCGCGCATGGCGTCGATGATCTGCTCGAGTTTCTCGGTGACAGCCCCCTCGTCGCGCATAATGCCAGCTTCGATTTCGGCTTCATCAATGGCGAGCTGGCCCGCTGCGGCCGCAGCACGATCGGTCTTCACCGGATGGTCGATACGATCGTCCTCGCCCGCACGCGGCATCCCGGCGCCAAGCACAGCCTCGATGCGCTCTGTACCCGCTACGGCATCGATCGCAGCCACCGCACGCTGCACGGCGCCCTGCTTGACGCTCAATTGCTCGCCCAGGTCTATGTCGAGCTGACGGGGGGGCGGCAGATCGGGCTCGGCCTCGTCAGTGAATCGATCGAAGTCCAGGCGAGCTTCGCGCCCGCGCCGACGCCCGCCACCATCCGCCCGGCGCGCGTCTTTTCAGCGAGCGAAGCGGAACTCCTGCGTCACGCTGCGTTTATGAAGAAGATCGTCAATCCGGTCTGGGCCATCGATTCGCCTGATTGACGTTAGTGCCGGGGCGGGCCTAGCTCCTAAATCCCCATTAAGTGGAGAATGCTCATGGAAATCCGGATATCGGGTCATCAGGTCGCTACCGGCGACGCGCTGAAAACCCATGTCGAGACTCGCCTCCAGGGGATTTCCGCCAAATATTTCGCCCGCGCCATTTCGGCCCATGTAACCTTCGGCAAGGGCCCGCACGATAACGGCTTCACCTGCGACATCATCGCGCATGTCATGCAGGGGCTCGTACTCAAGGGCAGCAATGACGGCATGGATGCGCACGGCGCATTCGACGGCGTCGCCGACAAGATCGAAAAGCAGCTGCGCCGCTACATGCGCCGCCTGAAGGACCGCAATGCCGGCCAGGTCAATGCAGCGGCCGAGAATGGCGCCTATGACAATGCCGGCTATACCGTGTTCCGCGAAACCGATGATGAAATTGCCGAGGATTTCCCGCCGATCATCGCCGAGACTCGAGTCGATGTGCCCGATGCCACCGTCTCTGACGCAGTGATGATGCTCGATCTGCGCCACACCAATGCGCTTCTGTTTCGCAATGTCGGTTCGGGGGCCTATAATATGGTCTATCGGCGGGGCGACGGGACGATCGGCTGGGTCGAGCCGCACCGCGCAGCCTGACGCTATCTTCCGCGTGCGATCGGCGTTATTGGCGCGCGCCGACGCGCGCCATCCCCAGGGAAGAACATGACCGATTTGAGCGATCTGCTGCTGCCGGAAACCGTGCTCGAACGGCTGGCGGCCGCCAACAAAAAGGCGTTGTTCCAGCAACTCGCGGTCGCGGCGTCGGCGGCCTATGGTCTCGACGCCGCCATCGTCGTCGAGCGGCTCGTTGCGCGCGAGAAGCTCGGATCGACGGGTTTCGGCGGTGGCGTCGCAACGCCGCATGCGAAGATTCCGGGTTTGAACCACGTCGTGGCGGTATTCGCCAAGCTGGCGCAGCCGATCGACTTCAACGCAGTCGACGATCTGCCGGTCGATATCGTCTTCATGCTGTTGTCGCCGGTCGATGCCGGCGCGGTGCATCTCAAGGCGCTCGCCCGTGTCTCGCGGCGCCTGCGCGAGCGCGGCTTTGTCGACAAGCTGCGCGGTGCGGCGTCGCGCGATGCGCTCTACGCGTTGCTGACCGCTGACGAAGCCCGTGACGCCGCCTGATCCGGCGTCGGCCGGACAGGCACCGGCGCAGGGCGAGGAAGCCCATTTCCGCGCGCTCGAATCGCTTTATGCCGCGGCACCGATCAACCGCCTGTTCGAATCGACGCTCGAGATCCCCGCGCCCGGTATCGCCCGAATTCATTTTACCATCGACGAACGCTATTTCCACGCCGGCGGCGCTGCCCATGGCACCAGCTATTTCAAGATGCTCGACGATGCCGCCTTTTATGCAGCGAACAGCCTGGTCACAGACCGTTTTCTGCTCACCACTGCGTTCAACCTGCTCTTCACCAAGCCGCTCAAGACCGGGCCTGTGATAGCGGAGGGTCGCTGGGTCAGCGGCCACAGACGGGTGTTCGTCGCCGAGGCCCGGCTGGTCGATGCCGAGGGCGAAGAGGCGGCCCGGGGGACAGGGACCTTCATGCGCAGCCGGATCGCGCTGTCCGGGCTGCCGGGGTACCGCCCGGCATGAGCGTCCGGAAATGAGTGCCAGGAGATGAGTGGGCGCCTGCCGAGCGGGGTGCTGGTGAGTGCCATGCTGCGGCGGGTGAACGATGCCGGCGGGCTGGGCACCGTGCTCGCCAGGGGGGATGCCCAGGCCGGGGCCATTCTCGTTATCACACGGGAAAAGGGAATTAATCCAAGCGCGTGGGAGCGGGGGATAGGTCCAGACGGAAACAGTGCGTTGCTGCAAGTCGGCCCACAAACAACTGATAATGAAGCAGAAATCGCTGATTACTGGCAACGCAGGCGCGCCCGCGACCCGGATTTGTGGGTCATAGAGCTGGATATCGCGCAGGCGAAACGATTCGCCGCAGAAACGATAGCGGAGGGTTGACTTGTTGCGTCGCACAACGAAAGGCAGCCGGATTGTCACGCGCGTTGCGCCGTGCCGGGTGCGATCCGGCTAGGTTACGCAGTCGGGGGGACGTCCAGCTGATCGCCTTTTGATGTGATCAGGTCTGCACACCAACCGCATATTTCGAAGTATTAATGACGTTTTTCACTCGCGCCGCAGCCATAGCGGCGATGACGTTCGGCATTACTGGCCTCATCGGCGCCAGCACACCGGGCTTTGCATTCGAACTCGACAAGACGGTAAACGTGCCGTCCGCCCTTTCTGTTCCGCAGCCGACCCCGACCCCCGCGGTCGCCGCGACGCCGGCTCCGGTCGACACCGCCCAGCCGGCCACCCAGGCTGACGGCAAGGATCAGGCTCCCACCCCAACCCTCGAATATGCCAGCCTTTCCGAGGCGGTCGCCGCGCAGGAGACCGACAAGCTCGATGACGATGATCTCGCCTGCATGGCCGGCGCGGTCTATTTCGAGGCCAAGGGCGAACCCTTGGCCGGCCAGCTCGCGGTCGCCGACGTGATCATCAACCGCACCAAATCGGGCCGCTTCCCGACCTCGATCTGCTCGGTGGTGAAGCAGCCCGGCCAGTTCTCGTTCGTGCGCCACGGCCGCATCCCGAGCATTGCCAACAGCGCCGCCTATCGCACCGCCGTGGCGGTCGCCCGCGTGGCGCTGGCCGATGCGTGGGACAGCCCGGCCGCAAATGCGATGTATTTCCACGCCCGCCGCGTCTCGCCGGCATGGCGGATGCAGAAGGTCGCCTCGATCGGCAACCACGTCTTCTATCGTTGAAGCGTGACGGGCAGGCCTGACCTGCCCGGAATTGACCTGTTCGCGAAATGTTCTAGATCGGGAGGATGCTGACGCGTCCTCCCGATTCCTGTGTCGACGGCCCGGAGTCGGCGCTTTGCGCGGCCGATGTCGCGCGCGGCACCGTCCGGATGCTGCTTCGTCATGATCTCGTCGCGATGGCCGAGGTGCCGCTCGATGGCGGGCGCCGCGCTGACCTGATGGCGCTCGATTCGCGCGGCAACATCGTCATCGTCGAGATCAAGGTGTCGCGCGCCGATCTGCTCGGCGACGGCAAATGGACTGATTATCTCGGCTGCTGCGATCGTTTCTACTGGGCGATCCCGGCCGGTTTCGATGCGCGTCCGCTCGATGGCGAGGCGTTCCTGCCGGCGCGCACCGGGGTGATCATCGCTGATCGCTATGATGCGGCGATCGTCCGCGAGGCGCATACCGAGCCGCTCGCAGCGGCGGCGCGCAAGCGCAATACGCTTGCCTTTGCCCGGCGCGCCGGGCGGCGGCTGATCGGCCTGATCGATCCCGACGCCGGCGCCTTGCTCTAGAATTTCGGGCCGGAAATGGCGCGCCGCGGCTTTTTCGGGGTATCGGCGAACAGCTTTGCCATCGCCGGCGACCGCGCGTCGTCAAGTGCATAGTCGCGCGCTGACTTGCCCGCGAGCAGATCGGGCTGGTCTGCATCGGCCCCGGCGGCCAGCAGCACCCGCACTGTCGCCAGGTCGCGATTCTGGACGGCGCGGATCAGCGGCGTCTCTCCGCTCGAATTGCCCAGGTTCGCATTGGCGCCCTGCTGTATCAGCACGCTGATCATTTCGGTCTCGCCCGAGGTCGCTGCCAGCAACAGTGGCGTGGTGCCCCTGTCGTCCTTCAGATTGGGGTCGGCGCCCTTGGCGAGCAGGAACCGCACATAGGTCATGTCGCCGCGCTTGACGACGATGTGGAGCGCCGTCTCGCCGGTCTTGTAGTCCCGGGTGTTGATGATGGTGGTGCCGGGCTTGTTGAGGAACTGCATCACGTCCTCGCCCTTGGCGTCGCGGATGGCCTGCAGGAATTTGTAGCTGTCCGAGCCTCCGATCTGCGCCGAGGCGGGAGCGGCAAAGCCGAGCAGCGCCGCCGCGAGCGCGGTGCCGAATATGCGTGCGAACATCTGGTGACTGGTTCCCTGGTTCGTGATGTGTCGTCGAACTTGCGTGGGCAAGCGTAACAGATCATGGCTGGCGGCGCCATGAACGAAACCCGCGCGCGCCGCACGCTTCCGATCCGCGCCCTCTCCGTCATGATCGGGGCAGCGCTTCTCGTCACCGCCTGTACGGGCCCGGCCCCGACCGCAAAGGCGCCGCTCCAGGGCGCGAAGATCGGCGGCCCTTTCGCGTTGACGGATCAGAACGGCCATCCCGTCACTGATCGGAATTTCGCCGGAAAATACCGGATCATGTATTTCGGCTACACCTTCTGCCCTGATGTCTGCCCGGTCGACGTCCAGAATATCGGCGCGGGGCTGCGCATCCTGGAGAAGAGCGATCCGCAGGTCGCCGCGAAGATCGTGCCGATCTTCATCTCGGTCGATCCGGCGCGCGATACGCCGGCGGTGCTCAAGGCGTTCGTCGGCGCCTTCCATCCCCGCATGGTCGGGCTCACCGGAAGCCCGGCGGCGATCGATGCGGTCGCGAAGGAATATGCGATCTATTATCACAAGCAGGACGCGGCGCCCGGCGGCGGCTATATGGTCGATCACAGCCGGGTCGCTTATCTGATGGATCCTGAAGGCAAGCCGCTCGCCCTGCTGCCCCAGGATCAATCGGGCGAGGCGATCGCCGCCGAGGCGAGGCGATGGGTCAAATGAGCGACCGTTTCTGGGAAACCACGCCGATCGAGGCGCTCGACCGCGGCCAGTGGGAGGCGCTGTGCGACGGCTGCGGCAAATGCTGCGTCCACAAGCTCGAGGACGAGGATACCGGCGAGCTGATGGCGACCAACGTCTCGTGCCGCCTGCTCGATCGGGCGACGGCGCAATGTTCCGATTACAAGCATCGCCATGCCTATGTCAGCGAATGCGTCCGGCTCAGCCGTGACAATGTCCGCGAGATAGACTGGCTGCCCACGACCTGCGCCTATCGCCTGCGCGCCGCCGGTGAAACGCTGCCGCGCTGGCATTATCTGGTGTGCGGTGATCGCGACGCCGTCCACCGCGCCGGGGAATCGGTGCGCGGCTGGACGATCTCCGAGGACGACGCCGGCGATCTCGAGCATCATCTGGTCGATCGGGAGTTATGAACGCGCCCGTCGAGGTCGTGCGCAATGCCCGGGCGCGTCGCGCCAGGCTGTCGGTCGATCCGGCGAGCGGGCGGGTCAGGCTCACCCTGCCGCCGCGCGCGCCGGTCAAGGCGGCCTTGCGCTGGGCAGAGGGTCAACAGGCCTGGATCGCTGCCCAGCAGGCGCGGTTGCCCCGGCCCAGGCCGTTCGTCCCGGGCGGTATCGTCCCGTTCGGCGACGGCGTCTTGACGATCGACTGGTGCGAGACTGCCTCCCGGCGGATCGAGCTGGACGGCGACAGCCTGCGCTGCGGCGGCCCGCGCGACAGCCTGGCGCGGCGAATCGAATCCTGGCTCAGGCGCGAGGCCTTGCGGGTGCTGAGCGCGGAGACGGCTGAATTCGCAGCCCGCGCCGGCGTCGGCGTGACCAGGGTCGCGATCGGCGATCCGCGTACGCGCTGGGGAAGCTGCACCTCGAGCGGCGCGGTTCGTTATAGCTGGCGGCTGATCCTCGCGCCGGTGTTCGTGCGCCGCGCGACCGTCGCCCATGAGGTCGCGCACCGGGTGCACATGAATCACGGCCCCGATTTCCACGCGCTGGTCGAGAGCCTCGATGAAAGCGACCCCGACCGGTCCCGCGCCTGGCTCCGGGCCAATGGCGCGGCGCTTCACTGGGTCGGGCGCGAATCCTGAAAGCGGTCGGCCGGCCGCTCGGGCGGCGGTGCTGCTGCGGGGCGGTCGCGCTGCGGTGAGCGCCCGGGCGCCGGCTGGTTTCGCGGGGTATCGCGGCCGAGAACGCGGTCCATCCAGTCCTGGTCGAGCTTTTCCGGTTTCGCCACACGCCCGTCGCCCGCCGGCGGCAGCGGATTGCCGTCGCCATCGACCTGAGCGCCCTCATCCCCCTGGTCGGTCGGCGGCTGGGCGCTCTGGTCGATCGGATTGCCATTCTCGTCGACGAACCCGCCATTGTCGGGCTGGCCGAATTCCTGGTCGGGCTCGAGCTGGAATTCGGGGAGCGTGACCTGGGTTTCGAACGGCTCGATCGGCCGGTTCGCGGTGGCGGGCTTCATGAACGCGGCAAAGGCGCGGGCAGGCGCGGTGCCGCCGTGCAGGCCCGGAATCGGCTTGGCATCGTCACGGCCCATCCACACGCCGGTCGTCAGCCCGCTCGAAAAGCCGAGGAACCAGCCGTCCTTGTTCGACGAGGTGGTGCCCGTCTTACCGGCCACCGGCCGGCCGATCTGCGCTGCCTTGCCGGTGCCGGTATTGACGGCGGTCTGGAGCAGGTCGGTCATCTGGGCGGCGACATAGGGCGCGACCAGCACATGGCTGCGATCGACCTGCATTTCGTAGATCGTGTCGCCGTTGGCGGTGACCTTGGTGATGCCATAGGGGGTCACCGCAACGCCCTTGTTGCCGACGCTGGCAAAGGCTCGCGTCATGTCGATCAGATGGACATCGGAGGTGCCGAGCACCATCGACGGATAGGTGTTGATCGGCGTGGTGATGCCGAATCGTCGCGCCATGTCGGCGACGGTGCCGAAGCCGACCTGCTGGCCGAGCTTGGCCGCGACCGTGTTGACTGAATAGGCAAAGGCGGTGCGCAGCGTCATCGTCCCCGAATTGTGCCGGGAATCATTGTGCGGGGTCCAGCCGTTGATCGTGATCGGCTCGTCGACTTCGGTATCTTCGGGTTTGCGGCCTGCCTCGAGCGCGGCGAGATAGACGAACAGCTTGAACGACGAGCCCGGCTGGCGTGCCGCCTTGGTCGCGCGGTTATAGTTCGACGTCACATAATCAGTCCCGCCGACCATCGCCCGCACCGCGCCGTCGCGATCGATGCTGACCAGCGCGCCCTGAGCGCCGGCGGGAGCGTTGGCGCGGATCGCCGCGTCGGCCGCGCGCTGCATGTTGAGGTCGAGCGTCGTCCACACTTCGAGCGGGCGGCTCGATTCGTCGATCAGCGTGTCGAGCTGGGGCAGCGCCCAGTCAGTGAAATAGCGAACGCTGTTCTGCTTGGGCTCGGGGGCGAGGGCGACGCGCTTGAGATCGGCGCTGGCGGCCTGAGCCGGCGTGATTTTGCCGGTCTCGACCATCAGCTGGATGACGACGCCGGCGCGGCCGACCGCCGCGTCGGCATCGGCGGTGGGCGAATAATGCGAGGGCGCCTTGACCAGCCCGGCGATCACCGCCGCTTCGGAAAGAGTCAGATGGTCGGCGCCATGGCCGAAGAATTTGCGGCTCGCTGCGTCGATGCCATAGGCGCCGCCGCCGAAATAGACCTTGTTGAGATAGAGCTCGAGGATCTGGTCCTTGGAGAATTTGCGCTCCATCGCCAGCGCAATCAGCGCCTCGCGGCTCTTGCGGCCGAGATCATATTTGTTCGACAGGAAGATCGTCCGCGCGACCTGCTGGGTGATGGTCGATGCGCCCTGGAAGCGCTTCTCGTTGCCATGATTGGCGACAGCGAGCTTCACCGCGCGCATCATGCCGATCGGATCGACGCCGATATGCGAGCGGAAGCGGCGATCCTCGACCGCGACCATCGCGTCGCGCATCACCGCCGGGATCCTGTCATAGGGCAGCCACTCGCCATAGCTCGGCCCGATCGACACGATCACGGTGCCGTCGGCGGCGTGGACGCGGATCATCTGGCCATTGGGCGAGGATTTGAGCTCGTCGAAGCTCGGCAGCTGCGCCTTCTGGATATAGACGGCGACGATCAGCCCGATCAGCCCGAGGACGAACAGCACGCCGATGCCGCGCAGCGCCAGGGTCAGCCGGCGGCGCCAGGTCGGGCGTAAGGATGGCAGGGAGCGGCGGGCCATAGGGCTGGTGCGGGATAAGCCTTAACGGTTAAGCAGACAAGACGTCTGCTTCATGGGCTTTTGGTGCAGAAGTGATGGACAGGAAGTGAACCGAGGTTCGCCTTCAGGCCGCCGCCTCGCCCTGCGCCTCGACGCTGCGTGCCCGGAAGTCGAGGCTGAGCGAGTTCATGCAGTAGCGCAGACCCGTCGGTGGCGGGCCGTCGGGGAAGACATGGCCGAGATGACCGTCGCACCGTGCGCACCGTGCTTCGGTGCGGGTCATGCCGTGGCTGACATCGCTATGCTCGGTCACGCGGTCGGGCGCGATCGGCTGGGTGAAGCTCGGCCAGCCCGAACCCGAATCATATTTGTCGGCGCTGTCGAACAGCGGATTCGCGCAGCCGGCGCAGCGATAGATGCCGTCTGCCTTGTTGTTGTTGTAACGCCCTGAAAAGGCGGGCTCGGTCCCGGCTTCACGCAGCACATGATATTGCTCGGGGGAGAGCTTCTTGCGCCATTCGGCTTCGGAAAGGGTGAGATGGTCCATGTGGATCAGCTTTCCTGCGCTCTGGGCGGATGGTCAAGGTGCGAATGGTTGATTCGGGTCAGTCGCGCGACGAGCTCGGTCAGCACCGGCAGGTGCCGGGCGATCGCCACCGCCGCGCGCGCGACAGGCGGGTGCTCGGCACCGGCGCGAATCATGCCCGCGATTCCGATCGGCGGCGCCAGGTCGCGGGCAAGCCTGGTCTGGTACGGGATCGCGGCGCCGGCGCCGCCCTCACTATAGGCACGCGCGGCGCGGATCCCGCTCGCGATCGCGATGCCCATGCCTTCGCCCGCGAGCGACGGGATCACGCCGGCCTGGTCGCCGAGCCTGAACAATCCAGCCACGCCCCCGTGCGCGCGCCAGCCATAGGGGATGTTCGCCACCGCATCGATCGGCTCGCTGCCGCTGCGCTGCCCCAGCCGCTCGCCGAGCGCGGGGCATTCGCGCGCCAGCGCCTCGAGCAACCGCGCCGGATCGCCTGCCTCGGCCAATCGCGAGCGATGGACTGCCATGCAGCAATTCGCACTGCCGTCTTCCTGGAGCACCACGCCGATATAGCCGCGGTCGAACAGATGCAGCTCGATCGCGCCGTCGACCAGCCGGTGGAGCGTCGGCGAGGGACCGAGCCTGATCCGCAACCCCAATGCCGGGTCGGCGCCCCGCGCCCCCGCCGGACGCCCGAGCCCGCGCACGTCATGCTTGCCGCTGGCCAGGAACAGCGCATCGCCGGCGAGATCGGCGCCATCCTGCAGCCTGGCGGTCGTGCCGTCGATCGCCCTGACGATGACGCCACGCTCGATCGCCGCGCCGGCACGCGCCGCGCGGTCGAGCAGGACTGAATCGAGATGGCGGCGCGACACGGCATGGGCCGGGCGGGGCAGCCGCGCCTCGGCCATTTTCCCGCCGGCGAACAGCCGGACCTGAGTCACCCGTGCCGGACCGAGCGCGTCGGGTTCGACCCCAAGGCTGCGGAGCGATTCGAGCGTGCGCCAGCTGAGAAAGCCGCCGCACAGCGCGTCGCCGGTCTCGCGGCTCCGCTCGATCAGCAGATGCGGCACTCCGGCCCGCGCGAGCATGATTGCCGCGCTCGCCCCAGCCGGCCCGCCGCCGACGATCAGTGCAGCCGTTCGACGCACAGCCTGAACGGAAAGGCGCGGTAGACATCAGCGGTCACGCCCGCTTCGGCGAGGATCGGCGGCCATTCGGCCGGGCGGAAAGACCGCGCGATCGACAGCGTTCCGTCGAGACGGACGATCGGGTGCCATCGGGCCAGCCGGGCGAGAATCGGGAAGCCCCAATGCGCAAAGCCGTGGCGGTGAAGGTCGTTGACCAGCCAGCCCCGCGCTGCCTCGGTGTCCATGAAGCGCAGAAAGGCGATCAACTGGGGATGAGTCATGTGATGGGCGACCAGGCTCGAGATGACGAAATCCCAGCCCTGCCCGGCAAGATCCGCATAATCTCCCGTCACATAGCGGATGGGTAGGTCGCCGGGCGTGTGCGCCGCGGCGGCCGGCGCGCTGCGCGGGTTGAGATCGACCCCGACCAGCTCGGCCGCGATCCCGCGCCGCGCCGCCCAGCGCGCGATCCGCCGTAGCATGTCGCCGTCGCCGAAACCGACATCGAGCAGCTTGAAGCGCGCCATCCCGCGTGTTCCCCGGGCGAGGAAATCGAGCGTCGGCCGCGCCGCCATCGTCACCACATTCACTTTGGCAAGATCGCCGACCACCGCGGCATAGGTCGCTGCGTCGAGATCCTCGCTGTCCATCAGCTCCTCGGCGATGGCGCGGGTGGCGAGGCTCGTCATCCCGCACTCCTGAAGCCGAAGCCCTCGGCGGCGAGGCCGGGCCCGAAGGCGAGCGCGACGCCGTCGTCGATCACTGGCCCGCCGAGCAGTCGGGCGAGCACGAACATCAAGGTCGCCGACGACATATTGCCGTTATCGGCGAGCACGCGACGCGAGGCAGCCAGCGCTTCGGGGGGAAGGCGGAGGCTGTGCTCGACTGCGTCGAGAATCGATCGGCCGCCGGCATGCACCGCCCAGGCGTCGATTTCGGCGGGCGCCCGGCCGCCGGTCGCGGCAGCGGCGAAATCGGGGTCGGCGAGCCCGGCCGCGATCCGGGCCGGCACTTCGCCGGAGAGATGCATCGCGAAGCCGCTGTCGGTCACGTCCCAGCGGATCAGCTCGGCCGAATCGGGCAGCGTCGTCGCGAAGGGCTGGCCGACGGCGAAGCCCCGGGGCTCGGCGGTGACGAGCGCTGCGGCGGCGCCGTCGCCGAACTGGAGCATCGCCAGCAGCGGCTCGATCTCGTTCACTGCCTGAAGATGAAGCGTCGAGAGCTCGACGCACAGCACGAGCACGCGGGCGGGCGGATCGGAGCGGACGATATGGCGCGCGGTGCGCAGTGCCGCGACCGCTGCATAGCAGCCCATGAAGCCGATCAGCAGCCGCTCGACCGCGGGGGACAGCCCGATCCGCCGCGCAATGATCTGGTCGATACCGGGCGCAACGAAGCCGGTGCAACTCGCGACGACGAAATGCGTGATGCCCTGGACAGGTATCTGCGCCGCCAGCGCCTCGATCGCGGCGATCCCGAGCGCCGGCGCGGTTTCGGCATAGAGCCGCATGCGTTCGGCGGTGCCGGGAAGCTGGGGTCGGGCATAAAAGCCCGTGGTCGCGACCGGCGACCCGCCGCCCGGAGTGCGTTCGAGCACTGACCAGCGATGCTCGATCCCCGATCGCGCCGCCATCCGCGCGAACAGCTTCGCCGAGCGGCCGTCCGCGATCCGCTCCTGTGCCCAGTCGATGAAGGCGTGGTGGATATCGTGATCCGGGACCGCGGTCCCGATCGCATTCAGATGAGCGACGATGTCAGGCAAGAATGGCTTTCGAGAGCAGGTGAGACGGATGCCGCACCGCTTGCACAACGCCATAGCAGCGCGGTCGATCCGTAGGTACCAATGCTTTGCACGAAGGTTCTATCGGCCGCCAAATAAGCGGCGGACGGACATCTGTCCGTCCGCGCTCCGGACTCTCGGTCCATCAAAGGAGAATGTGGTGCGGCCGAGAAGACTCGAACTTCCACGGGCTTTCGCCCACAACGACCTCAACGTTGCGCGTCTACCAGTTCCGCCACGGCCGCACGTGAAACACCGCCGGACAAGCCCCGGCAGCTGGTAGGGGAGCGCCCCTAGCAAGGTGTTGCACCGATAGCAACCCGGCCCCCTCGCCTTTGGGAAAGGAAGGGCGATCGCCACCGCTATGCCTGAGGCCGGCGCGCCGCTACCAGCGCCGCATGCCGATTTCGCACACAGCCAGGCCGATCGCCGACGAGACGCGCCGCATCCTGGCGCTTGCCTGGCCGGTTATGCTGACCAGCCTCAACTGGACGATCCTGCACGTCACTGACGTCATCGTCGTGGGGCTCGCCGGCACCGGCGAGGTCGCGGCGCTCGGGGCGAGCCGGTCGCTGACCTTCGTCGCGATCGTCGCCGGGCTTGCCGGCCTGTCGGGCGTGCTGGTGTTCACCGCACGCGCCGATGGCGCCGGCGAGCTGGAGCGCACGGGTGGCGTGCTGCGCGAGGGGCTTGCGCTCGCCATATTGCTCGGTCTCGCGATGGGCTTGCTCCTGCTCGTCTTCGCTGCGCCGATGCTCGCCGCCATGGGGGTCGCGGATGCGCTGGTGCCCGAGGCAGCCCGGGTGGTCAGGGTGATGGGCATCTCCTTTCCGTTCCAGCTCGTGATCGTCGCGGCCAGTTATTTCCTCGAAGGCGTCAGCCGTCCGCGCCGGGTGATGACGGTCAATCTCTCGATCCTGCCGCTCAACGCCCTGCTCGCCTGGGCGCTGTCCGGCGGCCATCTCGGCCTGCCCGCGCTTGGTGCCGTCGGGGCGGCAACCGCGACGGCGATCGCCTCGGCGATCGGCGCGGCCGGCATGCTCGGCGCTGCATGGACGCTGCCCCGGGCACGGGGTCGCGGCGTCCATGATCTTTCCCCGGCGGCCTGGGCGACGGTAGCGGTCGGCGTCGCCCGGCTCGCCCGGTTCGGCATTGTCCCGGCGATCGCCTCGGGGCTCGAGCTGGCCGGCTTCTCGATCCTGATCGCGCTGTCCACCCAGCTCGGCGACGCCGCCGCGCATGCCTTCCAGATCGTCTTCTCGATCCATAACGTCACCTTCGCCGTCGCGCTCGGGCTCGGCTCGGCGGCGGGCGTGCGCGCTGGCAATGCGGTCGGCGAAGGCACTCCCGCCGCTGCAGTCCACCGCACGCTGATCGCGGTCGGGGTGGCTGCATTGCTCACCGGGCTGCTCGCCCTGCTTCTGGTGATCGGCCGGGCGGGCGTGGTCGGCCTGTTCCCGGCGACCGGCGAGGTCAAGGGGCTCGCCCTGGCGATGGTGCCCCTATGGGCGCCCTTCATCCTGTTCGACGGCGTCCAGGTGGTGCTGGTCTATGCGCTGCGCTCGCTCGGCGATCAGATCGCGGCGGGGATCAACAGCATCATCGCCTATTTCCTGGTGACCGGCGGCGCGGGCTGGTGGCTGGTCCATGCCGGTTTCGGGCTGCCCGGGCTCGTCTACGCCTCGGGCGCCGGGATGATCGCGGCGGCGGCGCTCCATGGCGGCCGCTTCGCCCTGGTCAGCTCGCGGCTTCGCCTGAAAAGCTCAGCACCAGATTCTTCGAACTGAGCGGCACATCGAGCTTCGCGCTGTTGAACTCGACCGAGCCATGCGGCGCGAGCGTCGTCGCATCGGGCCGGATCATCCAGCCATAAACCACCCGGTTCTGCGCATCCTTGAGCTCGACCCGGATGTCGGGAACATGCTGGCGGGTGCTGGTCGGGTTCACGACCTTGCCGCTGACCGCGAAGATGTGGCTGCCATTGTCGAGATCGCGGTGGTCGACTGCGTTACTGACAATCTTGAGCGGTACCTCGGCCGGCCCGAGCTGCAGGCCGAACCGGTCGGCGAGCCCGGGTGCGCCGCTCCACAGGATCGCGCCCGCGCCGATCAGCATCAGGATGCCGGCGGCGATCGCGGCCATCGTCCAACGCCGCGCCGGGTTGCGACGGGGGCGGAAAGGGGGCTCGTTGGCGAATGCGTCATAGTCCGGCGCCGTGCCGGGCGGTGCGATCACGACATCGGGCGGGGGCGGCGGGGGTGGCGGTGGCGGGGAAGGGGCAGGCGCCAGCGGCGCCTCGGCGCGCGCGACCAGATCGAGCACATGGCCCGGCTGGAACCAGCTATGCTTGCAGGCCGCGCATCGCACGGTCCGCCCGTCGGGCCCGACCGCTGAATCGGGAACGAGGTAACGTGTCCGGCACTGGCTGCATTCGAGGATCATTGGTGGCCGCTTCCGGCACCGCGAACCCGCGGCACCCGTCTTTGAACTAAGCCCTGTCGTTTGTTCCCGCAATGGTCGTGATTGTCCGTAAGGGGCGATCGGCCTTCAGGGAGAGAGAAGGGCTGTTCGTCCCATCTGCCGACAGCGGTGCAAACCCCGTCCTTGTGGCGCGCGCCCCGATCGTGCGATGGCGGGCGGGGCATAACGATCAGTGAGCGGCAACGCCGAATAATGGCGAATATCGTCCAGTTCGAGAATGTAGGGCTGCGCTACGGCACCAGCCAGGAGACGTTGTCCGACGTCAGCTTCACGCTGTCGACTGGCTCCTTCTATTTTCTCACCGGCGCGTCGGGCGCCGGCAAGACGTCATTGCTGAAGCTTCTTTATCTCGCGCAGCGCCCGAGCCGGGGCCTGATCCGCCTGTTCGGCGAGGACGCCGTCACCCTGCCGCGCAAGCGCCTGCCCGGCTTCCGCCGCCGCATCGGCGTGGTGTTCCAGGATTTCCGGCTCGTCCCGCATCTCTCGGCCTATGACAATATCGCCCTGCCGCTGCGGGTCTCGGGGGTGCCGGAAAGCGATGTCGAGGCGCCGGTGCGCGAGATGCTCGCCTGGGTCGGCCTGTCCGACCGGGTCCAGGCCAAGCCGCCGACCCTGTCGGGCGGCGAGCAGCAGCGCGTGGCGATCGCACGCGCGGTGATCGGCCGGCCCGAGATCCTCGTCGCCGACGAGCCGACCGGCAATGTCGATCCCGACATGGCCGAGCGCCTGCTCCATCTGTTCGATTCGCTCAATCGGCTCGGCACGACCGTGGTGGTCGCCACGCATGATTTCCACCTGCTCGGCCGCATCCCGGGCGCGCATATGATGCGGCTCGACAAGGGGCGGCTGCTCGATCCGACCGGATCGCTGCGCTTCCCGCCCGTCCCGCCGGCCGAAAGCGGCGCATGAGCGTCCGCCTGATCACCTCGGCCGCTGATCGTCGCCTGCTCGACGAGAGCCGCAGCACGCGGGCGATGACGTGGATCATGGCGATCATGCTGTTCCTGACGGTGCTGGCGGCGGCGTTCGGGCTCGGCACGCTTTCGGCCGCCACCTTGCTCGACCGTCAGCTCGCCGGCCGGCTGACGGTCCAGATCGTCGAACCCGTCGATCATGCCCGCGAGGCCCAGACCGCGGCCGCCATGGCGACGCTCCATCGCCTGCCCGAAGTCGTGAAGGCCACCGAGGTCAGCCGCACGCAGCTTGCCGAATTGCTCAGGCCCTGGCTCGGCAGCGACGGTGCCGACCCCGATCTGCCCATCCCGGCGATGATCGATGTCGATCTCGGCGTCGGCACCGATGCTGCGGCCGCACGGGTGACCCATGCCGTCATGGCGGCAGCGCCTGCCGCCCGGGTCGATCGCCATGAGGCGTGGATGTCGCCGGTCAGCCATTTCATGAACCTCATGACCTGGCTCGCTCTGGGGCTGGTGCTGTTGATGGCGGGGGCGACCGCGGCGGTCGTCATCCTCGCCGCGCGCGCCGGGCTCGAGACTCACCGCGACACGATCGAGGTGCTGCACATGCTCGGATCGACCGATATCCAGGTCGCGCGGCTGTTCCAGCGCCGCATCGCGCTCGACACGCTGTTCGGCGGAGTGCTGGGCACTGCGCTCGCGATCGGCACCGTCGTGCTGGTCGGCATGCAGCTCACCACGCTGGGCTCGGATCTGCTGGGGGGCCTGGCGCTGTCCAGCCGCGATTGGGTGCTGCTCGGGTTGCTCCCGATCTCCTTTGCCCTGCTCGCAACCGTCGCCGCGCGGCTCGCGGTGCTGGGCGTGCTCAGGCGCAGCCTGTGATCGCGCGCATCCTCGGCGCCATCGCCCTGCTCTGGGCCTTCGGCTTCGTGCTGTTCCTGCTCGCCCTGCCGGGGCCGCTCGGCGATGTGAAGACTGACGGCATCGTCGTGCTGACCGGCGCGCCGGGCCGGATCGACCACGGCATTGCGCTCCTCCAGAGGCATCTTGCGCAGCGGATGCTGATCAGCGGCGTGGCGCCCGAGGTGCGTCCCGCCGAACTCGCCGCCGAATATCACAGCCCGCCGGCCCTGTTCGCCTGCTGCATCGATCTCGGCCATGAGGCAGTCGATACCCGCTCCAATGCCGAGGAAACCGCTTCCTGGGTGAAGCACCATCATTATCATTCGGTCCGGATCGTCACCTCGGACTGGCACCTCGCCCGCGCCCGGCTCGAGCTCGGCAACACGCTGGGCAGCGACGTGACGGTGCTGGGCGACGGGGTGCCGAACAACCCGCGCCTCGCGCTGCTGGTCGCTGAATATAACAAGCTGCTGCTGCGCCGGGCGGCGCTCTGGCTCGGGATCGGCCAATGATCTGGGTGCGCACGATCGCCTTCATGATCGTCTTCTATCTCGGTTCGGTGCCGATCGTGCTGCTGACGCCGATCACGGCGATGTTCGGGCGCAAGGCGCTGATCGTCCATACCCATCTCTGGACCAGCTTCCATGGCTGGACGACCGAGCATATCCTCGGCATCCACCGCCGCGTCGAAGGCATGCTCTATGCCGACGGGCCGGTGATCTATGCCGCCAAGCACCAGGCGATGTACGAAACGCTCGAGCTCGGCCGGATGCTGCGCACCCCCGCGATCGTGATGAAGCAGGAGCTTGCGTCGATTCCGGTCTGGGGCTGGGCGGCGCGACGCTATGGCGTCATCGTCGTCGATCGCGAGGCGACAGCGGGCGCGCTCAGGCGGATGGTACGCGAGGCGCAGGCTGAGCTCGCGCTCGGGCGCTCGATCCTGATCTTCCCTGAAGGCACGCGAGTCGCGCCGGGTGAGCAGCCGCCGCTCCGCGCTGGCTTTGCCGGGCTTTATCAGATGCTCAGAATCCCGGTGATTCCGGTCGCGATCAATTCGGGGCTGGTGTGGCCGAGGCACGGGCCCAAACATCCCGGCACGGTGACGTTCCGCTTCGGCGAGCCGATCCCGCCGGGCCTTCCGCGCGCCGAGGCCGAGCGGCTGGTGCACGAGGCGATCAATGCGCTGGAGACGCGGTAGCGTTCCTTTCAATCAGCGAAATCACCCGCGCGATTGCCCATCAGGAAGCGCGGCCCGGTCCCAGCCCGCGCCGCCCGGTCACCGGGATTGTAGAGCGCGCAACGATCGAGCGAGAGGCAGCCGCAGCCGATACAGCCGTCGAGCAGGTCACGGGTCTGCTCGAGCATGTCGATCTTGGCCTCGAGCGCCCCGCGGATGCGCGCGCTGATCGCCTGCCAGTCGCCCTGGGTGGGCGCGCGGCCACGGGGCAATGTCGCCAGCTCGCGCTCGATCTCGCCGAGCGTCAGCCCGAGCTGCTGGCCGATCAGCGCGAAGGACAGCCGCCTGATGTCGGATCGCAGGAAGCGCCGCTGGTTGCCGCTGGTGCGGATCGCGTCGACCAGCCCGCGCGCCTCATAATAACGGATCGCCGATACCGACATGCCGGTTCGCCGCGCCAGCTCCCCGATCGTCAACAGTGGCGATTCGGCCATGACAGACCTCCCGGAAAATGACTCTTGACCTCACCTTAGCTTGAGGTCGTACGACTCGCAAATCGCGGGTTTCCCGCCTCGATCCAGGAGAAGAAAATGGCATCGCTTGCAATCGAACATGTGAACCTGACGGTCAGGGATCCGGAGCATAGCGCCGGCATGCTCGCTGGCCTGTTCGGCTGGTATGTCCGGTGGCGCGGCCCGGCGCGGGACGGCGGCCACACCGTCCATGTCGGCACCGAGGCGCATTATATGGCGCTCTATACGGGCCATGACGTCACCTATACCGACCAGGACTTCGCCAAGGGCCGTCCGCTCAACCATGTCGGCGTCGAGGTCGACGATCTCGATGCCACCGAGGCGAAGGTCGTCGCGGCCGGGCTGGTGCCCTTCTCGCATGGCGATTACGAGCCCGGCCGCCGCTTCTATTTCCTCGATCCGGACGGCATCGAATATGAGGTGGTCAGCTATCGATGACGGCCCCGGGTTTGGCACAATTGACCGATGATTCCATTGCCATGCGGCCCGGCCGGGCACACACTCCCTCCGGGATGATGATCGCGCCGGCACGGGCTAGCGCTGGCGCGCTGAGAAGAGGAGGATTCGATGCGAATGACCCTGGCACTGCTGGCGACGGCGATGGCGGCCGCCCCTGCGCTCGCCGCCGACCCGGTGACGATCAAGGTGGCGATGACCGGCGCCGCCGAGGTTCCGGCCGGCGACCCCGACGGCACCGGCACGGCGAGCGTGACGATCGACGCTGCCAAGGGCCAGGTCTGCTACACGCTGAGCGTGGCCGGCATCGACACGGCGACGATGGCGCACATCCACAAGGGTGCGGCGGGGGTTGCCGGCCCGGTGGTCGTGCCGCTCGATCCGCCGGCGACCGGCAGCTCGACAGGGTGCAAACCAGTCGACCCGGCCGTGATCGCCGCGATCCTCGCCACACCGTCGGACTATTATGTCAACATCCACAATGCTGCCTTCCCGAAAGGCGCGCTGCGCGGGCAACTGGGCGGATAGAAGCGACGCCGCCACCTGGTGGCCCATGCCGGATTCAACCCTGGCTGAGACTATGGGAGAGCGCGTGCGGGCGGGATGCTGGATCGGTCCCGCCCGGCTCTTTGACATGACCGCTTCATAGGCCGGCACGCGTTTGCTGTTCTTTCCAACAGCCCGCTGTTCCCGCCCGCTGTTCCTCGCTGTTATCGTGGCTGTTATTCCCGCTGTTCCGCCGCTGTTATTCAATAACAGCGGGATTGCCGGCAAGCTGTTGATAATAAGCGAAGAAATGGGCCGGAAAATCCAACATAACAGCGGCGAAAATAAAAAATGCCGATTAACAGCGGGGAACAGCGGGAAAAGCTCAGCCGATCACCGCGAGCGGGTTGTACGCTTCAGTCGTGCGTCCGCCCGAAATCGGGCGCCGGATCATCCTGGCCCTGCTCGATGATGCCGCGGCGGATTGCGCGGGTCTTGGTGAAGAGTTCGAACAACTCGTCGCCCTTGCCCCAGCGGATCGCGCGCTGCAGCGCCGAGAGGTCCTCGGAGAAGCGCTGGAGCATGTCGAGCACCGCCTCGCGATTGGAGAGGAACACGTCGCGCCACATGGTCGGGTCGGAGGCGGCGATGCGGGTGAAATCGCGAAAGCCGCCGGCCGAATATTTGATCACCTCGCTGCGCGTCACCTCCTCCATGTCGGAGGCGGTGCCGACGATCGTATAGGCAATGAGGTGCGGCAGATGGCTGGTGATCGCCAGCACCCGGTCATGATGGCCGGGCTCCATCAGCTCGACTTCAGCGCCGAGCCGGCGCCAGAACTCGCTGACCCGTTCGACCGCGAGGGCGTCTGCGCCCTCGGGTGGGGTGATGATGCACCAGCGCTTGTGGAACAGGGTGGCGAAGCCCGCCTCCGGGCCGCTGCGCTCGGTGCCGGCGACGGGGTGCGCCGGGATGATCGTCGCACCGGGCAGCGCCTCGGTGAGGGCGCGCAGGACTTCTTCCTTGCACGAGCCGACATCGCTGACGACCGCGTCGGCCGGAAGATCGGCGGCGATCTCGGCGGCGACGGCTCCCATCGCCCCGACCGGTACGCACAGGATGACGAGATCGGCGTCGATCACCGCCGCGCCTGCCGTGTCGGTGACGTCGTCGAACAACTGCAACCGGTCGGCGATGCCGCGCACCTCGGGATCGGCGTCATAGCCGGTCAGCCGGACTGTCGGCATTTCGACGCGCACCGCGCGCGCGATCGAGGAGCCGATCAGGCCGATGCCGATGATGGTGATGCGGGCAAAGGGCAGCATGACCGCGCGCATGGCGGAAGGGCTCCATTAAGGCAAGCTGGCTGGAGTCCGGACCGGCTTCGCTATACTCCCGCTGGGGGAAGCCGAAAGGGGAGGCTCGATGCGCGGCAGCTCGACATTCTGGGAGGCGCTCGGCCAGGCGCGGCGGATGAACCTTGCCGCCGCCGGCGAGAAGCCGCCCGTCCAGGGCACTCCGGGCCAGACGCGTCGCGCCGTGCTGGTCGCGCTCGGCGCTACCGGCCTGTCGGCCGCGCTGCCCCGGCCTCTCCATGCCGCACCGCTCAAGGGCCGGGTCGCGATCATCGGCGGCGGCATCGCGGGGATGACCGCGCTCTGGCACCTGACCCGGGCGGGGATGGATGCTCGACTCTATGAAGCGCGGCCCCGGCTGGGCGGGCGGATGTTCACGCACCGGCCGGCGGATGGCGGCGTTCCGATGGAGATTGGCGGCCAGCTCGTCAATTCGGACCATGCGGACATGCACCGCCTCGTAAAGGAATTCGGCCTCGCGCTGATCGATCGCAAGAGCGAGGCGCATCGCACCCTGGTGCTGGCGAATGGCGCCGAGGTGCCGGCGGGCCCGCTCGCCGAAGCATTGCGGCCGATCGCGGCGCAGATCGGCGTTGATTCGGACCGGCTCGACAAGGATTATGCCGGCACCGCGCGTGATCTCGATCGCCTGTCGATCAGCGCCTATCTCGACGCCCATGCCGACAAGCTGACTCAGCCCTGGGTGCGCCAGCTGATGGAGGCGACCAGCCGCACCGAATATGGCGTCGAGCCGGGCCAGGCATCGGCGATCGAGCTGGTCTTCAACCTGCCGACGGTGGAGGGCGAACGGATCGACGTGCTTGGCCGCAGCGACGAGCGCTATCTGATCGAGGGCGGCAGCGGCGCCCTGATCGCGGCGATGGCGGCGAAGCTGGCGGACCGGATCGAGACCGGCAAGCGCCTTGCGCGGATCGAGTCGCAGGGCGACGGTGCAAGGCTCTGTTTTCTCGACGGCAGCATCGTCGACGCGGGGGCGGTCATCGTCGCGGTGCCGGCGCCGCTGATGCGGACGATCGATTTCCGCGTGCCCCTGCCGCCCCTATGGCGCCGGTTCATCCGGGAGATCGAGCTCGGCTGTAACGAGAAGGTCCAGGCCGTCATGGCGTCAAGGCCCTGGGAGACGGCCTTCGGCAGGGGTGGCGAGCTGTGGCAGACTGACCCCGGCGCCGGTACCGCGCTTGGCTGGGATGGCGGCGTTCGTCCCTTGGAGGGGGCGGGCAGCGTCTGGACCTGGTTCCTCGGCGGCGACGAGGTGACCGCTGCCGATTCAGCTGATCCCGCCACGCTCGCACGCCGCTTTGCTGCGATGGCGGAGCCCGCCGTTCCCGGCTTCGGCGCTGCGATGACCGGCCTTGCCCGCCGGACCGGCTGGCACCGCGATCCGCTGACGCTCGGCGCCTATGTCAATTTCCGCCCCGGCCAGCTGACCCGTTTCAGCGAGTTGGTCTGGGTCGAGGGCGCTGATGCGCCACGCCACCGGACGCTGTCCGGTCCGGTCCAGTTCGCCGGCGAGCATC
Source organism: Sphingomonas oligophenolica (assembly GCF_039522915.1). Taxonomy (NCBI): domain Bacteria; kingdom Pseudomonadati; phylum Pseudomonadota; class Alphaproteobacteria; order Sphingomonadales; family Sphingomonadaceae; genus Sphingomonas; species Sphingomonas oligophenolica. Next base: position 55,796 of record NZ_BAAAEH010000010.1, read on the forward strand.
TTTCGGATGCCTATCCCGGCTATATGAACGGCGGCGCGCAGACCGGGCGCCTCGCGGCCGAAGCGATCCTTGCCGCGCACCGCGCTTGAACGGGCGCTTGTCACGGCCATTGCGGGGAGCGAGTTTGAACCCTAACCCGCGCAGCGATGCTTGACGACACGCGCTTCGGGCTTGACCGCCATGCCACATTGCCCGGGCCGCTCCGGCTCGATGGCGGCGCGCTGCTGTCGCCGATCGATATCGGCTACGAAACCTATGGCACGCTCGCCCCCGATGGCGGCAATGCGATCCTGGTGTGTCACGCGCTGACCGGCGACCAGCATGTCGCGAGCATCAGCCCGGTCACCGGCAAGCCCGGCTGGTGGACCCGGCTGGTCGGCCCGGGCAAGCCGATCGATCCGGCGCGTCATTTCATCATCTGCGCGAACGTGCTCGGCGGCTGCACCGGCTCGTCGGGGCCGGCGACGGTCAATCCGGCGACCGGCAAGCCCTGGGGGATGAGCTTTCCGGTCATCACCATCCGCGACATGGTCCGCGCCCAGGCAATGCTGCTCGATCATCTCGGCGTCGAAACCCTGGCCGCGGTGATCGGCGGCTCGATGGGCGGGATGCAGGCGCTGAGCTGGTCGGCGACCTTCCCTGACCGGGTGCGCGCGGCCGTGGTGATCGCGTCGGCGGCACGCCACACGGCGCAGAATATCGCCTTTCACGAGGTCGGCCGCCAGGCGGTGATGGCCGATCCGAAATGGCGCGGCGGCGATTATTATGCCGATGGCGATCCGCCCGCGGCCGGCCTCGCGGTCGCGCGCATGGCCGCGCATATCACCTATCTGTCCGAAGCGGGGCTCACGGAGAAGTTCGGCCGCCGGCTCCAGACCGGCTCAGCCAAGAGCTTCGGCTTCGACGCCGATTTCCAGGTCGAAAGCTATCTCCGCCACCAGGGGATCAGCTTCGTCGACCGGTTCGACGCCAATTCCTATCTCTACATCACGCGCGCCACCGACTATTTCGATCTGGCGGAGGAGCATGGCGGCCACCTCGCCAATGCCTTCAGGGAGAGCAAGGCGCGCTTCTGCCTGATCAGTTTCGACACTGACTGGCTCTATCCGACGTCCGAATCGCGCGCGATCGTCCATGCCCTCAACGCCGCCGGCGCGCCGGTCAGCTTTGTCGAATTGAACTCGCCCTTCGGCCATGACGCCTTCCTGCTCGATTCGCCCGGGATGAACCGGGTGATCGACGGCTTTTTGAGGGCCGGCGCATGATCGCAGCGCCCTACCGATTGTCGACCGATCCCGCCGAGCTGCAGATCGATGCGATCCACGCTTTTCTCGGCACCAGCTATTGGGCCGCGGGCATCCCCCGCGAGACGGTGGCGCGCGCGGTCGCCAATTCGCTCTGTGTCGGTGCCTTTCACGGCGATGCGCAGATCGGTTTCGCGCGGGTGATCAGCGATCGGGCAACCTTCGCCTATCTCGCTGACGTTTATGTGCTCGAGGCGCATTGCGGCCGCGGCATCGCCCGCGCGATGGTGCAGCGGCTGCAGGATCATCCCGATCTTCAGGGGCTGAGACGCTGGCTTCTCTTCACCCGCGATGCCCACAGTGTGTATGCGCCGCTCGGCTGGACGCCCCTGGAAGACGCAGCACGGCTGATGCAGCGCCATTTCCCTGACGTCTATAAGGGTGTGGCGTCATGAGTGTGCAGGCGGCTCTCCGCCCAGATCTCGCGATCATCGCCGCCAATGTCGCGGCGGGCGCCCGCGTGCTCGATGTTGGCTGTGGCGACGGTTCGCTGATGGCTGCGCTGCGCGACACCAAAGGCGTCGACGCGCGTGGGCTCGAGATCGACGCCGGCAATGTCGCCGCGGCGGTCTCGCGCGGGCTGTCGGTGATCCAGGGTGATGCCGATTCGGATCTGGCCGGCTATCCCGATTCGAGCTTCGATTATGCGATCCTCAGCCAGACGCTGCAGACGACGCGCCGGCCCGATCTGGTGCTCGAGCATCTTCTCCGCATCGGCCGGCGCGCCTTTGTTTCCTTTCCCAATTTCGCGCATTGGCGGGTGCGGACGTCCCTGCTCTGGGGCGGGCGGATGCCGGTGACTCGTCTATTGCCCGAGCAATGGTATGACACGCCCAACATCCACCACGTCACGATCGACGATTTCCGCGCCTTTGTGAAAGAGCGCGGGATCGCCGTCGAGGGCGCGTGGTTCCTGTCGGGCGACAAGAGCACGACCTCGGCCGGTGCCAATTTCTTCGCTGAACATGCGGTGTTCCTGCTCAAAAATTGATCTGGATCAGGGAACTTACAACCCGCACCCGGGGTTGATCGCATGATATTCTTTGGAGAATTCATGCCAGCCACCGCCCTGATCGTCGAAGACGAGATCTTCGTCGCGCTCGATCTGGAACGCATCCTCACTGATGCGGGCTACAAGGTCGCGGCGATCGCGGCTGACAGCGACGGCGCGATCGAGGCGGCGCGCGATTGCCAGTTTGCCCTGGTTGACGTCAATCTGCGCGACGGGCCGACCGGCCCCGGCCTCGCGACGACCTTGACCCGCGATTATGGCCTGAAAGTCGTCTTCGTCACCGCCAATCCGGCCCAGATCGGCGAAGGCAAGGGAGCGCTCGGCTATATTCGCAAGCCGTTCAGCGAGGCGGCGATCCTGGCGGCGGCAGCGCTGGCGAGTGCCGCGGGGCTGAATGAGCCGGCCGCCAATGACGATCTGATCCTGCTCGATCGGCCCGCCGGCGCCTGCTGATAATCATCCTTCAGTCAGCGACGGCTGAAGGCGCTCCGCGGAATCTCGATATTCACGATCAGGCCCTCGGGCCGCCAGTCGCGCGTCAAGGTGCCGCCAAGCTGCCGCACCGCGCTCAGTTCCATCAGCTGCGAGCCGAATCCGGGCGCTGAGACCGGTTCCGAGACACGCGGGCCGCCGCTTTCGACCCATGTCAACGCAACGCCGGCGTCGCTCGGCGCGATGGTGACCGCGATGCGGCCGTGATCGCCGGCAAGAGCGCCATATTTGGTCGCGTTGGTTGCAAGCTCATGGAACAGCAAGGCGAGCGGAGTCGCCGAGCGATCGTCGATCTCGATATCGGCACCGCTGATCATGATGCGTGGCGCATCGGCCGCCTGATAGGGGCGGAAGAGCTCGTCGAGCAGGCCGTGCAGGCTGTTCTGCGCCGCTGAAGGCCGCGATCGCGCACTGTGCGGCCGGACGAAATCATGCGCGCGGCCGAGCGCGGTGATCCGCTCGCGCAGATCCTCGGCGATTCCCTTCATTTCCGGGTTCGCGCGCGCGGCGAAGCCGACCAGTCCGGAGATCACCGCGAAGATATTCTTGATCCGGTGGCTCAGCTCCTGCGCGATGATCTCACGCTCCTCGCTCGCCTCTTTCTGCTCATGGATGTCGGTGCAGGTACCGAACCAGCGAATGATCTTTCCCCATTCGTCGCGCAAGGGGAGTGCCCGGCCGAGCGTCCAGCGATAGGCACCGTCGGCACGGCGCAGCCGATATTCGATTTGATAGGGCTCACCGGTCTCGAGCGAACGGCGCCACGTCTCCCAGGCGTGCGCCTGGTCATCGGGGTGGAACATGCCGTTCCATTCCTCGCCGTCAGTCGATCCCTCCGGCATGCCGGTGAATTCATACCAGCGCGCATTATAATAATCATGATAGCCGTCGGGGAGGGTGGACCACACCATTTGCGGCATCGCGTCGGCGAGCACGCGGAAGCGGTTATGGCTTTCGGTGAGAGCGCGATGAGTGGCGTTCTCGGTCTCGCGCCAGGAGGCGGCGCCGCGGCTGTCGCGAAGCCGCGCCATGACCGCTTCGGCCAGTGTCGCCAGGCCCTGATGCTGAAGCGGGGTCAGCCCCTCGCGCGGCCTGGAGTCGATCACGCAGAGCGAGCCGAGTGGCACGCCCTCATCGGAGATCAGCGGCGCGCCGGCGTAGAAGCGGATGTGGGGCGCGCCCGTGACGAGCGGATTGTCGGCAAAGCGCGGATCAAGAGACGCGTCGGGCACGATCATCACTGCGTCGCCGAGCATCGCAAAGGCACAGAATGACGTTTCGCGCGGCGTCTCGGTGGCGTCGAGGCCGGTTCGCGCCAGAAAGGTCTGACGCCGCTCCTCGACCAGGCTGACCAGCGCAACCGGCGCCTCGCACAAGGCGGCGGCGAAGTCGGTGATCCGGGTCAGTCCACTGGTGTCTCGAAGCGACTCGATATCATGCGCTACCAGTGCCTCGGCGCGGACTGCCTCGTCGATTCGCCAGCCAGATGCAGCGGCCGGTGCGGCCGGAACGATATCCCTCATGCTGATCGAACGCGCGAAAACGTCAGAAGGGTACGTCGTCGTCGAGATCGTCGGCGAAGCTGCTCCGGCCGCTGCTCGCCGGCGCGCCGCCGCCACGGCTCGCACCGCCGCCAAAGCCCGACGATCCGCCGCCGAAATCCTCATTGCCGCCGAAATCGTCGCGCTGGCCGGCACCGCCGCCAAAGCCGCCGCCCGATCCGCCACCGCCGGGCGCGCCGTCAAGCATCGTCAGCACCGAGTTGAAGCCCTGGAGCACGATCTCAGTCGAATATTTGTCCGCGCCCGAGGCATCCTGCCATTTGCGGGTCTGCAGCGCGCCCTCGATATAGACCTTGCTGCCCTTGCGCAGATAGCGCTCGGCGACGTTCGCCAGGCCTTCATTGAAGATCGCGACCGAATGCCATTCGGTCTTTTCCTTGCGCTCGCCGGTATTCTTGTCCTTCCACGTCTCGGACGTGGCGATCCGCAGATTCACCACCTTGCCGCCATTCTGGAACGAACGGCTCTCCGGGTCCCGCCCGAGATTGCCCACCAGGATCACCTTGTTGACGCTGCCCGCCATAGTCTTCTTCCTACAATCCGAGTGCCACGGCGGCCCAATAAGTCGCCCCTGCTGCGATGTAGGCGAGCGCGAACAAATAGCCAACCATGAAGGCCGGCCATTTCCACCCATTGGTTTCGCGCCTGGTGACGGCGATGGTCGAGATGCATTGCGGCGCAAACACGAACCACATCAGGAAGGCGAGCGCGGTCGGCAGGCTCCACTGCGCCTTGAGGTTCCTGGCCATCGCCGCGCCGCCGGCATCGCTTTCCGGGTTGTCGATCGCATAGACGGTGCCGATCGCCGCCACCGCCACCTCGCGCGCCGCCATCGCCGGGATCAGGGCGAGCGCGATGTCGCGGTTGAAGCCGATCGGCTTCACCACCACCGCCACGCCATTGGCGATCCGCCCGGCGATCGAATAATTGACCTGCGACACCTTGCTGCCTTCGGGCACCTGCGGGAAGCTCAGCAGCACCCACAATATCACGGTGGTCGTCGCGATGATCGTACCTGCGCGCTTGAGGAAGATCATCGCCCGGCCCCAGAGCCCGAGCAGCACGTCGCCGAGCCGCGGCCACTGATATTTCGGCATCTCCATCATGAAGCCCGACGAGGCGCCCTTGGTCACCGTCTTGCGCAGGACAAGCGCGGCGACATAGGCGCCGGCGATGCCGATCAGCAACAGGGCGAACATCACCAGCCCCTGCAGCCCCACGAACGGCAGCACCTTGGTATCGGGAATGAAGGCGCCGATGACGAGCGTATAGACCGGCCAGCGCGCTGAGCAGGTCATCAGTGGCGCGATCAGGATCGTCGTCAGCCTGTCCTTCTCGTCCTCGATGGTGCGCGTCGACATGATGCCCGGCACCGCGCAGGCGAAGGAGGAGAGCAGCGGGATGAAAGCGCGGCCCGACAGGCCGACCGTCGCCATCATCCGGTCCATCAGGAAGGCGGCCCGGACCATATAGCCCGACGCCTCGAGCAGCAGGATGAAGAAGAACAGGATCAGGATCTGCGGCAGGAAGGTGATCACCGCGCCGACGCCGGCAATGATGCCGTCAGTGATCAGCGAGCGCAGGATGCCCGGCGGCATCGCTTCCTTCACCAGGCCCTGGAGCGCGGCGAAGCCGGTGGTGATTGCGTCCTGCGGCACCGTCGCCCAGGAAAACACCGCCTGGAACATCACGAACAGGATGGTGAAGAGCAGCACCAGGCCCCAGACCGGATGCAGCGCGACCGAGTCGATCGCGTGGCTCCAGCGCCGCACCGGCGTCTCGGATACGGTCGCGGCAAGCGCGATCATGCGCGCACGGCGCTGGAGGGTGACGATATCCTCACCGATATGGCCTTCGCTCGGCCGCACCCGGATCGGGCCGCTGCCGATCACGCCGGCCAGCGCCGCCTTCAGCTCTTCGAGCCCGCGCCGCCGCACTGCGACGGTCGGAATCACCGGCACGCCCAGCTCAGCCGCAAGCCGCGCCGGGTCGAGCACCAGCCCGTCGCGCTCGGCGAGGTCGAACATGTTGAGCGCGACCACGATCGGCAGTCCGAGCGCGATCAGCTGAAGCGTGAAGCGCAGGTGATTGTCGAGATTGGCGGCGTCGACGACGACGACCAGCGCATCGGGCAGGCGCTCGCCCGCCTGGGTGCCGGTCACCACGTCGCGGGTCACGCGCTCGTCAGGGCTCGAGGGCTCCAGGCTGTAGGCGCCGGGCAGGTCGACCAGTTCGACCGGACGACCGTCAGCCAGCGCGAGCCGCCCCGAATGCCGCTCGACCGTCACGCCCGGATAGTTGCCGACCTTCTGGCGTGCGCCCGTCAGGGCATTGAACAGGGCGCTCTTGCCGGCATTGGGATTGCCGACCAGCGCCACCAGCGGGGCAGCGTTCACGGGTGGTTCGATCTATCCGGCGAGCGGGGAAACATGGATCGCGCCGGCAACCGCACGGCGCAACGCGACGGTCATCCGGCCGATTCGGCAGGCGATTGGTCCCTTGCCGAGCGTCGCGCGGTGCAGCACCTCGACACCCACGCCTTCGTCAAAGCCGAGTTCGCGCAGCCGCCGCGCTTCCGGCACGCTCAGTGCAGCCCAATCGACCGATGCGACGGTGGCGCGCTGGCGTTGCGGCAGCGATTCGAGGCTGGGGAGCATCATCACAGGCGAGGACATATCCATGCTGCGAGTGATTATCAATAACTATTGGCCAGGCAATGAGTAAATATACGCATTGTGCCTTTACACGACCGGATACCGCAGCCGCCCGATAAAGCGCGAGAGGCTCGGCATATGCTCGGTTCGGGCGACGAACCCCGCCTTGGTCTTTTCGAACCGCATGATCCCCTCGATCCGCCGGGCGAGGAAGGCGCTTGTATCGGCGTGGCCCGCGCTCTCGTCATCGAGAAAGACGGTGATCGTCGCTGCATAGACGCCGGCGAGGATCGCGCGCTTGGTATAATGATTATAGTCGGTCGCGGTGTCGCCGGCTGCGCGCCACATCAGGTCGGCGGCATGCCAGCCGAGCTTTGCCCCATGGACCAGGTTCTGCGGCAAGGCGAGGATCGCGAGCGCCCGGCGTAGCGCCTCGCGATTCGGCCCGATCGCGGCGAGGCGCGCCTCGACCAGCGCGGTGATCTTCGCGCGGATCTTCATTGTCGCGAGCCTTTCGGGCGGCAGCGCCTCGACCATGGCGCGATCGATCTCCGCAAACCATGCGTCGATCATGTCGACCGCCCCTCCGGGGAAGGCGACCGCCGCCACATCGCGGTCGAGGCCTGCGGCGTCGGCAGCGGCATCGCGGGCGCCGTCCCCCCAGCCATCAAAGGCGGCATTGGCGGCAATACCCGCGGCGAGCCCTTCGCGAATCTCGTCGAGCGTCGGGTCCTGGGGCAGGGCGGCCATCTGAAATCTCCTCGGACTCTATCTAGGCTCGCCGTCCACCGGCGCAAGCGTCGGGGTCTGGCGGACCAGAACCAGGGCAATCGCCACCAGCGCGGCACCGATCAGATCGGCAGCGCCAAGGCGCTCGCCATAGACGACCCAGCCGACGCTCGCCGCGACTGCCGGCTGGACGAGCAGCGCAATGCCGACCACCAGCGGCGAGAGCTGGCCGAGCGCATAGATCAGCAGCGTCTGGCCGAACACCTGGCTGACCAGGGCGAGTGCGATCAGCGGCGTCCAGTCATGCGGCCAGATCCGGTCTCCCATCACGAGGGCAAGCGCCAACAGCGGCAGGACGCTCGCGCTGGTCGCGAGCGCAAGCGCCGGCAGCGGCGCCATCGCGCGGCGCACGCGCGCCATGAAGATGAAATAGAAAGTGTAGAGCAGCCCGGCGAGCAGGCAGAGCAGGTCGCCGACAAGGTGGCGCGGCTCGAGCTGGTAGGATCTGCCCATCAGCAGCGCCGCGCCCACCCCGGCCATTGCCAGCGCGATCCCCTGGGTTCGCGACGGCCAGGCCCGGATCGCGAGGAAGCCGTAGATCGGGAAGAACAATGTCGCCGAATTGCCGAACAGCGTCGCGTTGGCGAGCGTCGTCTTCAGGATACCGATATGCCAGCTGCCGAGATCGGCCGCGAAGCACAGGCCGGCCAGCGCGAACGCAGCGAGCAGCCCGCGCCCGACCTTTTCCGGACGCCACCCGCTCGCCAGCGAGAGGCCGAGCAGCACCGGCGTCGCCAGTGCGATCCGCCAGAAGCCCGAGGCGACCGGGCCGGTATCGGCAAGCCGCACGAACCAGGAGCCGAAAGCAAGCGCGACATTGGCGACGATCAGCGCCACGAACGCCAGGCGGTGCGCGCCGGGGTTTTGCGCCAGGCGTGAGCCGGGATTTGGTGACGGCACAGTTTTTCTTGGGGCTGCAGGCTGGTGCATGCCGCCCCTTAGCGCTCTATGTCGAGGCCGTCAGGTAGCAAAAGGAAACTAGTTTTCATGCCCACGCTCTTCGATCCGATCAGCTTCGGTGCGATCGCTGCGCCCAACCGGGTTGTGATGGCGCCGCTCACCCGCGGCCGCGCGACCCGCGAGCATGTCCCCCAGCCGCTGATGGCCGATTATTATGCGCAGCGCGCGAGCGCGGGGCTGATCATCACCGAAGCGACCGGCATCTCCCGCCAGGGGCTCGGCTGGCCCTTCGCGCCCGGACTCTGGACCGATGAGCAGACCGAGGCCTGGAAGCCGATCGTCGCCGCGGTCCATGCGGCAGGCGGGCGCATCGTCGCGCAGCTCTGGCATATGGGCCGGATCGTCCATTCGAGCATCGGCGGCGCCCAGCCCGTGTCCTCCTCGGCGACCACCGCGCCGGGCCAGGCGCACACTTATGACGGCAAGCAGGATTATGAGGAAGCGCGGCCGCTCAGGCTCGACGAATTCCCCGGCCTGCTCGACGATTATGAGCGCGCGACGAAGAATGCGAAGGTTGCGGGTTTCGACGGGGTCCAGATCCACGCCGCGAACGGCTATCTGATCGACCAGTTCCTGCGCGACAATTCGAACTTCCGGACGGACGATTATGGCGGTCACCCCGAAAACCGCATCCGCCTGCTTCGCGAAGTGACCGAGCGCGTCGCCGGGGTCATCGGCGCTGATCGCACCGCGGTTCGTCTGTCGCCCAACGGCAATTCACAGGGTGTCAAGGACAGTAATCCCGAGGCTGTGTTCGTTCCCGCCGCAAAGGCGCTCGCCGAGATCGGCATCGCCTTTCTCGAATTGCGCGAGCCCGGCCCTGACGGCACGTTCGGCCGCTCCGATCAACCAAGGCTCTCGCCCGAGATCCGCCAGGTTTTCCCGGGGCCGCTGGTGCTCAATTCGGATTATCTTGGCGACACCGCGCAAGCGGCGCTCGATTCGGGCGTGGCGGATGCGATCAGCTTCGGCCGCACCTTCCTCGCCAATCCCGATCTGCCCGAACGGTTGCGCACGGGCGCGCCACTCAACCCGGATAATATGGCGACCTGGTACAGCCAGGGGCCTGAGGGCTATATCGATTACCCCACGCTGGAGAGCGTCGCGGCGGAATAGTCTATCCGTCACCCCGGACTTGTCCGAAGTCCACCGTGCCGCATAACCAGGCGTCGATGCCCTGCGGTACGGTGGATGCCGGAACAAGTCCGGCATGACGTTGCGGGTCGCTACCCCAACGGTACGAATCGTACCGGCAACCCATCCTTCGGCCGGGGGATGGGCCAGGCCTGCCATTCAGCGCCCGAACCCTCGTCGAGCTCGATCCGGTAGCGGCTCAGCAACTGGACCATCAGGATGCGGATCTGCATCGTCGCGAAATGCAGGCCGATGCACATATGCGCGCCGCCGCCGAACGGCACCCAGGCATATTTATGCCGGCCCTTGCTCTCCTCGGGCGTGAATCGCATCGGATCGAAACTGTGCGGGTCCGGCCAATGCTCGGGCATCTTGTGAGTGAAGGCGGGGCTGACCCCGACCATCGTGCCGGCCGGGATGTGAAAGCCGCCAAACTCGAAATCGCGCACCGCGCGTCGCGGCAACGACGGCACCGGCGGGATCAGCCGCAGGGCTTCCTTGAAGGCGTATTCAGTCAGCACCAGCCGGTCGAGCTGGCCATAAGGCAGCCCGGCATCGTCGTTCAGGCCGAGCCCGGCAATCTCCTCGCGGAGCTTGTCCTGCCATTCGGGGTTGCGGCCAAGCAGCATGACGAGGCTGGTCGCCGACGAGGTGATCGTGTCGTGCGCGGCCATCATCAGGAAATTCATGTGGTCGGCGATCGCGTCGTCGGAGAGCGGCTGCCCCGCCTCGTCGGTCGCGCGGCAGAATTGCGAAAAGAAATCATGCCCGTCACCGACCCGCCGCCTCGGAATCTCGCGCCTGAACAGGTCGATCAGATAGGCCCGCGCCTTCACGCCCTTGCGCATCGGCGTGCCGGGCAGCGGAAGGCGGATCGCCGCGATCGTCGCCTGCACCTCGTCGACGAATGCCTGGTTGACCCGGTCGGCCTCGGGCCCGAGCGGCATGCCGAGGAAGCTGTCGGCGGCAAGGTCGAGCGTCAGCGCCTTGATCGCGTCGTAGAAGCGCATCGGGCGGTTGGCCCAGCCGCTCACGGTGCGGGTGATGCCCGCATTCAGCGCCTCGGCATAATGGCGCATCGGCTCGGGCTTGAACGCGACTGACATCACCTTGCGGTCGGCGCGGTGCTTGTCGAAATCCATCAGCATCAGCCCGCGCGGGAAGAGCAGGTTGAGCATCGGGCCCCAGCCCTGTTCGGACGAGAAGATCTTGTCGCGGTCGAACAATACCAGCTCGTTCGCATCGGCGCCCATCAGCGTGACGGACGGGCCGCCAAAGGCGTTGTTGCGATAAACCGGTCCGTAAAGCTTCACCATCCGGTGCCCGAACCCGACCGGATCGCGCAGCAGCTTCAGCGTGTTGCCGATAAAGGGCAGCCCGTTCTCGCCGGGAATCGCCGAGATCGCCACCGGCTTTTGCCGCGGCAGCCAGTGCGGGTTAGCCTTGAAACTATGCGCCAGCGCCATCCCGGATCTCCCTTACTTACATCCGTATAAGTAAGGGCGGTCCCGGCCTCAACCGACTTCAGCCCCCGACCCGCGCGAATCTCAGCCGAAGCGCTGTTTCAGCGCGAGCATCGCCAGCGCGGCCTTCGCCGCTTCGCCGCCCTTGTCCTTCTCGGTCCGACGCGCCCGGGCGAGCGCCTGCGCCTCGTTCTCGACGGTCAATATGCCGTTGCCGATCGCCACGCCATCCATGGACAGCGCCATCAGACCGCGCGCGCTTTCCCCCGCGACGATCTCGAAATGATAGGTCTCGCCGCGGATCACCACGCCGAGCGCGACAAAGGCGTCGTAGCGCCCGCTCTCGGCCGCCAGCGCGACGGCAGCGGGAATCTCGAGCGCACCGGGCACGGTGATCGTCTCATGCGCATGTCCCGCATCCTCGATCGCGGCGCGTGCGCCCTCGAGCAGGAGATCGTTGAGATGGTCGTAGAAGCGTGCCTCGACGATCAGCAGCTTCGCCATCATTCGCCTCCGGTGCCGGGAATCGCCCGCTCGCCGACGATCGACAGGCCATATCCATCGAGCCCGACCAGGGTATGGTGCGTGTTGGTCAGCAAAATCATGTCCTGCACGCCGAGTTCGGCCAGGATCTGCGCGCCGACGCCGTAATCGCGCAATTCATTGGCCTCGGGCGTGCCGAGATTCTTGCCTTCGGTGCGCAGCCTGATGATCCGGGTCATCGAATCCTTCATCGGCCGGTTGATCACGACGATCACGCCCGCTCCCTCGGCGGCGATCGCCTCCATCGAATGCGACAGCAGCCCCGACCGCGCCGATTCCTCGCCGAACGCGTCAGCGAACATCGACAGGCTGTGCATCCGCACCAGGGTCGGCTTGTCGGGGTCGATCCTGCCCTTCACCAGCGCCACCTGCTCGTCGCCGGTCGCCTTGTTGAAGAAGGTCATTGCCTTCCAGTCGCCGCCCCACCGGCTGTGGAACATGGTCTCGGCACGCTTCTCGACGAGATGGTCATGGCGGCGGCGATAGGCGATGAGGTCGCGGATCGTGCCGATCTTGAGATTGTGGAGCTGGGCGAAGGCGACGAGATCGTCGAGGCGCGACATCGTCCCGTCCTCGTTCATGATCTCGCAGATCACGCCCGACGGGTTGAGCCCGGCGAGCCGCGACACATCGACCGCTGCCTCGGTATGGCCGGCGCGCACCAGCACCCCGCCGTCGCGCGCGACCAGCGGAAAGACATGGCCGGGCGTCACGATCTCGTCGCGGCCCTTCGACGAATCGATCGCGACCGCGACGGTCCGCGCCCGGTCGGCGGCTGAAATGCCGGTCGTGACCCCGTCACGCGCCTCGATCGAGACGGTGAAGGCGGTCTCGTGCCGCGTGCCATTGTGGCGGCTCATCAGGTCGAGCCCAAGCTCGTCGACCCGCTTCTTGGAGAGCGCGAGGCAGATCAGCCCGCGACCATGCTTCGCCATGAAGTTGATCTTCTCCGGCGTCGCCATCTGCGCCGGGATGACGAGGTCGCCCTCATTTTCGCGGTCCTCGTCATCGACCAGGATGAACATCCGGCCGTTGCGGGCCTCGTCGATGATTTCCTCGGGGGAAGAGAGGAAGCCGTGGCGAAGCCGGGCCAAATCTCCGCTGCGGGGCTCAGGCTTTTGCACGATAATGCTCCATGCGTTGCAGGTAGCGGGCGAGCACGTCGATCTCGATATTGATCGGGTCGCCGGCCGCGAGGCTGCCGAAAGTGGTGACCGAAGCGGTATGCGGGATGATGTTGACGCCGATGGTGACGCCATGCGGCCCATCCTCGACTTCGTTGACGGTCAGCGAGACGCCGTCGAGCGTGATCGATCCCTTGGGCGCGACGAAGGGGGCGATCTCCGGCCCGGCCGTGATTCGCACCCGGTGCGATCCGCCTTCCTCGACGACCGAGACCACTTCGCCGATGCCGTCGACATGGCCGGTGACGATATGGCCTCCCAGCTCTTCGCCCAGCCGCAGCGCGCGTTCGAGGTTGAGGCGGCGGCCGGCAGTCCATTGCCCCTGCGCGGTACGGCTGATGGTCTCGCCCGAGACATCGACCGCGAACCAGCCCGGCCCCTTGTCGACCACCGTCAGGCACACGCCCGAACAGGCGATCGACGCGCCGAGGTCGATCGTGGCGGTGTCGTAGCTGGTCACGATTCGCACGCGCGTATCCGCCAGTGCCTCGACTCGCCCGATCGTGCCGATATCAGTGATGATGCCTGTAAACATTAAGCGGGTTCCCTGACGCGCTCGTAAACCTCGACCCGGTCGCTGCCAAGCCGCCGCGCATCATGGAGATTCCAGCGGCCATGCGCCTCCGCAAGGTTCGCCAGGCCGATATCGGGCAGCGTCCGCCCGCCACCGATCAGGATCGGCGCGCGGTAGAGGAGCAGGCGGTCGACCAGGTCGGCCGACAGAAACGCGGCGGCGGTGGATGCGCCGCCCTCGACGAAGAGATGATCGACGCCGTCGAGGTCTGCGATGTCTGCGGGAGAGGTCAGAACCTTCCAATTCCCGGCGCGCCCGCCTTTGGCCGGCTGAAAAGAATGGTCATGTGACAGCACCCACCGCTCCGGACTCCGTCCTTCCAATCCGGCGAGCCGCACGTCGAGCGCCGGCGCATCGGCCTCCAAGGTCCCGCGCCCGACCAGGATCGCCTCGTGGCGCGCCCGCTCGAGATGGGCATGCGCCCGTGCCTCGGGTCCGGTGATCCAGCGGCTCGATCCGTCCGCCCGGGCGACGGCGCCGTCGAGCGACATGGCGAGCTTCAGCGTCACGAGCGGCCGGCCGTGGAAATAACGGGTCAGGAACCCGGCCATCGTCCGCCGCGCCTCTTCGGCCCTGACATCCGTCACGACCTCGATCCCGGCGCCGCGCAACCGCGCGATCCCGCTGCCGTCGGTCCGGCTGTCGGGATCGCCGGTCGCGATCACCACCCGGGCCACCCCCGCCGCGACCAGCAGGTCGGCACAGGCCGGCCCGCGCGCCGATTCGTGCGCGCAGGGTTCGAGGATCGTGTAGCAAGTCGCGCCGCGCGACTTGGCGGCCGCTTCGGCAAGCGCCATCGCCTCGGCATGCGGGCGCCCGCCAGGCTGAGTCCAGCCACGCCCCGCGACGCGGCCGTCCTGCACGATCACGCAACCGACATTGGGGTTGGGCGCCGTCAGGCCGCGGCCACGCTCGGCGAGGGCCAGTGCCGCCCCCATCCAGCCGACGTCGCTGCGCGGGTTCAGATGCCGTACTTCTTCAGATTGTCGTCGATTCGCTTCCAGGCCGCCTGGTTGTCGGCCTCGCGCTTCTTCTCGGCTTCTTCGCGCTTGGTCTGTTCGGGCGCGTCGAGCTTTTGCTGGGCGATGATTTCGGCATCGGTCCGGTTCGCCGGCCATTGCTGCACATAGATGATGACCGGGCGCCTGTCCTTCACGATCTTCGTATCGTGAATCATGTAGAACATGATCGTCCAGGTGATCGCGACCGAAAGCGCCAGGAACACAAGCTCATGCTTGCGCCGCTGCGACAGGAAGAGGCGCAGATCCCGGATAGCCCGCATCGGAGCAAAGTAGCGCAGGAAGTTCATACCCGCGAAGATAGGCCCGGGCGGGGCCGGATGCCAGCCCCGCCCGATCCCGGGCATTTATTCGTCTTTCAGCACGAAGCTGACCGACATCGTCCGCCATGCCTCGACGGGCGCGCCGTCGCGCGTGCCGGGCTTGAAGCGCCATTTCTCGAGCGCGCGGCGCTGGGTCGCGGCGAAGAACTCGTCGCTCGTCGCGCTGATCCGCTCGACCTGCTTCACCCGGCCGTCGGTGCCGATCAGGACGCGGACCGTCACCCGGCCCTCATGCTCGGCGCGGCGCTCGCCGAGCGGATATTCAGGCTGGAAGACGCCGGCGAAACGCTTGTCGACCTCCGGCCCGACAATGACCGGCGGCGCCTTGACCGGCTCGAAGACGGTGCCCGTTCCCACGGTGGGGGTGGGCGGAAGGGAGGGGCCAGTATTGATGGCGACTTCGATTGGTGTGTCGCTGTGCACGATCGGGTCGGGTGCCACCGGCTTGGCGACGGGCGTCGCCTGAACCGGATGCTTGATGGTTGGGGTGGGCTCGGGATTGGGCGGTGGGGGTGGTGGAAGCGGGATATTCCTGCCTTCCAGGACAACGTCAATTGTTCGTACGAAATGCGGGGCGGCAAACGCGACCAGCCCGGCAACGATCGTCCCGTTCAGGGCCACCGCCAGCGCCATGCTGCGGGGGTCGAGCTTCATGCGCCGCGAATATTTGTCAGCATACATCGCCTGTCTCCATCAAACTCCATGGTGGTGGCCGGGTCTTGTGCCCATGCTCAATAGCGATGATACAACATAACTACAGAGATACAAGATATCATTTCAGGCGTGGTTCATCAGGTCTTGCCGAGGCGTTCGATCGCGCGGTCGCGGCCGATCAGGGGCAGCAACGTCTTCATGTCCGGGCCATGGTCGAGCCCGGTCAGCGCCCGCCGGAGCGGCAGGAACAGGGATTTGCCGCTACGCCCCGAACTTGCCTTGAGCGCTCCGGTCAGCGCGTGCCAGGGGTCGCCGCTCCAGTCTATCCCGGCGGCGAGTCGTGCCGCCTCGCCCAGAAAGTTGCGGTCGGCCGGGTCGATATCGGCATCGATCGGCCCCTCGATTACCTGCCACCAGTCAGCGGCCTCGGCCAGTGTCGAAAGATTGGGGCGCACTGCTTCCCACCCGGCGCGGCCCATCCCCGCCGGGAGCTGCGGCGCAACCCGGTCGAAATCGAGCTGATGGATGATCCGCGCATTGAGCGCCGCCAGTTCGGCCTCGTCGAACCGCGCCGGCGCTCGTCCGAACCGCCCGAAATCGAAGGTCTCGATCAGCGTGGCGGTATCGATCAACGGCTCGACTGGCAGGCTGGTGCCGATTCGCGCCAGCAGCGCCCGCACCGCCTCGGGTTCGATCCCCGCCTCGCGGAACGACTCGACGCCGACCGAGCCGAGCCGCTTCGAAAGCTTGCCCTCGCTGCCGACCAGCAAGGCCTCATGGGCAAAGGCCGGGGGCGGGCTGCCGAGCGCGGCGAACATCTGCAGCTGAAGCGCCGTGTTCGACACATGGTCCTCGCCGCGCACGACATGAGTCACCCCCATCTCGGCATCGTCGATCGCTGACGGCAGCATATAGAGCCATGAGCCGTCGGCGCGGCGGATGACGGGGTCGCTCATCGTCGCCGGATCGAAACGCTGATGGCCGCGGATCAGGTCGTCCCACTCGATCGGCGCTGCATGGTCGAGCTTGAAGCGCCAATGGGGGCTGCGCCCTTCCGCCTCGAACGCAGCCCGCTCCGCATCGCCCAGCGCGAGCGCAGCCCGGTCATAGACCGGCGGGAGTCCGCGCCCCGCCGCGATCTTGCGCTTCAGGTCGAGTTCCTGCGCGGTCTCATAGGCGGGATAGACATGGCCGGCCTCGCGCAACGCAGCAAACCGCGCCTCGTACAGCGCGAACCGGGCCGATTGGCGCTCCTCGCCATCCGGATTGAGCCCGAGCCAGGCGAGATCGGCCCGGATCGCATCAACGAAGCGTTCCTCGCTCCGCTCGGCATCGGTATCGTCGATCCGCAGCACGAACCGTCCGCCGGCCTGCTGCGCCCAAAGCCAGTTGTGCAGCGCGGTTCTGATATTGCCGACATGCAGCTGCCCGGTGGGCGAGGGCGCGAAACGGGTAAGAATGGTCATGCCAGCGCCTGTACCCCTCGCAACTGGCGGCAACAACCACCGCTACACTGCGGTGTGACGGATGATCCATTGCGGACGGCCTTCCGGGTTCAGTTCGATATCGGGAACGGCGATCGGGTCGCGACCGGTCTCCACCCACCCCGCGCCCGAGCACCGGTCGCAGATCGTGCGGGAGCATCGGAAGCTCACCAGGTCGATCTGGGTGTTCCATTGCCCATGGCCCTTGCAGACCGGGCAGGGCGCATCGAGCGTGCCGTTGCGGGGCTGGAGCGGGACATTGTCGAAGGCATGCTGGCTTTCCGGGCCCGTGCAGCTGACGACGTTACTGGCATGCGGCATCGAATCGACCTTTCAAGCCGCACTGCAACGTGTCGGGCCCGTGTCGGATCCGATCTCGCGGAACGGTCCCGGCGGCAAGTGCCGAAATGCACGGCACCGAATGCCGCCGCCCCGCCGACGCCGAGCGCCCGAGCCCGGCTTCACAGCCGCCGCGGCGGCTATCCGGCGCGCGCCGCCCGCAATATGAACCGGCCATGATGGCTGATTATCTGATTTTCTTCATGATCGTGCTTGGCGTGAACCTGATGCCGGCGTTCGGGCCGCCCACCTGGTCGATCATCGTCCTGTACGGCCTCAATACCAAGCTGCCTGTCCCCGCCCTTGTCCTCATCGGCGCGTTGGCAGCCGCTTCCGGCCGGTTCCTTCTCGCACACGGCTTCCGCCTGCTCGCTGGTCGCCTGCCGGAGAAGATGAAGCGCAATCTCGCCGCGGCACGCGAGGCGCTCGGGCAGCGCAAGCGAAACGCGATCCTCGGCCTCGGCCTGTTCGCGCTCTCGCCGGTTCCGTCGGCGCAGCTTTTCGAAGCCGCCGGCCTGACCAGGGTCAGCCTGCTCCCCTTCACCGCCGCCTTCTTTGTCGGCCGTGTCGTGTCCTATTCGATCTACGCCGTCTCGGCCCAGCATATCCGCGAATCGAGCATCGGAGACGCCTTCCGCCGCAGCCTCACCAACCCACTCGGCATCGCGCTGCAGCTTGCGATGCTCGGCCTGCTGGTCGCGCTCAGCCAGATCGACTGGGAGAAGCATCTGCGCCGGAAGTGACGATGTCTTGAACCTGGCGATCGGTACGTGGCGCATGGCCAGTCTGCGGCCGATATCAGTGCCGGAATCTCCCGATACCGCAACGCCGTGCCCGGTGGCCATTGCGTTCGAAAGTCGTGGAGCTAAGGGGATGCAAGGATCAGGCGGGACGCGCAGCATGAAATTGATGACCGGCAATTCAAACCTCCCGCTGGCGCGTGCGGTATCCGAGTATCTCGAAATCCCGCTGACCAATGCCAGCGTCCGCCGCTTCGCCGACGAGGAGGTGTTCGTCGAGATCCAGGAGAATGTCCGCGGCGAGGATGTGTTCGTCCTGCAATCTACCGGCTTTCCCGCCAACGACAATCTCATGGAATTGCTGATCTGCATCGATGCGCTGCGCCGCGCCTCGGCCCGGCGGATCACCGCCGTGATTCCCTATTTCGGCTACGCCCGGCAGGATCGCAAACCAGGACCGCGCACCCCGATCTCGGCCAAGCTCGTCGCCAATCTGATCACCGTCGCCGGCGCCGACCGCGTGCTGTCGGTCGATCTCCATGCCGGGCAGATCCAGGGCTTCTTCGATATCCCGACTGACAATCTCTACGGCGCGCCGGTGATGTCGGCCGATATCCAGACCCGCTTCGGCGATCGCAACATCATGGTCGTCTCGCCCGATGTCGGCGGCGTGGTCCGCGCCCGCGCGCTGGCCAAGCGCCTCGACAATGCCCCGCTCGCGATCGTCGACAAGCGCCGCGAGCGCGCCGGCGAATCCGAGGTGATGAACATTATCGGCGAGGTCGAGGGCCGCTTCTGCATCCTGATCGACGACATCGTCGATTCGGCCGGCACCCTCTGCAACGCAGCCGCGGCGCTCAAGGAGGCCGGCGCCGAGGGCGTCGTCGCCTATGTCACCCACGGCGTGCTGTCGGGCGGCGCGGTCGCGCGCGTCGAGGGCTCGGTGCTCGAGGAACTCGTCATCACTGATTCAATCGGCCAGCATGACGTGGTGAAGGATGCCAGGCGAATCCGTTTGCTCACGATCGCGCCGTTGATCGGCGAAGCGATCAAGCGGATTGCCGACGAAACCTCGGTGTCGTCGCTCTTTGATTAGAGCGGCATGCGTGAACCCTGATCAGGCGATCAGGATGGATCGGTTTGATTCAACCCCGAGAGAGAGTGTGGAAAGAGCGCGAGCGGGCGGGATGCTGTCCCGCCGCCGCCCTGCTCTTTGACATGACCGGTTTTTCCAACGGGCGGGCCGCCATTCCCCAGGCCCGCTGTTCCCGCTGTTCCGCCGCTGTTATCGTCGCTGTTCCCCCGCTGTTATCCCGCTGTTCCTGAATAACAGCGGGATGGCCGGTAAAGCGTTGATAATGAACGGTGAAATCGAGCACAAAATCCAACATAACAGCGGCGAAAATAAAAAAGTTGCGATAACAGCGGGGAACAGCGGGAATCGGGATCGCGGCCGGGTCCGCGCGATCGATTTTGTGGCGAAAAGGACGGCAGTGCCGCTTCCGGGGCCGCAAAATTATTCAAGTCACTGATCAGTCGATCACCAGTAACGTAGCGGCACTCGTTGCTTTAGATTTGGTATAATGACCATAAAAATCAGACCAAATCTCTGGTGAGACTGCTCTTTACCTCAAGAAATTGCGTCCCAGGCCAGTTTCACGCCGACCAATATCATCAACGCGTAGATGGCGGTGTAGAAACGGGCAGGCGAAACCCGCCGCACCAGCCACACCCCGGCAAAGGTCGAGGCGATCGCCACCGGCAGCAAGGTCGCCGCCGCCAGCATCGTGTCGCGGCTGAATTGCCCGAGCGCCCAGTAAGCGGGCACCTTCAGCCAGTTGGTCGCAGCGAAGAAGATCGCGGTGGTGCCGACCAGCACGTCGCGCGGCAGGCGCTTTGGCAGCACCCAGATCTGGAAGGGCGGCTGTCCGGCATGCGCGATCTGGCTGGTGAAACCGGAAGCGACCCCGAACAGCGTCCCGACCCAGCCCGGCGACGTGGCCGGTGCCGCCAGCGCCCCGCCCCGGTCGGCCCACAGACGATAGGCACCGAACAGGATCGAGATCGCGCCGACCACGCCGAGCACTGCCGCTTCGGGCACGCGCGCGGCGAAATACCAGGCGAGCCCGATGCCGATCACCGATCCGGGCAGCATCCAGGCGAGCACATGTCCGTCCCAGCTCTTCCTGAATGCCCACACGCCGACGACGTCCTGCACGATCAGGATCGGCAACAGGATCGCCGCCGCCCGCACCGGCGAGATCGCCAGCGCAAGCAGCGGCAGGGCCAGCGCGCCAAGGCCCGCGAACCCGCCCTTCGACAGGCCAAGCAACGTCACCGCCGGAATGGCGAGCGCGTAGAAGAGCGGCGATTCGTTCAATCGAGCGGCGCGCCCCGCCCTGCCGGCGCATTTTGTCCGGCCGGCGCGCGCACCCCGGCGCGCTCGCGGCGCTTGAGTTCGGCCTTGAGCGCCTCGGGCTTGGGCGCCCAGAGAAAGCCGAAGCTCACATTGCCCGCCTTGGTCTCTACGACATGGTGAAGCCGGTGGGCCTGGATGATCCGCTTCATATAGCTGGATTTGGGCAGATAGTGGTGGTCGAGCCTTTTGTGGACGATCACGTCATGGAAGCCGAAATAGATTGCGCCATAGCCAGCGATCCCCGCGCCGATCCAGGTGCAGCCCGGCCACCAGCCGAGCTGCACGCCGCCGAGCAGCAGAATGAAGGAAGGGACCGCAAAGATCGCGGCATAAAGGTCGTTCAGCTCCCAGTTGCCGGCGCGGGGCCTATGATGGCTTTCATGGAGGAACCAGCCCGGCCCGTGCATCACCCAGCGGTGTGCGACATAAGCGAATCCCTCCATCAGGACGATGGTCGCGATGAACAGGATAAGGCCGGTTTGCCAGTGCATGCGGCCCGATATAGCGGCAGCGTGGCGCGGTTGCACGAAAGGTATGGACATGCGTGGCATTTTACCGGCCGGCCTCGTGCTGGCCCCCCTGCTGGCGCTCGCCGCCTGCTCGACCCCCGAGCAGATGACCAGGGCCGGGCTTGAAAGCGCCGGCATTCCTAAGCCGATGGCCGGCTGCATGGCGCACCGCATGGTCGATCGCCTGTCGCTGCTCCAGCTCAGGCGGCTGGCGGGGCTCGGCAAGGCAGGGGAGTCGAAGTCGGTCGATCAGTTCCTCTACCGGGTCCGCTCGCTGAACGATTCGAAGATCGTCGGCGTGACGACCAGTTCCGCGGCGCTCTGCGCGCTCGGTGTCGGCTAACCGCACCGCCGGGGCGAAGCTGGTCAGGCGGGGGTGGATTCGCCGCGCACGCTGTGCTTAAGGCGTCCGCATCCCCGATCTTCGAAAGGCTCGCGCCCTCATGAACATCCACGAATATCAGGCCAAGGAGCTTCTCGCGAAGTTCGGTGTCCCCGTGCCCGCCGGTTTCGCCGCCATGAGCGCTGACGAAGCGGTCGAGGCAGCCGCCAAGCTCCCCGGGCCGCTTTACGTGGTGAAAGCCCAGATCCATGCCGGCGGACGCGGCAAGGGCAAGTTCAAGGAACTCGGCCCCGATGCCAAGGGCGGCGTCCGGCTGGCGAAGACCGCTGACGAGGTTCGCGCGGCGGCGAACGACATGCTCGGCAACACCCTCGTCACGGTGCAGACCGGCGAGCATGGCAAGCAGGTCAACCGCCTCTACGTGACCGACGGCGTCGACATCGCCAAGGAATTCTACCTCGCCCTCCTCGTCGATCGCGTCAGCGGCCGAGTCGCCCTGGTCGCTTCGACCGAAGGCGGCATGGACATCGAGACGGTAGCCCACGACACGCCCGAGAAGATCCACAGCTTCGCCGTCGATCCCGCAACCGGCTTCATGCCACATCACGGCCGTGCGGTCGCCAATGCGCTTGGGCTGAAGGGCGATCTCGCCAAGCAGGCCGCCAATGTGTCGGCAAAGCTGTACGACGCCTTCATGGGCACTGACGCAGCGCAGATCGAGATCAACCCGCTCGCGCTCACCACTGACGGCAAGCTGATGGTGCTCGATGCCAAGGTCGGCTTCGATTCGAACGCGCTGTTCCGCCACAAGGACCTGCTCGCGCTCCGCGACGAGACCGAAGAGGACCCTTCGGAGCTCGAAGCGTCGAAGTACGACCTCGCCTATATCAAGCTCGACGGCGATATCGGCTGCATGGTCAACGGCGCCGGCCTCGCCATGGCGACGATGGACATCATCAAGCTCAACGGCATGTTCCCGGCCAACTTCCTCGATGTCGGCGGCGGCGCCAACAAGGAGAAGGTGACGGCCGCGTTCAAGATCATCCTTGCCGATCCGGCAGTGAAGGGCATCTTGGTCAACATCTTCGGCGGCATCATGAAGTGCGACATCATCGCCGAGGGCATCGTCGCGGCGGCGAAGGAAGTGAATCTGTCGGTGCCGCTCGTGGTCCGGCTCGAAGGCACCAATGTCGAGGAGGGCAAGAAGATCCTGTCCACCTCGGGTCTCGCCATCGTGCCGGCCAATGATCTGGGCGATGCTGCCCGCAAGATCGTCGCCGAGGTGAAGAAGGCGGCCTGAACCTCTTTCCTCCCCGGGAAGCGTTCAGACACAGGAGTGGATTGCAATGAAGGTGCTGGTCCCGGTCAAGCGTGTGCTTGACTATAACGTAAAGCCCCGCGTGAAGGCTGACGGCACGGGCGTGGATCTTGCCAACGTCAAGATGAGCATGAACCCGTTCGACGAGATCGCGGTCGAGGAAGCCATCCGCCTGAAGGAAAAGGGCGTGGTCACCGAGATCGTCGCAGTCTCGATCGGCGAGCAGAAAGCCCAGGAAACGCTCCGCACCGCGCTCGCCATGGGCGCTGACCGCGCAATCCTGGTCGTCTCGGAAGAGAAGGTCGAGCCCCTGGGCGTCGCCAAGCTGCTCGCCAAGATCGCCGAGGAGGAAAAGCCTGATCTGATCATCCTGGGCAAGCAGGCGATCGACGACGACAACAACCAGACCGGCCAGATGCTTGCCGGCCTGCTCGGCTGGGGCCAGGGCACCTTCGCGAGCGCGGTCGTCGTCGCCGACGGCGTCGCCAAGGTCACGCGCGAAGTCGATGGCGGCTCGGAGACCGAGGATCTGAAGCTCCCGGCGATCGTCACCACCGATCTGCGCCTCAACGAGCCGCGCTATGCGAGCTTGCCCAACATCATGAAGGCCAAGTCGAAGCCGATGGCGCAGAAGACGCCGGCCGATTACGGCGTCGACGTCGCGCCGCGGTTGACGACGCTGAAGGTGGTCGAGCCCGCCAAGCGCGTGGCCGGGGTCAAGGTCGCCGATGTCGACGAACTTGTGGCAAAGCTCAAGGCGATGGGAGTCGCGAAATGAAGACGCTCGTCTGGGTCGAACATGACGGCACGGCCGTCAAGGACGCAACGCTCGCCGTGGTCACCGCCGCGTCGAAGCTCGGCGAAGTGCATCTGCTGGTCGCCGGCCAGGGCGTCGATGGCGTCGCCGCTGAAGCCGCGAAGATCGCCGGCGTCGGCAAGGTCCATGTCGCCGACGACGCTGCCTATGCGCATGCGCTGGCCGAGAATGTCGCGCCGCTGATCGTCGAGCTGATGGGGCATCATGATGCGGTGCTGTTCCCGGCAACCTCGAACGGCAAGAACATCGCGCCGCGCGTTGCCGCCCTGCTCGACGTGATGCAGATCAGCGACATCCTCTCGGTCGAGAGCGCCGACACCTTCACCCGGCCGATCTATGCGGGCAATGCCATCGCGACCGTCAAGTCGAAGGACGCCAAGCTGGTCATCACCGTGCGCGGCACCGCCTTTGAAAAGGCAGCGACCAGCGGCGGCTCGGGCACGATCGAGAAGGTCGCTGCGACCGGTGACAAGGGCCTGTCGACCTTCGCCGGTTCGGAGATTGCCAAGTCTGAGCGCCCCGAGCTCACCTCTGCCAAGATCATCGTCTCGGGCGGCCGTGCGCTCCAGAACAGCGAGAACTTCCACTCGATCATCGAGCCGCTCGCCGACAAGCTCGGCGCCGGCGTCGGCGCAAGCCGCGCCGCGGTGGATGCCGGCTATGTCCCCAACGACTATCAGGTCGGCCAGACCGGCAAGATCGTCGCGCCCGAGGTCTATATCGCGATCGGTATCTCCGGCGCGATCCAGCACCTCGCCGGCATGAAGGATTCGAAGACGATCATCGCGATCAACAAGGACGAGGACGCCCCGATCTTCCAGGTTGCCGACATCGGCCTGGTCGGCGATCTGTTCAAGATCGTGCCGGAGCTGACGTCGAAGCTGTAACGGCTAGAGCCGCGGCCGACGGGACGCGGGATTTACTCCCGCGTCGTCGTCTCCCTATGATCCACCCATGGACACCGACCGTCTGTTCGTCATCACCGGCGGTCCGGGCTCGGGCAAGTCGACCCTGATCGAAGCGCTGGCGGTGGCGGGAGTCGCCACCAGCGCCGAGGTCGGCCGCGCCATCATCCGCGAGGAGATGGCAGCGGGCGGTTCTGCCCTCCCCTGGGCTGACGAGCTTGCCTTTGCCGAGCGCATGGTGGTGCGGGAGGTCGCTGCCCATGCCGAGGCGCTCGCCTCCGGGCTGACGGTCGTCCTCGATCGCGGCGTGCCGGATGTCGTCGGCTTCCTGCGCGTGTCCGGTCTCCCGGTCCCGCCGCACATTGATGCGGCGGCGCGCAGCTGCCGCTACAACCCCCATGTCTTCATCGCGCCTTATTGGGATGCGATCTACACCGGCGATCGGGAACGCAGGCAGACGCCAGCCGTCGCCGAGGCGACTCACGCGATCATGGCCGAAACCTATCGCGACTATGGCTATACGCTGATCGAGCTGCCGCGTGTTCCGGTGGCCGAGCGGCTACGGTTCGTCGTGGATCGACTCTGATCAGCGTGGGTCAGAACCCGGCCAGCAGGCTGGTGACATTCGCCCCCAACGCCTCGATCGCATAGCCGCCCTCCATGGCGATCACGGTCGGCCAGCCGCGCCCGGCAATGTCGCGCGCGAGCGTCGTATAATCGGCGGTGGCGAGGCGGAAGAAGGAGATCGGATCGCCCTCCCAGGTATCCGCGCCGAAACTGACGATCAGCAGGTCGGGCCCAAAGCGCGCAATGGCGTCGAGCGCCGCTGTCTGGGCGGCGCGGAAGGCAGCGAGATCCGCCCCCTGCGCGAGCGGCAGGTTGAGCGTCGTACCGGCGCCGTGACCTTCGCCGGTTTCGTCGGCATGGCCCCAGAAAAAAGGATAGTCAGTCGCCGGATCGGCGTGGATCGAGGCGTAGAACACATCGCTGCGCGTCCAGAAAATGTCCTGCGTGCCGTTTCCGTGATGATAGTCGATGTCGAGGATCGCGACCCGCTTCGCGCCGGCATCGCGCGCTGCCTGGGCGGCGATGGCGGCAGTGTTGAGGTAGCAATAGCCGCCGAGATAATCGGCGCCGGCATGGTGGCCCGGCGGACGACACAGGGCAAAGGCAGCGTGGTCTCCCGCCAGCACGGCGTCGAGCGCAGAGAGGACCGATTGCGCACTCCAATAGGCAGCGTCCCAGGTCTCGGCGGTCAACGGTGTCGACGCGTCCAGGCTGTAGCGCCCGGCCAGCGCGTCGATCCGGTCGAGTTTCAACGGGCGGCGGCGGGCGATCGGCCAGATATAGCCGATCACATCGCCCGGCCGCCCCGCGGCGGCCCAGCGCGCGGGGCCGGTCTTCAGGAAATCGAGATAACCCGCATCATGCACCGCGCTGATCGCTGCTTCGCCATGATCGGCGGGCAGGTCGGCGCCGCCGATCGCCGCAAGGATTGCCTCGGCGCGCATCGGCTTCTCGGCGAAATCGGTGAAGCCGCCATTGTGCAGCTCCTTCAGCGGCGCGTGCGCCAGCTGGCGGGGGTCGAAAAAGCGCTTCATGTCTTCGCCCTTGATGAAAAGCGCAGCACGATGAAGCCGGCAGTTGCCGACAGGATCGATCCGACGAGTACCCCGATCTTCACTTCGTCCATCATTGCGCCGTCGCCCGGAAAAGCGAGGCCGCCGATGAACAGGCTCATCGTAAAGCCGATCCCGGCGAGCAAGGCGACGCCATAGATCTGCGCCCAGCTCGCCCCCGCCGGTGCACGCGCGACTCCGAAGCGGACGGCGAGCCTGATGCTGCCGAAAATGCCGATCTGCTTGCCGAAGAACAGCGCAAGGGCGATGCCGAGCACCAGCGGCTCGGCCAGCACGCCCCATGACGACCCGACGAGCGAGACTCCGGCATTGGCGAAGCCGAACAGCGGCACGATCGCATAGGCGACCCAGGGGTTCAGCGCGTGCTCGAGCCGGTGGAGCGGCGAGCGGGCATGGCCACCGCTGCCGATCGGGATCAGCATCGCCGCCACCACGCCGGCGATCGTCGCGTGAACGCCTGACATCAACACCAGCAGCCAGAGCAGGCCGAAGCCGATCAGATAGGGCCAGAGCCGCACGATCCCGAACCGGTTCATCGCGGCCATCCCGCTCGCGACGACCGCCGCGCCCGCCAGAGCGAGCAGCGCAAGCCCATGGCTGTAGAACACGGCGATGATCGCGACCGCGCCCATGTCGTCGACGATCGCGACCGTGGTCAGGAACAGCTTCAGCGAGGGTGGAATGCGCGAGCCGAGCAGCGCCAGCACGCCGATCGCAAAGGCGATGTCGGTCGCCGCCGGGATCGCCCAGCCAGGGCGCAGCGGCGCCGCGCCGCCGGTGATCGCGAGATACAGGATCGCGGGGCAGATCATCCCGGCTGCGGCGGCGATGATCGGCAGCCGCCGGCGCTCGGCACTCGCGAGCTGCCCGTCGGCCAGCTCGCGCTTGATCTCGAGCCCGACCAGCAGGAAGAAGATCGCCATCAGCGCATCATTGATCCACAGATGGACCGTCATCGCGCCGATCGCGGGCGCGATCACCGGCCCGGTCTCGTAATGCAGCAGCCCGAAATAGGCGGCGGCAAGTGGCGAGTTGGCGGCGATCATCGCCAATGCCGCGGCGGCAATCAGCACGATCCCGCCCAGCGCCTCGTTCGCGAGGAAGTCGCGCAGCACCGAGGCGGCGCGCGGGCGGGTCACCGCGCCAGCGCCTCGGCGATCAGCTTGCGCGTATTGTCGATCCCGTAGAGCGCAATGAAGCTGCCCATGCGCGGGCCCTGGCTCGATCCGAGCAGTGTCTCGTAGAGCGCCTTGAACCACTCGCGCAGATTTTCGAAACCGGCGGTCTTGCCGATCTCATAGACGATGTTCTGGATTTCCTCAGCGCTCGCTTCGGTCGGCAATGCGGCGAGATCGGCATCGAGCTGCTCGAGCGCCGCGATCTCGACGCCTTCCGGCGCGCGGCGCTTCAGCGTCGGCGCAACGAAGTCGCGGCCATAGGCGAGCGCATGGCCGATCAGCCGGTCGAGCTCGGGGTACAGCTCGGGCGTCGCATCGGGCACATAATTGGCGAGATAGCCCCAGACCTGCTCCTTGGTCGCATCGCCCATCACCCCGACCAGGTTGAGGAGCAGCCCGAAGGTCACCGGCAATTCGCCGGT
The DNA here is from genome assembly GCF_039522915.1 of Sphingomonas oligophenolica. Lineage (NCBI taxonomy): Bacteria > Pseudomonadati > Pseudomonadota > Alphaproteobacteria > Sphingomonadales > Sphingomonadaceae > Sphingomonas > Sphingomonas oligophenolica. The sequence goes on from NZ_BAAAEH010000010.1 coordinate 83,577, forward strand.
CGGCAGCTTGCCGTCATGGATGTGATGGACCGGGTTGCCGAGCTTTTCCTTCAGCTCCTGGCCCGCATAATTGCCGCGGAACTGCCAGTAATCGTCGACCGCACGCGGGATCACGCCCATGTGCAGCGACTTCGCCTTGCGCGGCTCGCGGAAGATATAAAAGGCGAGACTCTCGTCAGGCCCATAGGTTAGCCACTCGTCGAGGCTGAGGCCATTCCCCTTCGACTTGGAGATCTTCTCGCCCTTCTCGTCGAGGAACATCTCATAGTTGAAACCCTCGGGCGGGCGGCCGCCGAGCACACGCGTGATTTTCGAGGACTGAACCACCGAGTCGATCAGATCCTTGCCGGCCATTTCGTAATCGACGCCGAGCGCGACCCAGCGCATCGCCCAGTCGACCTTCCATTGCAGCTTGGCATGGCCGCCGAGGATCGTCTGCTCGATCCGGTCGCCCTCATCCATGAAGGCGATCAGCCCGGCATCGGCATCGATCACCTCGACCGGCACCTGGAGAACCACGCCCGTCTTCGGGCTGACCGGCAGTACCGGCGAATAGGTTGCGCGGCGGTCGGCACCAAGCGTCGGCAGCATCACGTCGAGGATCGCCTGATAATGGCGCAGTACCGACTTCAACGTCTCGTCGAACCGGCCGCCGGCATAATAATCGGTCGAGGAGACGAACTCGTAATCGAAGCCGAACCGGTCGAGAAATTCGCGCAGCAGAGCGTTGTTGTGCGCGGCGAAGCTCTCATGCGTGCCGAACGGATCGGGGATGCGACTGAGCGGCTTGCCGAGATATTCCGCCAGCATCTCCCTGTTGGGGACATTGTCGGGCACCTTGCGCAGCCCATCCATGTCGTCCGAAAAGGCGATCAGCCGCGTCGGCGTGTCGCTGAGCGCATGGAAGGCATTGCGCACCATGGTCGTGCGCAGCACTTCATTGAAGGTGCCGATATGCGGCAGGCCCGAGGGGCCGTAACCGGTCTCGAACAGGATCGGCGCGTCTTTCTTCCCGTCCGGATAGCGCTTGAGCAGCTTGCGCGCCTCTTCATAGGGCCAGGCTTTGGATTCGAGGGCGGCGGCGCGGAGTTCGGTAGTCATGGCGCGGCAGTAGCGCGACGGGGGTTTGGGGACAACATAGGGTCGCCCCGACGCAAGCCGGATACAATGACGGGATTGAGTTGCCCTTTCGTTCTCATCCCGCCACAGTCGCCCGATGCCGTTGCTCCCCTATCCAGCACTCCATGCCAGTCATAGCGGCATCTGGATCGCCGATGCCGAGGGCACACGGCCGATCGGGCGTGGCGAGGCGATCCGGATTGCCGCGGACACGCCGGTGATCCTGCTCAACGCACCGCTGATCGGCCAGCGGCTCGGCTATGCCGACCTGTCGGGGCTCGATCTGCTCGAGCTCTTCGCCTTTCTCTGTCCCGCGCGCTTCATGGTACCGACGCCGCGTGGCCTTGCTCGCGTGACGGGGCTCGAGCCGCCAGCGCGCGACGAGGAAGTGGCGGCACTCCTCCTCCGCGCGGCCGAAGCGCTGCTCGACCTGCCGAAGCAGGACTGGCCCGAACGCGAAGGCGCCTGGACCTCGGCCCAGTCCTTGTTCCGCCTGCGCTGGCCCTGGGCGATGCCGCTTGCCGACCGGATCGCCAAGCCCGCCACGGCTGAACGCTGGCTGTTCACCAGGCTCCCCGAATGGTCCGAGGTCGCGCCGCGCCCTGCACCGCGCACGATCGCGCTTGATCCCGAAGAGACTCAGGCTCGCCTTGCCCATCTGACCGGAAGCACTGCCGAGCAGCGGCCCGGCCAGCGCGCCTTCGCTCAGGCGGCGATCGAGGCGTTCGACCCGCGCATGGTCCGCGACGCGCCCAATATGGTGCTGGCGGAGGCGGGCACCGGAATCGGCAAGACGCTCGGCTATCTCGCACCAGCCTCGCTCTGGGCGGAGAAAGCGGGCGGCGCGGTATGGGTCTCGACCTTCACCAAGGCGCTGCAGCGGCAATTGGGGCATGAGAGCGCGCGGCTCTTTCCCGATGCCGAGGTCCGCAAAGCCAAGGTCGTCACCCGCAAGGGTCGCGAGAATTACCTCTGCCTGCTCAATCTCGAGGATGCGCTGCAGGGCGGTTTCGCCGGGCGTGCGGCGATCCTGGCGCAGCTGGTCGCGCGCTGGGCTGCCTATAGCGCCGATGGCGACATGGTCGGCGGCGATCTGCCCGGCTGGCTGCCGACCCTGTTCCGCCGCAACGGATCGACCGCGCTGACCGATCGGCGCGGCGAATGCGTCTATGCCGGCTGCCCGCACTACCGGAAATGCTTCATCGAACGCGCGGCGCGCGCGTCGGCCGAGGCCGACATCGTCATCGCCAATCATGCGCTGGTAATGGTGAACGCGGCGCGGGGTCGCGAAATGGCGACCCGGCCGACCCGTTATGTTTTCGACGAGGGTCATCACATTTTCGATGCGGCCGATTCGATGTTCTCGACTGCGCTGACCGGCGGTGAGACGATCGAGTTGCGGCGCTGGATCATCGGTCCCGAATCGGGCGGGCGCGGCCGCCGGCGCGGGCTGGCGGCGCGCCTGTCGGATGTCGCGAGCTATGACGAAGGCGGCGGCATCGCCATCTCGGAAGCGATCAAGGCCGCCGGCGCGCTGGCGAGCGATGGCTGGCTGCAGCGGCTGAGCGAGGGCGCGCCGTTCGGGCCGATCGAGATCCTGCTCGCCGCGGTGCGCGGGCTCGCTTATGCCCGCGCCGATGCGGCTGGCGATGCCGGCTATGGCCTCGAAACCGAACTTGCCGAGCCCGATGCGGCGCTGATCGAGGCGGCTGCCCCTGCGGCGCAGGCGCTCGATGCGCTGGTTCGCCCGCTCGTCACGCTCGGGCGGCGGCTCGAAGCGGTGCTTGCCGAAGCGCCTGACTGGATGGACGGGCCGGCGCGCGCGCGAATCGAAGGCGCGATTGCGTCGATCGGCTGGCGCGCGGAAACGGTCGCGGCGTGGCTGTCGTTGCTTGCGCGAATCGGCGGGCCAGCCACGCCCGATTTCGTCGACTGGCTCGCGGTCGACCGGGTCGAGGGGCGCGAATATGATGTCGGGCTGCATCGCCACTGGCTCGATCCGAGCAAGCCTTTTGCCGAAACCGTGCTGAAACAGGCGCATGGCGCGCTGGTGACGTCGGCGACGCTCAGGGGCGGCGGCGAATGGGAAGTGGCCGAGGCACGCACCGGGGCGCAGCATCTCCTGCGCGGCGCGAGCCGGTTCGAGGCGCCGAGCCCGTTCGATTATGCGTCCCAGGCCGAGGTACTGATCGTCACTGACGTGAAGCGCGGCGATATGGGGGCGCTCGCCAACGCCTATGCCCGGCTCGGCGTCGCCTCCGGCGGCGGCATGCTCGGCCTGTTCACCGCGATCCGGCGGCTGCGCGGCGTCCATGCCCGGATCGCCGACCGGCTCGCCCGCGAAGGCCTGCCGCTCTACGCCCAGCATGTCGACCCGATCGATACCGGCACCCTGGTCGATATTTTCCGCGATGACGCCTCGGCGTCACTGCTCGGCACTGACGCGCTGCGTGACGGGGTCGATGTGCCGGGCCGCTCGCTCCGGCTGGTGGTGATGGAAGGCGTGCCCTGGCCCAAGCCCACCGTGCTCCATGCCGCGCGGCGCCTGGCCGGCGGCGGCAGTGCCTATGACGACCGCATCGTCCGCGCGCGTCTCGCCCAGGCATTCGGCCGGCTGATCCGCCGCGCGGACGATCACGGCGCGTTCGTGCTGCTCTCTGCCGCCATGCCGTCACGCCTGCTCACTGCCTTTCCTCCCGGCGTCGCGGTGCGCCGCGTCACGCTCGACGAGGCGGTGATGCGCGCGGGGCGTCTTCCTTCAGTCATCCATGTCGGGCATGAGGCCCGCGAGGAAGCCTGACGGAGACCGAAATGAAGACGCTCACGCTGCTTCGCCACGCCAAGTCTGGCTGGGACGATCCGGTGCTGCGCGATTTCGATCGGCCGCTGAACGGCAAGGGCAAGCGCGCCGCCCAGCTCGTCGGACGCAACTGGCGGAGTCTGGGGCTTGCCTTCGATCATGTCGTTGCTTCGCCCGCGGTGCGGGTGATCGAGACGATCGAGCAGGTCGCAGCCGGCTATGGCGATGCGCTTGCGCCTGCCTGGGATCGCCGAATCTATCTCGCCTCGGCGACGACATTGCTCGATCTCGTCCATGAGTTGCCGGCGGGCGCGGATCATGTCCTGCTGGTCGGGCACAATCCGGGGCTCGAGGATCTGGTGCTGATGCTGGTGCCCGATTCGGACGAGCAGCCGTTGCGCGACGATGTCGAAGCCAAATTCCCGACCGCGAGCACCGCGCAGCTGAGGTTCGACGTCAGCGACTGGCATGAGGTGGCGGCGGGAAGTGCAACCCTCACGCTGTTCGTCCGGCCGCGGGATCTGGACCCGAGCCTTGGCCCCGATCAGGGCTGACGCTTCTCCAGCTGCGCCTTCAGGCCCGCCAGCGCGCCAAGTGGCTTTGCTTCCTCCTCGCTGATCACCCCGGCCTCGCGCAGCGCCGCCGCTGCGTTCGGTCCGCGCGGAAAGGGGTCGAGCGCCAGCGCCATCGTCTCGGCGGCTGCTTCGCCGAGGTCGATCGCCGCGCCGTCAAAGCCCATCGTGTCAAGAGAATCCTCGTTCAGTTCGATCTCGTCGGCGTCGGGCGCATCCTCGGCAACGAAGCGAAGTGCCACCGGCTCATCGACCGTTACCGGCAACGGGTCGTCGGTAACGACACAGGATTGAACCACCGCAGCCCTGACCCGCCCGCGCGCAACGACCCCGGCCGCATCGCGCCGCAGCCGGAAAACGCCGTCGAGCCGGTCGATCGACTTCAGCTCGAATCGTGCGGCGAGCGCCGCCCGTTCCTCCTGCGTCGCGCTTATCGAGACCTCGCGCTCGCCTTCGCCGATCGTATCGATCCGCTCCAGCCGCGAGAATTCGGGCGCGGTCATGGCAGCTTGCCCTCGATCACCGCCCCGGTCGGCATTGCCGACAGCGCATCGCGAAATGCCAGCAGCGATTCGCTGACATGGCTGAGCGCCCCGGCGGCAGGCGCCGCGCCGCGATAGAGGTTGCGGATCAGCGCTGCGTCGAGATCGCCGCCCGCCAGCCCCTCGCGATAGGCGCCGAGCCTGCCGCCGAGCATGCTCATCATCTTGCCGATATGCTTGCCGACCACGACATCGCCGATACCGATCTCGCGCAATTGCCCATCCATATCATCGACGAAGCGCTCGGTCAGGCTCGCGCTGGGCGCAGCGCCGGCGGGATCGCCCTCGAGCCGCAGCAGCACCAGCGCGAGGATCGTCGCCACCATGTCGAACCGGCCGTCGATGCTGTCGGGCACCGCGCCCGCCTCATACCAATGGGGCGCGCGCGCCTGTGCGACGATAGCCTCATAGAGCGGCAGCGCCGTCTCATCCCGGCTCCCGAACAGCTTTGCGATCCAATGCACTGGCGACTCCCTCAGCGTGCCCTTGTTTGGCCGCCTTCATCGGCATATTGAGGCTGGCGCTGCGCGATGCAATGCGTTGGCGTGCGCGTATCGCGTGCCTGGAGAATATGATGAGAGTGATTTCCGCCCGCATGTTGATGGGCGCCGCCCTGGGTTTCGCGACGATCGCCACTGGTGCCTGCACCCAGCTGAAGGGGCATCAGGGCTATGTGCTCGATGTCGATCTCATCAACTCGGTGCAGCCGGGCGTCGATAATCGCCAGTCAGTGCTCCAGGTGCTGGGCAAGCCGAGCTTCACCAGCGAGTTCAATCAAGGCGACTGGTATTATGTCGCGCGGGACACGCGCAACTTCGCCTATAATAATCCCAAGGTGACGAAGCAGACGACGCTCAGGGTCAGCTTCGATGCAAAGGGCGTGGTCACCGGCGTGCGCCGGACGGGTGCCGAAGAGGTCGCGTCGATCAGGCCCTATGGCAAGGTCACGCCGACGCTCGGGCGCAAGCGCAACCTGTTCGACGAACTGTTCGGCAATATCGGCACGGTCAACGCAGCGGGCGGCGGCGCCGGCGAGGAAGGCGGCGGCCGCGACACGCCCTGATAGCGTCTCATCAGGCTTTCGATCCTTTCTATCTCCTGACAGGCCGGTTCGCGGCCCGTTCAGCGCGAGTCGGCGACAAGCGCGCATGGCGTCGCCGTCCGTTCGGGCGGGTCGCCGGCAAAAAGGAGAAGAGATCATGCGTAAATTGATCATCGTGGCGCTGATGGCGGCTACCGCGCTTCCCGCTGCGGCGAGCGCTCAGTCGAACGGCGAGATTCGGCGCGACCGGCGCGATATCCGGCACGAGCAACGCGAGCTCGATCATGCCCGCCGCACCGGCGATCGTCGCGACATCCGCGAGGAACGCCATGACCTGCGCGACGCCCGCCGGGAATATCGCGAGGATGTGAACGACCGCAATCGTCGCTGGGCGCGCAACGACTGGAGCGACTGGCGCAACCGTAACCGCGCGATCTTCGCGCGCGGCAACTGGAACGCACCGTTCCGCTACAATGCCTTTCGCACCGGCGTCCGTATTGCGCCCGTCTATTATGGCCCGCGCTTCTTTGTCGCCGATCCGTGGCGCTATCATCTGCCGCCGGCCGGCTTCAACCGGCGCTGGGTGCGGCATTATAATGATCTGCTGCTGGTCGATGTCCGCCGCGGCATCGTCATCGACGTGATCCGCAACTTCTACTGGTAAGGGTTCGTCACGGCCCGGGCGGGTTTCTCGCCCGGGTTCGGCCGCGTCGCGCCGGGAAAGCGCGGGCGCGGCCGGTGCCGCTGCGTGCCGACGGCACGGTCCCGTAAGGGGGAGTGGGACCATTGACGTAACGCACAGCGGGCAATTTTGTTCGCTGCGCTGCGTTCTCCGCTCAGCGGATCGTGAAAAATACCTGATCGACGACATGGCCTGCCACATCGACCAGCCGCAGCCGGTGCTGCCCCGGCGCGGCCAGGATCTGCGGCTGCGAATCGGCCGCGCCGAGATCGCGCTGGTCGAGCAGCAGGTGATGCGCCGTCACCTCGCCCGACACCATCACCGCGAGCCGCTGCCGGTCGGGCGGAATGTCCGGGTCGATTGCATAGACGGTGCCCGACACCGGATTGGTGATGCGCGGCCGGCGCGCTGACTCGGGCGCTGCGGCGACCAGGCTCTGCGCGGTGCCGGCGAGGAAATATTCCAGCCGCGGCTGCTCGATATGATTGGCGAAACTGATCGCCCGCTGCTCGATCCCCGGCGGGCGCGGCGGCGGTTTCACCACATGATCGCTGTTCAGCGCGAGCATCAGATCCCGCCAGACCGGCGCCGCGCCGCTCGTCCCCGAAACGGCGCGCATCGGATCTCCCTCGAGATTCCCCACCCAGACGGCGACCGTATAGCGGTCGCTGAAGCCGATGCACCAATTGTCGCGCATTGCCTTCGACGTGCCGGTCTTCACCGCGGCCCAGAAAGGCAGCCTGAGTGCCGAATCGAGCCCGAATGTCGCCGCCCGGGCATTGGCGTCAGCCATCATGTCGGCGACCAGCCAGGCGGCCTGGGGGGTCGTCACCTTGCGCGGCACGACGCGCGGATCATTGCTGGTCAGGCGCAGCGGCGACCAGCGCCCCGCATTGGCAAGGCTGCGATAGGCATTGGCCTGTTCGAGCAGGGTAACCTCGGCCGAACCCAGGGCGAGCGAGAAACCGTAATAGGCGCCGTCCTCGGTCATCCCGCGATAGCCGGTGTCCCAGAGCCGGTCGCGGAACGGATCAACCCCGATCAGCAGCAAGGTGCGCACCGCGGGCACGTTGAGCGAGCCCGCGAGCGCGCTCCGCGCCGAGACCGGGCCCTTGAAGCCGCGATCGTAATTCTGCGGCACGTAAAGCCCCGATGCGGTGTCGAGCTGGACCGGCGAATCATCGAGGATAGAGGCAGGAGTGAGATAGCCCTTCTCGATCGCCTGGGCGTAGAGGAAGGGCTTGAGCGTCGATCCGGCCTGGCGATAGCTGTTGGCGCCATCGACCGCGGGCGCGGTCGAGGCACCGCCGATCCCGCCGACATAAGCGAGCACGTCGCCGCTGGCATTGTCGATCACCACCACCGCGCCGTCGCGGGCCCGCGCGCCGCCAAGCCCCTGGAGCTGGCGCTTCAACGCCATGATCGCCAGCTGCTGGATTCGCGTGTCGAGCGTGGTGGTGATCTTCAGCCCGGCCTTGGTGAGCAGCCGGTCGGCAAGATGCGGGGCAAGGCCGGGATCGAGCGCGAGGCTGCGCGCCGGGCCCAGCATCGAGGCCGCCTCGCCGGCAAAGCGCGCGCAATCCTTCTCGTGCGACAGCGCGCAGGCGCGCCGCGCGACGATCCCGGCACTGGCCTGCGGCTCGGGCAGCAACGCCGTGAGCAGCAGCGCATCGTCATGGGCAAGCGCGTCGGGCGTCTTGCCGAACAGGCCGAGCGCTGCGGCGCCGATTCCCTGCGCCTCGCCGCGAAAGCCGGCGAGGTTGAAATAGGCCTCGAGGATCTCGTCCTTGCTCCATCGGTCTTCGAGCGCCCAGGCAGCGCGCATCTGGCGGATCTTGTCCCAGAAGTGCCGCGAGCCGGGCGCGGCGAGATCAGGGGCGAGGAAACCGGCCAGCTGCATCGACAGGGTACTTGCGCCGCGGGCGCGCGCGCCCTGTGCCCGGTCGCGCGCCACCCCGAGCAAGGCAAGCCAGTCGACCCCGCCATGGCTGAAGAAGCGCCTGTCCTCGGCGGCGACCAGCGTATCGCGGGTAACCGGCGAGATCCGGTCGAGCGGTGTCCAGGCAAGCCGCCGCGCGGCGAAATCGACGCGGGCGGAGTCGATCAGCTGGCCGTTGCGGTCATAGAGCCAGGATTCGGATGGGCGCCACGCGGCGCGGACCTGGGCATAGCCGGGCAGCGGCGGCGGCAAGGTCGCGAAGTCGATCGCGGCATAGACGATAACCGCCAGCGCCAGCGCCGCGAGCGTTGCGCCTTTCCGCGTCCGCAACGCCGCCCAATATCGCTCGGGCCGCACCGAGCCGATGAGCGCCCGAAGCCGCTCGACCCCCTTTTCCATCCCCCTGAAAATGGGGACCCGTCTCCCGATGTCAGCCAAAATTCATACCGCTGGGGACAGGCCCCAGCCTTTGCGGGTGGGATGGCCAAAAGGAAGGCGCAGGGTGCTCACCGCTGTACGACCGTCACCGCCGCATTGGGCAGCTGTGCGCGGATGGCGGGCGAATACATTGCCTCGACCCGGCTCGGCGGCAGGTTGAACCGCCCGGCCCCGTTCAGCCTGAGCGTATAGGCGATGGTGAACTTGCCCGCCGGCATCCAGGTGAAATAGCCTCGCCATGCATCATTGCCGCGCTCGACATAGCTCGGCTCGGTGTCGCTGCCGGTAATCGTGCCGAGCATGCTCGATTGGCCGCCAAGGTCACCGATGATCGTCGCGCCCGCCGGGATCGGGTCATTCACCACCACCCAGTTACGTTCGGCGCTCGCTTCCACGGTGATCGTCACCTTGAGCACATCGCCGCGAGTCAGCACGCCCTTGGTGCGGGCCTGCACGACCTCGACCTGCTTGCTCATCCTGTAGCCGGCGAACAGCGGCTGGGTGAGCGGCACCGCCGCCGATACCGAGACGTTCGCCCATGGCCCCGCCCCGCCGGATTGGGAAAGCCTGAGCGGCGTCGTGGCGGCGGGCAGCGGGAAGCTCGCCTGGCGCAGGTCGACCGTCAATGGCCACGCCCTGCTGATCGTCCGCGTGCCCAGCGCCAGGGTCGTCGTCCCGCCGATCGCTTCGGCCGGATAGAGGCCGGCGAACTTGCGCGCGGCGATCGTCCCCCAGGCATTGGCGGTGGTCGTGTCCCAATGGCCGCGCGACTGGCGGAGCGACACGCCGACCATCATCTTCGGCGCATCGTCCTGCCAGCCTGGCCGGCCGAGCGTCGCGATGAGGGCCTTGATCGCTGCCTCGTCCCCCGACGACATCAGCCACCAGGAAGCGCTGTCCTGATCGCGAAGGTCGAGGCGCGTCCCCTCATAGACCAGCCGGGTCCTGAGCACTGCCTCGGCATTCGCCTTCAGGGCATTCGCGTTCGCGATGCCGGGAATGCGGTCGAGCGCGACGAGATAGTCGGCAAGCGATGCGGTCGGCATCTCCTTGGGCGCCATCCCGATCTGGCCGAGCATCGCTGGCGTACCGGCCCCGGCGCGGGCGAGCGCGGCGAGCGCGGCCAGCCGTTGCAGGCGGACATCGCCATATTGTTCGTGGCGAAGCCGCCCATCGAGCACTGCCTTCATTCCCTCGATCATCCGCATGCGCGGCCCATCGGGGATCGGCAGCCCGGCATCAGCGGTCAGCGACAGGACATAAGCGGTCAGCGCTTCGGAGCCCTCCATGCTGTCGGACGGCCAGTAGCGCAGCAGGCCGTCAGCTGCCTGATAGGTCGGGATATCGCCCGCGAGCCTGGTCCAGGCGCCCGCATCGCCCAGCGCCACTGCCTTTGAGAGGCGCTGCTCGAAGCAGTCATAGGGATAAACGGTCATATAGTCGCGCACGCCCTTGAGCGGCGGCGCGAGCGTATCGTCGAGCCTGATATCGACGCTGCCACGCCCGGGCAGCGCGCCTGCCGGCGGCGCGATCGAAATCGCGGTGCCGGTGCCGACCCGGGCCAGCGTCGCCGCCCATATTTCGACCGGCACTGCCGGAATGACATCCTGGTTGACCGTCACCTGGTCAGCCGCCTTGCCGTCCGCGGCCCTGGCGCTGACATGCCAGCGCAAATTGGCGACATTGCCGGGCGCGGTCAGGTTCCAGGCGATCGGCGCCGCGCCGCCCGCCGGGATGGTGACGGTGAGCGGATGGCCCTGGGCTACGGCTGGCGTCACATCGACCGTCGCGGTGACGGTCATCGGCCTGGTCGAGCCGTTCTTGAGCGTGAAGCCGGCCGCATAATAATCGCCGCTCCGCACCAGGGGCGGCAGGCCGGCAAAGATCGTCAGGTCCTGGGCCGTCCTGACACTGGCCATGCCGGTGCCGAATAATTGCGATCCGTCAGTCGCGATCGCGACCAGCTTGAACGAGGACAGGGCGTCGTTGAGCGGCACCGGAATCCGCGCCTTGCCCTGCGCATCGAGTGCGACCTTGCCCTTCCAGAGCAGCACCGGCTGGAAATTCTCGCGGTTGAGGCCCGACATGTCGTTCCCGCCGCCGCCGCCGGCTTCGACTGCCTTGCGGCCATAATGGCGCTTGCCGACGACCTGCATCTGCCCGGTCGAGGTGAGCACGGAGAGCGAGCGCTCGCCCATCATCGCGGTCAGCACGTCCCATGAATCATTGGGGGCGAGCTGGAGCAGCGCCTGGTCGACTGCGACAAAGGCGACGTCGGCGCTCGCCGCCGGCTTGCCGTCCGGGGCCTTGACCTGGATATCGACCTGCGCCGTGTCGCGCGCTGCATATTTCTCCTTGTCGGCCTTGACCGCGACCTGGAGCGTATGCGCCTCCCAGCCGACCTTCACCTTGGCGATGCCGAGCCGGTAGGCCGGCTTGGCGAGATCGACCAGCGCAGTCGGCTCGGGCGCCTGGGGCGGCCCGCCGGCAAGGCCGAGGCTCTGCGCGATGCCGTGTATCCAGCTCCAGAAGCCGCCCTGGACCCGGCCGCGCACCACCATCACCGAGACGAAGACATCGGGCGCATAGCTCCCCGGCATCTTCACCTCGACCACCGGGTCAGTGCCGGAAAGCCGGGTGACATAGCTGGCGAGAACGCCCTCGCGTTCGACCGTGACGAGCGCGGTCGCCTCGCGGAACGGCATCCGCACCTGGAAGCGCCCGGTTTCCCCGGCCGCATAGCTCGTCTTTTCGGGGACGACGTCCATCCGGTCGCCATTGTCGCCGCCGAACCACCAGTCGTCATTGCCGGCGAGCCAGACCGAGGTTGTCGCCCGCGCGACATTGCCGTTTGCGTCGCTGGTCGTCGCGACCGCATAGACCTCGCCCGAAATGCCCGGGTCGACCGCGCATTGCGCCAACCCTTGAGCATCGGTGGTCGCGGTGCAGCTCTTGTCGAGCTTGGTGGTCGTCATCTGGTTGTCATAGGCGTAGAAGCCGCCGATCAGCCGCCGCCGCGCGGTCAGGATCTTGCGGCTGTAGAGCGCGACCGAGACCTTCTGGTTGGCGATCGGCTTGCCCTGGGTGTCGAGCGCGACGAAGCGCAGGCGCAGATCGTCCTGCTTCATCAGCCAGCCATCGGTCTTGATGCCGAGCTGCACCGCCGACGGAAAGATCGGAATCGTCCGCGAGGCAGTCAGCACCTGGCCGTTCGCGTCCTGATAATCCATCTCGACCAGCATGTCGGTCGCCGAGTCGAGCGTCTGCGGCACGTCGATCACTGTCTTGGCGGTGCCGTCGCCACCGAGGGTCGCCGGCAGGGTCTGGGTCGGCGGCAGCGGGGTCTGCTCCTCCTCGCCCTCGCCGTTGAGCGGCTTGGTGCCTTCGGCCACCGCGGCGCCGCCGAACGTATAGCCGTCATAGCCATCGGGAGTCGCCGTCCGCCCGAAATAGCCGACGCGCATGTCGACCGGCAGGTTCGACGCGCCGCCGCCCGAAAGATAGCCGACGAACAGGTCGAGCGGCAGCGTCTTGGGCCTGACCGCCGCTTCCTTCGGCCCGGTCACGGTCGCGCGCATCGTCGGCAGCTTGTATTCGTCGACCTTGAACGACTGGCCCGTATAGATGGTCTTGTCGCCGACGATCACATTCAGGTCGTAATCGCCCATCGGCGCGCCCTTGGGCGCAGTCCATTCAGTCTCGCCGATGCCGTTGGCATCGATCGCCAGCGGCAGGTCGAACTGCGTGTCCGATCCGCGATGCGAGAGGCGCAACATCCCCTTCATCGCCGGCGCCATGCCGAAGCCGGCGCCGACCGAGGTGCGCAGGATATGCTTCATGTGAACCGTCTCGCCCTGGCGGACCAGCGCGCGGTCGAACACGGTGTGGAGGATGTCGCCCTTGGCTTCATAGCCATAAGGCAGGTCGAAATCATAAGGGCGGATGCCCTCGCCCCACGCCGTCAGCGTGAAGCTGAAATCGTCGCCGGCGCGCGCCGACACCATCAGCGGATGGGTGGTGCTGTCGGTCCCGCAATCGCCCTCGGCGGTCGGTTCGGGCAGCCCGGGCGGCACGAACAGGCCGCCGCTCGAATCGGTCGCGCCGCGCGCCAGCAGCTTGCCGGTGCAGCTGTCGGTCACCCGCACATCGGCATTGGCGACCGGCTTGCCGGTATCGAGCTGGGTCACCCAGGCGAGCGACCTTTCCCGGCCCCATTTGAAATGGACCGTCATGTTGGTGACGAGCGCGGCCGAGGCGACATAACGCGGCGTCTTGCGGCCGAGCAGCGCCGCGCCGAGCACCGGGCTGGCGAGCTCGACGACATAGAATCCCGGCTTGGCGAGCGGAATGCCGACGACCTCGAAGTCCTTGCCCTTGCCCGGCAAGCCGAGCTTGAGCGGGCTGCCGGCGCCGCCGGTCAGGATCGGTTTCGATCCCGTGTCGTTGATGGTGATGCTTGTCTTGCCCTGCTTGATCTCATGGCTGGCATAATCATCGGCGCTGTCGACCGTGCGGAGCCATTTGGCGATCTCGCCGTCCGAGCTCTCGACCCGCAGCGATTGCCCGCCGATGGCGAGGTTATTGCCCCGCAGGGCCGGCTCGACATTGCGCACCGTGACGGGGAGCACCCCGCCTTCGCCTGCCTCGAGGATACCGAACGAGGCAGCGAACTTCACCAGCGGCGGCGCCTGGTCGAAGCGGATGTCGAGCGGAAAACGCTCGGCGTTCGAGAGCGGGCGGCCGCTCTCGTCCTTGATGCCCGTCGGCAGGATCAGCTTGGCGGCAGTTGCTGGCGGCAGCGGCGCCTTGAAGCTGATCGCCGCGATCGTCGCCTTTTTCTGGTCGTCCTTGTCGAACACCGGGGCGATCTGCTTGCCGTCCGCGGTCTGGATTCGGATCGCCTGCGCAACGCTCATCGCGATCGGGGCGGAGAAAGTGACATTGGCCGGCTCGACCGGGCTGCAGCCGGCCTGGGCGTTGGTCCGGCTGCACTCGAAGCGGGCGGTGAAGGGCTTGCGGATCGTATAGTCGAAGCGCTGGTCGGCGCCCGCCATCTTGCCGCCGGCGCCGGCGATTTTCGCGCCCCAGACAAGCGACATATCATGCCCTGCGGGAAGCGGCCGATGGCATTTGAGCGCGACGACCCCGGCGAAGTTTCTTGCACGGTCCTGGGCACTCGCCGGAATCGCAGCGGGAAGGCCGGCATTTTCGAGGAAGCTGCGGACGTTCCAGTTGTCGGTGCCGAGCTTGCCGAGCAAGGTGCCCGGCAGGTCGGCAGCGAGCACGTCGACCGGAATCTTTTCGCCAAGGCCCTCGACCGAGCAATAGGCATTGGCGGCGATCGAGGCCGGCGCGGCGGGCATGTTGGCGGCGACGAGGAAGACCTGGTCCTCCTCGATCTCGCCGTCGAATTGCGCGGGCAGCACGGCGCGCGCGACCGGGCCGCCGGCATCGACCTTGAATTGCTGCTGCCCGGTGACGGCATAGCCCGAAACGCTTTTCAGCCCGTCACGCAGCTTGAAGCTGCACGTGGTGCCGCCGGGCAGCGGGGTTGCGAAATCATAGACGAAGGTCTGCGGGTCGACCCAGCGCCCGGCGCCGCCGACCGCGCAGGTGACGCCGAACGGGGAGGCTGCGCGCGGATCGCCGAGCGCGACCATCGGCTGGCTGAAACGGACGGTGAAGGCCTGGATCGATCCGCCGGTGCCGATGCCCGGGGTGGCCATCACGATTTGCGGGCTGTTGTCGCCAAACGCGGTGACGGGCGCGATCGCGAGCCCCAGGAGTGCGAGACGGACTGCGAGCTTCATCGAACCCTCCCCCAGGATGGCCGCACGCTAAAGCCGGAGCAGGGGGTGAGTCCAGCGGATTGACGTCACGGCGGGAGGTTGACGCGATTAAGAGGGCAGGATTTTCCCGACGTGCCAAGCCCCTTGCTTCCACGGCGAATAACACCCCGGTCGGCCGGCGATCGCTGGCCATCCGTCGCGTGACGCCATGGCGGCGCATCCGGTGCTCACCGCTGGTCGCCCGATTTCTCCCGCCGGTGCTTTGCGCGGACGCCCGAACAGGATATCCGCAACCGCAATGGACATCTATCTGCCCATCGCCAATCTCTCGGTGAACGCGCTCGTCATCGTCCTTCTCGGCGGCGGCGTCGGGCTGCTGTCGGGCATGTTCGGGGTCGGCGGCGGTTTCCTGACGACGCCGCTGCTGATCGTCTACGGCATCCCGCCCACGGTCGCTGCCGCCTCGGCCGCGAGCCAGGTGACGGGCGCGAGCGTGTCGGGCGTGTTCGCGCATTTCCGGCGCAACGGCGTCGATACCAAGATGGGCGGGGTGCTGGTCGCGGGCGGCCTGATGGGCTCGATCGCCGGCGGCTGGATCTTCCGGCTGCTCCAGATAAGCGGGCAGATCGATACCGTCATCGCGATCGTCTATGTCGTGATGCTGAGCTCGATCGGCGGGCTGATGGCGCGCGAATCATGGATGACAATCAGTGCCGCACGCGCCGGTACGCCGCCGCGGCCGCGCAAGCGGGGCCATCATCCCCTGGTCGCCGCATTGCCCCTTCGCACGCGCTTCCGCCGTTCCGGCCTTTATATCTCGCCGCTTGCGCCGCTGCTGCTTGGCTTCTTCACTGGCATCCTGACGATCCTGCTCGGCATCGGCGGCGGCTTCATCCTGGTGCCGGCGATGCTCTATGTGCTCGGCATGACCACCCAGGTCGTGGTCGGCACGTCCCTGTTCCAGACCCTGTTCGTCACCGCGATGGCGACGATGGTCCATGCGACGACGACCAAGGCAGTCGATATCGTGCTCGCTGCCCTGCTGCTGCTCGGCTCTGTCGCCGGCGCGCAGGTCGGCGCCCGCCTCGCGACCAGGGCAAAACCCGAATATCTTCGGTTCGCGCTCGCGGTCATCGTCCTGCTGGTCGCCTTCCGGATCGGGCTCGGCCTTGGCTGGCGGCCTGACGAGATCTATTCGGTCGAGCTTTCGTGAGGCGCGCCTGGGCCACGCTCCTGCTCGCGCCGCTATTGATGGGCCAGGCAAAGCCGGTGCTCGTCCCCGATGTGTCGCAGCGCGATATCGAGATCGCCTACAGCTTCACCGGCGCCGAGCTGCTGCTGTTCGGCGCGATCCTCTATCCCGGCGGCCGCTTGCCCAATGACGACAAGCCGACCGACATCGTCGTCGTGGTGCGGGGGCCGGTCCAGTCGATCCTGGTCCGCGAGAAGGAGAAGGTCGCCGGCATCTGGGTCAACGCGGCGCGACTGCGCTATCGCTCGGCGCCGAGCTTCTATGCGATCGCGTCGTCGCGGCCGATCAGCAAGCTGGTCGACGATCGCACCCAGGCGATCTACGAGCTCGGGCTGGACAGCCTTCAGCTTTCTCCCGCCAGCAGCGCCCCCCTTGCCGAGCAGGATCGTTTCGCGCGCGGGCTGGTCGATCTCAAGCGCCGCGCCGGCCTGTATTTCGAGGCGCCGCGCGCCGTCGAGATCACTGACGGCGTGCTGTATCGCGCCCGGCTGACGATTCCGGCGCGCGTGCCCGTAGGGCGTTTCACCGCGGAGACCTTCCTGATCCGCGACGGCCGCGTTCTGGCCGCGGCGACGCGCGACATCGATATCCGTAAATCGGGGTTCGAACGATTCGTCGCGCGCTCGGCCGAGCGCCATTCGATCCTGTACGGCCTGATCGCGGTTGCGTTGTCGGTGTTTTTCGGCTGGGGCGCGGGCTGGATCGCGAAACGGCTGTAGAGCCTCGTTGGTCAAACGGCGCCAGCCGAGCCGAACGCATCATGAAAAACCCAATATTTACCTGTCGTCGCCATAGCTCGGGAGATTGACATCGGGGATCAGAGCGAATGACCGAAATGTTGGGCAGCAATGCCTTTGCCAGCGCCGCACCCGTTGCTCCGACCGCACCTGTCGATGTTACGGCGAACGGCATCGGCATGGTCTTCGAGATCGCCGGGTCGAGCAGCCAGGTCATGCTTGATTCAGCCGCGCTCGACGTGACTGCGCAGAACAGCGATCCGGTCGCCGCCAGTGCTGGCCAGGTCGGCAGCCAGATCAAGATGCGCGTCGGCAATGCCTGGCTGATCGCCAATATCCGGTCGCTGAAGCTCGCTGACAGCGCGAATGGCCAGATCGCCGCGCAGGTCGATTTCCTCGGCGAGGGCGACGAGGAGCGGCTGACCGGCAAGCTCTACAAGTTCCGGCGCGGTGTCACGCGCTACCCGACCCCCGGATGCCGGGTCTTCCCGGTGACCACCGCTGACCTGAAACAGATCTACGCCGCGGACGATCGCGCGACGATCGAGATCGGCACTGTCTATCCGACCAAGGACATTCGCGCGGCCATGTATGTCGATGCGATGCTCGGCAAGCATTTCGCGCTGCTCGGATCGACCGGTACCGGCAAGTCGACCTCGGCGGCGTTGATCCTGCACCGCATCTGCGAGCTCGCGCCGCAGGGCCATATCGTGATGATCGATCCGCACGGCGAATATAGCGCAGCGTTCAAGGACAATGGCGCGATCTTCGACGTCTCGAATCTGCAATTGCCTTATTGGCTGATGAATTTCGAAGAACATTGCGAGGTGTTCATCAATTCGAGCGGATCCGAACAGCAGATCGACGCCGATATCCTCGCGAAATGCCTGTTGATGGCGCGGGCCAAGGGGCGACTTGGCCAGGAGATCACGAAGCTGACGGTCGACGCGCCGATCCCCTATCTGCTGAGCGACCTCACCAATCTGATCCAGCTCGAAATGGGCAAGATGGATCGCGCCGGGGATACGGCGCCCTATCTCCGCCTCAAGACCAAGATCGACGAGATCAAGGCCGATCCGCGCTACGGCTTCATGTTCTCGGGCATGCTCGTCGCCGATACGATGGCGAATTTCATCCAGCGTATCTTCCGCATGCCGGGCGACGGCAAGCCGATCTCGATCATCGACGTATCGGGCGTCCCGTCGGAGATCACCTCGGTCGTCGTCGCGGTGCTCAGCCGCATGGTGTTCGATTATGCGATCTGGTCGCGCGGCGAGGCGCAGCGCCCGATCCTGCTCGTGTGCGAAGAAGCGCATCGCTATGTCCCCAACGAGCGCAATGCCGATGCCAGCTCGGTCGGCCGGATCCTCAGCCGCATCGCGAAGGAAGGCCGTAAATACGGTATCTCGCTCGGCCTGATCACCCAGCGACCGTCCGATCTTGCCGAGGGCGTGCTGTCGCAGCTCGGCACGATCATCGCGATGCGCCTCAACAATGATCGCGACCAGGCCTATGTCCGCGCCGCGATGCCCGAGGGCGCGCGCGGCTTTCTCGATTCGATCCCCGCGCTGCGCAACCGCGAATGCATCATCTGCGGTGAAGGCGTCGCCATCCCGATCCGGGTCTCGTTCGACGATCTCGAGGAATCGAAGCGGCCGGCATCGGGCGATCCGCTCTTCTCCGATTTGTGGCGCGAGGTCGGCAACGAAGATCAGATCATCGCACGCACCATCAAGCGCTGGCGCTCGCAGGGACGGTAGAGCGGCACGCGTCGGTCGCCGCTCCCTTTCCCGCTTCCCCGGCCCGCCGCCAAGGCTCCCGCGCCGATTCAAATCGGGAAGACGATAGGCTATCCTGTTCCCGCCGCCACGGCGGTGGCGAGGGCGCGACCTGTCAAAATGTCAGCAACCCTCATGACATTTCCAACACAGCGCGTAGCACGCGTCCCGATTCAACAGGGCGTCAAACCGAGATAGACCGGCCACGCCACAAAAAATGGCGCGGCTCTTTCTCATTGCTGGGCAGAATTGCGGGCCAGATGGCCGGCGGGCTTCAGCGGCCCGGCTTCACTGACATCAGATAGGCGAACTTCGCCTTGAACGCGCGGAGCGCCTCGCCCGAAAGCTGTGCCACGCTCGAGAAGGACATTGAGCGTGGATTGACCGAGACGCCGTTCTTCCAGACTTCCCAGTGAAGATGCGGCCCGGTCGACAGGCCGGTCGAGCCGACCGCGCCGATCAATTGCCCGCGTGCGACATGCTCGCCATTGCGCACCAGGATCCGGCTGAGATGGCCATAGCCGGTGGCGATGTTGCCGCCCGAGGAGAGCTTGATGAAATTGCCATAGCCGGCGCTGCGTCCGGCAAAGGAGACGACGCCGTCCATCGCTGCACGGACCGGCGTACCCCAGGGCGCGCCGATATCGATCCCCTTGTGCATGCGGAGCATGTGGAGGATCGGGTGCATGCGCAGGCCGAAGCTCGAGGTGATGTGCCCCGCGACCGGCATGCCGAAGGTGCCGCTCCGCTGGGTCTGGCCAGAGGCCTCATACCATTGCCCGTCAGTCCATTTGACGAGCTGGGTCTTTTTGCGGCCCTGGTCGAGCCCGGCGAAGATCAGTGCGCCGAGCTGGACCTCGCCGGTCGCGGCGCGGGCCTGCTCGACGGCAAAATCGAAGGTGTCGCCGGCATTCACGTCGCGGCCGATCGACAGGTGAGTCGCAAGCGCCTTGATATAGGCCTCGACGACCTTGGCCGGCGCACCGGCTGCGCGTGCCGATCGATACAGGCTGCGGCCGGCCAGTCCCTGGATGCGCAACGGGGTATGGTCGATCGCGATTGGGTGGCGCTTCAGGGTCAGGCTGTTGCCGACGCGGGCGAGCGACAGGCTGAGATCGAATTGCGCGCGGAAGGCAATCTGCTCGAGCGGCCGGGCGACTGTCTTGTCGGGGCGCCGGCCAAGCGTGATGTCGAACTGGGTGCCCGGCTTGATGTTGCCGAGCGGGACAGCGCCGGAGATCAGCCTGACCGCGTTGGAGGCATCGCTCTCCGAGACGCCGGCGCGCTGCAGCATGCGGGTCACGCTGTCGCCCTGGCCGAGCGGCGCGGTCAGTTCGACCCGTGGCCGCTCGGGCCTTTCCGCGAGCGGCACGACAAGGTCGTTGGCTGCCATGTGGCGGCCGGTATCGGCGCCCCAGGCGAGCGGCGAGATCGATTGCGCGCGCGCCTCGTCCCAGCTTGCGCCGTCAAGCGCCGCCGGCGTGTCGCCGATGATCGTGCGGTGGAAGCCGGGCGCGAGCATGCAGGTGGCGGTGCAGAGCGCTGCGCAGGTCGCGGCGCCGCGCCACCAGTCGAGCGATCCGATCCGCGAACCGAGGTCGGGCGCCCAGTCGATCCGGGCGATCGTGTCGCGAATCTTGTCGAGCGCGCCGGGTTCGGCCATCGGCACAAAGGCACGCCCGAACGGCAGGGTGGCGGTGCCACCCGCCTGGTCAAGGCCATGATCGTTGCGCAGGAACAAGGCGTGTCGGCCCTTCGTGTTATGTCGCCGACTGAAACGAACCCCCCGGCGCGAGGTCAAATGACTGTGGCGACATTCCCCTAAAGTCAAATTAAGGAATGTTCCGCGCCGGGACTCGTGCGGCGAAACGTTGTAGCGCTGCGGCGAAGGGAGAATTCACCAAATCCGCTAAGCATTCTCTATGGTTAGCGCAGTTTTTGCGGGAGCGCTGGTTGCGCTGCGGCCATTGGCACTTAATGTATCGATCATCATGACTCGTGACAGCGAACGCCCGGTCACCGCGGTGCTTGGCCCGACCAACACCGGCAAGACCCACCTCGCGGTCGAGCGGCTGTGCGGCCATTCGAGCGGGATGATCGGCTTCCCGCTCAGGCTGCTGGCGCGCGAAGTCTATGATCGGGTGGTGAAGATCAAGGGCGCGGGCCAGGTCGCGCTGATCACCGGCGAGGAAAAGATCGTCCCGAGGGACGCGCGCTGGTTCCTGTGCACTGCCGAGTCGATGCCGCTCGATCGCGATCTGGCGTTCGTCGCGGTCGATGAGGCGCAACTCGGCGCTGATCCCGAGCGCGGCCATGTCTTCACTGACCGCATCCTGCGCGCCCGGGGCCGCGAGGAAACGATGATTCTCGGCTCCGAGGCGCTGCGCCCAATGCTCAAGGCGCTGGTGCCCGGCATCGACATCCTCAACCGGCCGCGCTTCTCGACGCTCAGCTATGCCGGCGCGCGCAAGATCTCGCGGCTGCCCAAGCGTTCGGCGATCGTCGCCTTCTCGGCGGAGGAGGTCTACGCTGTCGCTGAGATGCTCAGGCGATTGCGCGGCGGCGCGGCGGTGGTGATGGGGGCGCTCAGCCCACGGACCCGCAACGCCCAGGTCGCGATGTTCCAGGCCGGCGAAGTCGATTATCTCGTCGCGACCGACGCGATCGGCATGGGCCTCAACATGGATGTGGCGCATGTCGCCTTTGCCAGCCTCGACAAGTTCGACGGTCACCGCCAGCGCCGGCTGACCGTCGCCGAGATGGCGCAGATTGCCGGGCGTGCGGGGCGCCACCAGCGCGATGGCACGTTCGGCGCGCTGGTCGAGGAGGGGCCTGGGGCGTTCACTCCCGAGGAGGTGTCGGCGATCGAGGAGCATCGCTTTCCGCGCCTGGATTTCCTGTACTGGCGCGACGGCGAGCCCGACATGTCGAGCATCGATGCGCTGGTTGCGAGCCTCGAGGCGCGCCCTGCGGAGCGCGTTCTGCGCGCCGCGCCGCAGGCGACTGACCTTGCGGTGCTCAAGCGGCTCGCCGAGGAGGATTGGGTGCGCGACCGTGTCCGTACCCCGGCGATGGTGGCGCGGCTCTGGGCGGCGGCGGGGTTGCCCGATTTCCGCAAGCTCGGCGTCGATCCGCACGCGCGCTTCGTCGGCCGTCTGTTCGGCCATCTCAGCGAAGGGCAGGGCCATGTCCCGCACGCCTGGTTTGCCGAGGAGATCGCCCGGCTCGACAATGTCGCGGGCGATGTCGAGACTCTTGCCGGACGGATCGCGGCGGCGCGGAGCTGGGCCTATATCGCCAATCGCCCCGACTGGCTCGCTGACCCGGCGCATTGGGCCGGCCGCGCGGCGGCGGTCGAGGAGCGGCTCTCCGATGCGCTCCATCTCAGCCTGACTCAGCGCTTCGTCGACAAGCGCACGACCATGCTGCTTCGCCAGATCGGCGCGGATCGCGGCGCGCTGCCCGTCGTCATCGGCCCCGAGGGCGAGGTGATGGTCGAGGATCACGCGATCGGCCGGCTCGAGGGTTTTCGATTCACCGTGGCGGCCGATGCCCGGCACGGCGACAAGCGCCTCCTCCTCGCCGCGGCGGAACGCCGCCTCGGTGACGAGCGCGCCCGCCGCGGCGCTGCGCTGGCGGCGGCGGCCGACGAGGCGCTGGCGATCGAGGGCGATCGGCCCGCCATTCGCTGGGAGGGCCTCGAAGTGGCGCAGCTCGGTGCCGGGCCGACCCTGGTTCGCCCGCGGGTGATGCTCGATCGCACGCTCGATTGTCTCGAACGCGGGTTGCGCTCGAAGATCCAGGCCCGGCTCGAACAATGGCTTGCCGGCCAGCTCGGCCGGCGGCTTCCCGGGCTGGTCGCGCTCGACACGGCGCAGCGCGATCCGCTGGCGCCACCCGCGCTTCGCGCCGTCGCTGCCGCGCTGGTGGCGGCCGGCGGCATCACTGCCCGTTCGGATATTGCCGCGTCAGTCGATTCGCTCGATTCGGCGGGGCGAAGGCAACTTCGCGCGCACGGCGTGACGATCGGTGCGCTCGATCTGTTCGATGCCAGGCTGCTCAAGCCCGGCCCCGTACGCTGGCGGCGGGTGTTGCGCATTGCCCGGGGCGAGACACTCGCCGCCGCCCCGCCCGACAGCGCGAGCGTGCTCGATCGCGCGGCGTCAGGCGCCACGCTGGCCGATGGCTATCGGCCGCTCGGCGCCCAGGCAGTCCGGATCGACCTGGTCGAGCGGATTGCCCGCGCCGCGCATGATGCCCGCGCCGGCCGCAAGCCGTTCGCGCCCGATCCAGCGCTGGCGATCTCGATGGGGGTGAAGCCGGAGACGCTGGCGCGCCTGATGGCGGCGCTCGGCTTCCGCACCGCGGCCGCAGTCGAGGGTGCGCCGCGCTGGGTGTGGCGCGGCATCGTCCGCGCTAAAGTCGCGCCCCCGTCGCGCGACAATGCGTTTGCCGCGCTCGCCGGCCTGGGGTCGACCTTTGGCTGAGGGCGGGGCCGGCGGCGGCGCGATGCGGCTTGATCGCTTCCTCTGGTTCGCCCGCTTCGCCAGGACGCGCAGCGCCGCCCAGGCGCTGGCCCAGGCCGGCAATGTCCGGGTCGATGGCCGCCGGGTGGAGCGCGGGCACGTCCCGGTCCGTATCGGCTCGACGCTTGCCTTTCTGCAGGGAGACCGGGTCCGCGCGATCCGGGTCGAGAAGCTGCCGCCACGCCGCGGCCCGGCACCCGAAGCGCAGGCCTGTTATGTCGATCTGCTTGCTGAGAATGTCTCGCAGGAGCCGAGGGGCGTTGACGGCGACGGCGACGGCGCATAGCAGACGGGCGTTCAGCCGGTTCTGGGTTCCGGTCGAGGGGAGTGCCGTAATGACCTACGTCGTCACCGATGCCTGCATCAAGTGCAAGTACATGGATTGCGTCGAGGTTTGCCCCGTCGACTGTTTCTACGAAGGCGAGAACATGCTGGTGATCAATCCCAGCGAGTGCATCGATTGCGGCGTCTGCGAGCCCGAATGCCCCGCTGAAGCGATCCTGCCCGATACCGAGAGCGGGCTCGAACAGTGGCTCGAGCTCAACAATACTTTCTCGTCGCAATGGCCCAATGTCACGCGCAAGAATGATCAGACGCCCGAAGATGCCGACGCGCACAAGGGCGAGACGGGCAAGTATGACAAATTCTTCTCGCCCGAACCCGGCAAGGGCGATTGATCGGCCGATCCGTCGGCCCGAATGGGTGGGCGCGAAGGGCAGAAACGCCGGATAGCGTCGTCTTTGTCCTGATAATAGCGGTAACGGCCAGCGTTCGGCGACGTTTGGCTGGTAATTTTATTACGACTATGCTACATGGATCAAGACGGAGGCGTGGATTCGCGTCATCCGCCTGGAGAAGCTGAAATCAACACCCCCTTTTCGCGCGCGCGCAGCTTAGCTGCCGCCGCGCATCCTCAGGGGAATCGGTCCATGGAAAGGCTCAACGGAATGGCTGCCAAGGCGCTGTCCTTCGACGTCGGCGATTATGTCGTATACCCCAAGCACGGCGTCGGCCGTGTCATCGAGCTGCAACGGCAGGAAATCGCCGGCATGCAACTCGAACTTTATGTGCTTCGCTTCGAAAAGGAGCGGATGACGCTCCGCGTTCCCACCAACAAGGCCGAGAGCGTCGGCATGCGCAAGCT
Source organism: Sphingomonas oligophenolica (assembly GCF_039522915.1). NCBI lineage: Bacteria > Pseudomonadati > Pseudomonadota > Alphaproteobacteria > Sphingomonadales > Sphingomonadaceae > Sphingomonas > Sphingomonas oligophenolica. The sequence goes on from NZ_BAAAEH010000010.1 coordinate 107,937, forward strand.
CTCGTCCGACAAGACCCTGCGCGAAGCGCTCGATACGCTGACCGGCAAGCCACGCGTGAAGCGCACCATGTGGTCGCGTCGCGCCCAGGAATATGAAGCCAAGATCAATTCGGGCGACCTCGTGTCGATCGCCGAAGTGGTCCGGGATCTGTTCCGTGCCGACGACCAGCCCGAGCAGAGCTATTCCGAGCGTCAGATCTTCGAAGCGGCGACCAGCCGCCTCGCGCGCGAACTCGCCGCGATGGAGCAGGTCGACGAGCCGACCGCGCAGGAGAAGATCCTCGAGATTCTGCGCAAGGCAGCGGCGATCCACAACAAGGACAAGATTCCCGCCTGATTCGGGAAGCCTGTTTCGAGAAGACCATGAGGGGCGGCCGGCAACGGCCGCCCTTTTTGGTTGCGCGGCGTTCCTCGGTGTATTATAGAAACAACACACATTGGAGGATTTTATGCGTCCTGTCGCCCTGATGGCAGCCCTGATCGCCGCCCTTCCGCTCGTTGCCTGTTCCTATCATTCGGATGACGATTCGAAGCCGGGCGTTGCCGGCTCGGGCACCGGCACGTCGCGCAGCTTTGCGGTCGCCGATTTCACCGGCGTCGATCTGCGCGGTTCTGACGATGTCGATATCCGCGTCGGCACCGGCTTTTCGGTGCGGGCCGAAGGCCCCTCGGCCGAGCTCGACAAGCTCAAGATCGAGAAGGTCGGTGACACGCTCCGGATCGGCCGGATCAATGGCAGCGGCTTCCATTGGGGTGGCGGCAGCCACAAGGGCGTGACGGTCTTCGTGACGATGCCGCGGATCGCCGAGGCGGCCATCGCCGGCTCGGCCAATATGAGCGTCGACCGCGTCGATGGCCAGAGCTTCAAGGGCGAGAGCGCCGGCTCGGGCGATCTCGACGTCGCCTCGCTCAATGTCCAGACGGGCGATTTCTCGATCGCCGGCTCGGGCGGAATGAAGCTCAAGGGCTCGTCCAGACATCTGAAGATCGCGATCGCCGGCTCGGGCGATGTCGATGCCGGCGGGCTCAAGGCCGAAGGCGCCGATGTCTCGGTAGCGGGCTCGGGCGGCGTGCGCGCCGACGTCACCGGCCCGGCCCAGGTCTCGGTGATGGGGTCGGGCGATGTCGATCTCGGCTCGGGCGCGAAATGCAGCACGAGCAAGATGGGCTCGGGCGACGTTCACTGCGGCAGCTGAGCCGGGCTTGCCAGCGCGGCGCATAGGGTGAATGTCGGGCGGATGATCCGCTATCTCCCGCTGTTCGCTATCGTCCTCGCCCCCGGTTCCGCCCAGGCCGCCGATCGCACCTATTCGATCGGCAGCTTCGACCGGATCCGCGTCGAGGGACCGTTCGACGTCCGGCTCGCGATCGGCCCGTCGCCGGGCGCGCGCGCCGAGGGCGATCCGCACGCGACCGACGATCTCGATATCCGAGTAGAAGGCACCACCCTGATCGTCCGCGCCGGGGTCGGCGGCTGGGGCGAGCAGGCCGCCACCGGCGCGATCGCCGCGCCGGTCGTCACCGTCTCGATCGCGACGATCCGCAGCGCGCTGGTGATCGGCGGCGGCCGGCTGTCGATCGATGGCCCGGTCCGCGGCCAGCGGATCGACCTCTCGCTGACCGGCAGCGGATCGCTGAGCGTCGGCGGGCTCGAGGCGGACCAGCTTTTCGTCACCCTGCTCGGCGCGGGCGACATCGCGCTCGCCGGGCATGCCGCCAAAGCGCATCTCACCACCAGCGGCCCGGGCCGGATCGCCGCTGCGCCGCTCGTCGCCGACGATCTCACGCTCCGCCTCGACGGCAATGGCGAGACCCGGGTGACCGCGCGCTACACTGCCACGGTCACCACCACCGGCCTCGGCGCCGCCACCGTTTACGGCACCCCGGCCTGCACGGTGAAGGCAATGGCCGGTGGTCCGATCAGCTGCGGCAAGCTGCCCGCACCCTGATCAGCCGGGCGCTTCAGAGCAGCCCAAGACCCGAGAGCTTGCCCATCAACGCCGCGGGCATCTGGTCGCCCACAACCATGTCGTCGCCCAGATCGACGGGGGCATCGCAGTCCTCCAGATAACGCCACCCCTGATGGGCGCGTTTGGGCCGGGCATGGGTGAGAATCAGCACCGGATCGATATGGATCGCGACTCGCCCGCCTTCGGCCTCGCCGAAGCTGAGGATAGGCGAGCGGGCGATCAGCTGGTGCTTGAGGATCCAGAACAGCGATCCCTGACCGGCAATTTCCTCGTGTCGCTTGGGGAGATAGCGCGTCGTCAGGAATACCGGACCGGCCTCGGCGCGCGCGCGCAGCCGCTCGGCGAGATGCTCGACGCCCGTCGTCCCGAACGCGACCTTGGTGATGTGAAGCGGCATGATGGCGATCTGGGGACGATGGCGCCGCTCGGCAACCGGAGTCTTGCAGCCGCCGTCGCGTTGAACAGGCTCTAGGCGCTGAGCCCCCAGAGCATCGCCAGGCCGAGAAAGGTGAAAAAGCCCATGCAATCAGTCATCATCGTCACGAATACAGCTGACGACACCGCCGGATCGACTCCGGCGCGCTCCAGCCCGACCGGAATCAGGACGCCCGAAAGCCCGGCGACGAGGTTGTTGATCAGGATCGACAGCCCGAACACGATGCCGAGCGAGAGATTGCCGTAGATCAGTCCGGTGCCGCACCCGATCAGCAGGCCGAGCAACATGCCGTTGGCAAGCGCGATCATGAATTCGCGCGTGATCATCCGAGTCGTGTTCGAACTGGTCAGCTGATTGGTCGCGAGCGCGCGCACGACCACCGCGAGCGTCTGGGTGCCGGCGTTGCCGCCCATTCCCGAGACGATTCCCATCAACGCCGCAAGCAGCGCGAATTTGGCGATCTCGGCCTCGAACAGACCCACCACCGATGCTGCCAGCAACGCGGTGCCGAGATTGATCACCAGCCAGACGAAGCGCGTCCGCACGGTGAGCCGGATCGGCTCGTTGATGTCGCCCTCGCCGGCGCCCGACAGGCGGAGGATATCCTCGCCCGCCTCTTCGGAGATGATGTGGACCACGTCGTCGACCGTGATCATGCCGACCAGCCGCCCGCCCGAATCGACCACCGCTGCGGAGATGAGCGCATATTTCTGGAAGCGCAGCGCGACCTCTTCCTGGTCCATGTCGACCGGGATCAGCGTCTGCTCGCGCTTCATCACATCGCTGATCGCAACCCCGCGCGGCGTGCGCAGGATCCAGGAGAGCTGGCAGGTGCCGACCGGCTTGTGCGCCGGATCGACGACGTAGATTTCCCAGAAGTCGGTCGTCAGCTCCTCATGGCCGCGCAGATAATCGATGGCATCGCCGACGGTCCAATGCTCGGGCACCGCGATCAGCTCGCGCTGCATCAGGCGGCCGGCTGATTCCTCGGGATAGGAAAGCGCTTCCTCGATCGCGGCGCGGTCGTCGGGGTCGAGCGCGCGGAGCACGGCGCGCTGGTCGTCCTCCTCCATGTCCTCGATAATCGCGACCGCGTCGTCGGTATCGAGTTCGGAGGCGATGTCGGCGACCTGATGCGGCTCGAGCGCGTCGATCAGATCCTCGCGGACATAATCGTTCATCTCGGCGAACACATCGGCGTCGAGCAAGTCGGTGATCGCCTTGGCGAGCGCGGCGCGCTCCTCGTGCGGCGTCAGCTCGAACAGGTCGGCGATATCGGCCGGGTGAAGCGGCTCGACCAACGCCCGCGCCGCTTCGGAGTCGCCCTCCTCGACAGCATCGAGCACCGCGCGGACGAATTCCGGCTTGAGCCGGTCGTCCTCGTCGAGCTGCTGGGAATCGGCCTCGGGCTGGCTAAGCTCGGTCTCGCTCATCATGGACCTCCTTGCCCGTTCGGGCGCGGTCTAGCGCCGTGTCGGCGCCCTGCCAATCATTTGGACCAATCATCCCGGTTTGCCAGCGAAGCTGCGCGGGGCTAGGGGCGTCGCAACCCGTTTTCCAGGAGAGTTTTCCCTATGGCCGATACCCCCGAAACCCTGACGCTGACGCTCGCCACCGGCGATGTCACGATCAAGCTGCGCCCAGATCTCGCCCCGCAGCATGTCGCGCGAATCGTCGAGCTCGCCAATGACGGCTTTTACGACGGCGTGGTCTTTCACCGCGTGATTCCGGGCTTCATGGCCCAGGGCGGTGACCCCACCGGCACCGGCATGCACGGCTCGGACAAGCCCAATCTTCCGGCCGAATTCTCGAAGGAGCCGCACAAGCGCGGCACTGCCTCGATGGCGCGCGCGCAGAGCCCGAACAGCGCCAACAGCCAGTTCTTCATCTGCTTCGACGATGCCCGCTTCCTCGATGGCCAGTACACCGTCTGGGGCGAAGTGACCGAGGGCATGGAGCATATCGACGCGCTGCCCAAGGGCGAGCCGCCCCGCGAGCCCGGCAAGATCGTCAAGGCACGCGCTGCGTAAGCTTGCTTGAAAGCCCCTCCCCTGATGGGGAGGGGCGAATGGGCTCACACCCCCGGATCGCCGATCGTCGCGATCAGCCAGTCGTGGAACAGCCGCACCGGGCGCTGAGTCAGCGCGCGGGGCCGGCAGGCGAACCAGTAGCTGTACGGGCTCTCGACATCGATATCGAACAATTTGACCAGCCGCTCGTCATGCGCGTCGGCGAAATGGCTCTCATGCATGAAGGCGATGCCGAGCCCCTGCGCCGCCGCCTCGAGCATCAGCGCGCCCGAATCGAAATGGTCGATCGCCAGCGGCTCGATATCGCCAAGGCCGGCGGCGTGGCGCCAGGCGCTGAAGGTGTCGGGCATGTCGCGGTGGACGAGCACGGTGAGGCCGGCGAGCTGTTCAGGACGGGTTATCGGGTTTTCGCGTTCGATCAGGTTGCGCGCGCCGATCACATAGACTGAATTGCGGTCGAGCCTCTTTGCGTAGAGCGCCGGATCGATTTCGCGGGCGAGCGCGATCACCGCATCGAGCCCGTCGCCGAGCCGGGCTAGGCCGTGCGCCGCGGTATCGATGTCGAGATGGAGCTCGGGATGCTTCGCCCGCAACTCGCCGAGGCGGGGAAACAGGCGCTGCGAGGCGAACAACGGCAGGATGCCGAGCCGCAGCCGCAGCACATCGGTGCCGCTGGTCATCACCTCGACCGCGTCGGAGAGGCTGTCGAGCGCCGGCGCGATCTGCTGGAGCAGCCGCTCGCCATCAGCGTTGAGTACCACCGCTTGATGCCGGCGATCGAACAATGGCTTGCCGATGAAGCGCTCGAGCGCCTGGACGCGCCGGCTGAGCGCAGGCGGCGACAGCGCCAGCTCCTGCGAGGCAGCCTTGATCGACCCGAGCCTGGCGACCTGGACGAACGCCTCGATCGCGGTCAACGGCGGCAATCTACGCATCTTGGTAGCGCTCCCTTGTGCAGTGCATCATATACCCACTTCTCTAAACCTAGCATTCCCCCTCGGCATATTGCCAGTGCCGATTGCATCAGACGCAATCACCGCGTCTTACTTCGCACTTGCAACATAAACCGCTGCGGCGCACATAGGGGGTGCCTTTCAGGCATCCTCTCCTAAAACTTTCCAGGCCGGTCCCTCGGGATCGGCCCTTTTTTTGTCTTTATTTCAGCGGCTTGTGCGAACCTCCTGGTCAAATGCTCGCATAACGGGAACCTGCCTCCTATGTCGCGCGCTCAACGATGAGCTCCAGAGGATATCCTTACATGGCGGATAGCGAAGTCCCCGTCCGGAAATTGCAGGTCGCCAATGCGCGGCCCGAAGATAGCGGCCGCGGGCTTGCCCATGTCCCGCGTGCGCTGATGGCGGCGCTCGGCATTGGCGAAGGGGACGTGATCGAGATCGTCGGCAAGAGCACGACGCCGGCGCGCGTGGTCGCGCCCTATGCCGAGGACGAAGGACTAGAGATCATCCGGATCGACGGCCTGCAGCGCGCCAATGCCGGGGTTGGTTCGGGCGATTTCGTCGAGATCCGCAAGGTCGAATCCAAACCAGCGACGCGTGTCGTCTTCGCCCCCGCCCAGCAGAATCTGCGGCTCCAGGGCTCATCGAGCGCGCTCAAGCGCACCTTTTTCGGCCGCCCGCTCACCCAGGGCGATGTCGTGGCGACTGCCGGCCAGCAGCGCGTCGACAATATGCCTCCCGGGGTCCAGCAATTCCTCCGCGCGCCCGCTTATGCGCTTCAGGAGATCCGTCTCGCGGTGATCGCGACGACGCCCAAGGGCGTCGTCCATGTCGACGAGAATACCGAGATCGAGCTCCGCCCCGAATATGAGGAGCCCAAGGAAGCGCGCCGCGCCGATGTCACCTATGACGATATCGGCGGCATGGGGCAGACGATCGACCAGCTCCGCGAGATGGTCGAACTGCCGCTGCGCTATCCCGAGCTGTTCCAGCGCCTCGGCGTCGATCCGCCCAAGGGCGTGCTGCTTCATGGGCCGCCCGGCACCGGCAAGACGCGGCTCGCCCGTGCCGTCGCGAATGAATCGGCGGCTGAATTCTTCCTGATCAATGGTCCCGAGATCATGGGGTCGGCGTATGGCGAATCGGAAAGCAAGCTGCGCCAGGTGTTCGAGGATGCAGCCAAGGCGGCGCCGTCGATCGTCTTCATCGACGAGATCGATTCGATCGCCCCGAAGCGCGGCCAGGTCTCGGGCGAGGCGGAGAAGCGGCTCGTCGCGCAGCTGCTGACGCTGATGGACGGGCTCGAGGCGCGTACCAATGTCGTCGTCATCGCCGCGACCAATCGCCCCGAGGCGATCGACGAAGCGCTGCGCCGGCCCGGCCGGTTCGATCGCGAGATCGTCGTCGGCGTGCCCGACGAGCGCGGCCGCCGCGAGATTCTCGGCATCCATACCCGCGGCATGCCGCTCGGCGACAAGGTCGATCTCGGCGAGCTCGCCCGGACCACCTACGGCTTTGTCGGCGCCGATATCGCCGCGCTCGCCCGCGAGGCGGCGATCGAGGCGGTGCGCAAGATCATGCCGCGGCTCAATCTCGCCGAGGGCACGATTCCGCCCGAAGTGCTCGATACGCTGGCGGTCACGCGCGAGGATTTCCTCGATGCGCTGAAGCGCGTCCAGCCCTCGGCGATGCGCGAAGTGATGGTCGAGGCGCCGCGGGTCCGCTGGGAGGATGTAGGCGGGCTCGACAAGGCGCAGGCGCGCCTGAAGGAAGGCGTCGAGCTGCCGCTCAAGGATCCCGACGCGTTCCGTCGCCTCGGCATCCGGCCGGCCAAGGGCTTTCTGCTCTACGGCCCGCCCGGCACCGGCAAGACCCTGCTCGCCAAGGCGGTCGCGCGTGAGGCGGAGGCGAATTTCATCGCCACCAAATCGTCCGACCTGCTGAGCAAATGGTATGGCGAATCGGAGCAGCAGATCGCGCGCCTGTTCGCCCGGGCGCGCCAGGTGGCACCGTGCATCATCTTCATTGACGAGCTCGATTCGCTGGTCCCCGCGCGCGGCGGCGGCATGGGCGAGCCGCAGGTGACCGAGCGGGTGGTCAACACCATTCTGTCGGAGATGGACGGGCTCGAGGAGCTTCAATCGGTTGTGGTGATCGGCGCGACCAACCGGCCGAACCTCATCGACCCGGCGTTGCTGCGCCCGGGCCGCTTCGACGAGCTGGTCTATGTCGGCGTGCCCGACAAGGCCGGGCGGCGACGCATCCTCGCGATCCAGACCGGCAAGATGCCGCTCGCCCCCGATGTCGATCTCGACGAGATGGCGAGCCGCACCGAGCGCTTCACCGGCGCCGATCTCGAGGATCTGGTCCGCCGCGCCGGTCTCGTCGCGCTGCGCCAGTCGCTCAGTGTAGCCGAGGTGACGATGGCGCATTTCGAGGAGGCGCTCCTCGACTCGCGCGCTTCGGTAACACCCGAAATGGAGCGGGAGTATGAACAGATGGCCGCGCGGCTTAAGCAGGAAGCCTCGGCCATCCAGCCGATCGGTTTCATCACGCACGGCCAGCTTCGATCGCGCGGTCCGAAGGAGAGCGATTAAGGGCGGGCAGCAGGTCGTCATGCCCCGGGATGATCAGAAAATGCTCGGGGCGTCTCGTCCTGCATCCACAGGGCGGTGGCCTGGCAGTTCGCTATCCGGCGACCTTGGGTTCCGGGGGCTTCGGTAGCTCCCGGAACCCGATACCGGCTCCGACGGTTCGGGATCGATACGAGGACCGGCCGGAAGTGCCGAAGGATCGGCCGCTGACGATCATGCCGCACCGGCATAAGCTGACATTGCGCTTTGACCATTTCCCTCGCAGACCTGAGGTATGACGGCGCCCCCCACAGTGCAGGATCCGGGAGATCAGGCGCGGGCTGAGCTGGCCGAGCTCATCGATCTGCAAATGTCTCCGCTTGGCTTGATCGCCATGGATGCCCTGGCTCCAGCGAGCGGCCAGACGGTGTTGGACGTCGGGTGCGGTGCAGGCGAATCGCTTTTGCAGTTGGTCGATCGGGTAGGACCAGCCGGCTGCGTCATCGGCGTCGACATCGCGCCGCGCGTCCTGGCGGTCGCGCGCGCCAGGACAGCGCATCTGCCTCAAGTGACGGTGTTGCAAAGGGATGCCGCAGGCTTGACGCTGCCTGATCAAAGCATCGACTGCATTTTCTCTCGTTTTGGAATGATGTTCTTTGCTCATCCAATCGTCGCCTTTGCGAACATGCGTCGAATGCTGAAGCACGGCGGGAGGATAGGCTTTGTCTGCTGGAGATCGATGCGGGAGAATGAATTGGACTTCGGTCCGGTGGAGGCCGCCGGTCTCGGCGCCATGGTCGATAGCACGCCCTTCAGCTTCGAGAGTGCCGACACGATCGATCAGCTTCTTCGAGCAGCAGGCTTTCACGATATCACCATCACAGCCAACGACAGCCGCGTGTCCAGCGGCGATGCCGACGCGATGGTGAAAGTGGTCACACGCGTCGGTGCCTTGGGAAAGATCCTGAGGGAAGCGCCGGCGCTCCTTCCCGAAGCCGAGCCGCTGGTGCGCGCCGCTCTGTCGGCGCGCGAGCAAGGCGGCAAAGTGAGTCTGCGAGCTGCGACATGGATTGTCACAGCCGCCGCCGATGAGAGCAGCCGGCGTAAAATCTGAGCCATTCGTCCTGAGCGGGTAGCGGTCCTGATCTAACGCACGATGTTCTAGCTAAGCGCCCGACGGCCAGGAGTCGTGGCGCGGTTCGCGCAACGCCACCCATGCATAGCCGAACATCAGCACAAGCGCGGCGCTCGCGGTCAGATAGGGCAGCGCATGCCGCCACTCGTACAGGCCGACGCCGATTGACGGCCCGAGCACGAACGCCGCGCCGTTGATCGACGTCACCTTGCCGGCGACCGACCCCTGCGCTGCATGCCCCACCGCGAGCGAGGAGCCGGCGGTGAAGCCCGGCCGGGTAAAGCCGAAGCCGATCGAGGCAAGCGCATAGGCGGTCGCAATGCCGTAAAGCGAGGTCGCAAGCCCGGTCATCGCGCAGCCCGCGCTGGCGAACACCAGCCCGGTCAGCACGAGCTGGCGCGGTTTCAGGTCGAGCAGCGGGATGATTCCCCATTGCACGAGCAAGGCGGCGCCGGCACCCATCATCAGCACGATGCCGGTCGGCTGAAGCGCGTCGGCCGGCGCGACATGCAGCCGGTCGATGACCAGAAAGCCGATCGCCTGCCCGGTCATCGCCTGGGCATGGCCCATCACCAGCCCGGCGATCATCCAGGCGCGGATGCGCGGATCAGCATAGCCGACATGCTCGCTGTGGGGCTCGGTCGCGGCGGTGACGCTGGCGCCCGAGCTTTGCCCGCCGATCGAGGGATAGGCATTGGCGGCGCCGTGCGTGCCCGGCTGCGGCGTCAGGTCGTTGGGCAGGCGGCGCCATACAGCGAGGAACATGCCCGCACCGAACAGGGCGAACAGGAAAGCAGGTCCCGAAAGCCCGATCGTCACCGCGCCGATGCCGCCGAGGATCAGATAAGGCGCGATCGCGGGCCCCAGGATCGTGCCGAGCCCGAAGGCCGACCCGAGCAGGGTCAGCGCGCGCGTCCGCTCCTCGCGGCTCGTCCGTCCGGCGACCAGCGCCTGCACCGCGGGAGGTGCCGCCGCGCCAAAGGTTCCGTAGATCAGCCGCCCGGCGATGAAGCAGATGAACGCCGCGGTGCCGCTGATCCAGCCATTGATTCCGGCAGCGAGAAACAGGCCGCACAGCGACAGCGATACGCTGAAGCCGCCGATCCCGAGCAGGATCATCGCACGGCGGCCGTGCCGGTCCGAGCGCTTTGCCCAGTAGGGCGCGGCGAGCACCCAGAGCAGCGCCGAGACTGAAAAGGCGGCCGCCACCGCGCTGTCGGCGACCTTGAGTTCGCGCCCGAGCGCGGGCAGCACTGATTGCAGCGCCGTATTTCCCGCCGCGATCGTCAGCATCACCATGAACAGCAAGGCGAAGTCGCGATTGATCGCCGGGCTTCTCACCCTTTTTCCCACGCATAGGATCGCTGCGCCGCGCATACGATCACCTCATAGCGCTGATACCAGCGGTCGCGCCCGGCATCGCGGATCGCCTTGTGCTCGGGGTGGTCGCGCCATTGCAGCGCACTCGCTTCGTCAGCCCAGAAGCTCAGGGTGATGCCAAGCCCGTCGGTGCCGCGCGTGCTCTCGATGCCGCGATAGCCGGGCTGCGCTGCAGCGAGCGACTCCATCGCCGCCGCGGCTGCGCCATAGCCGGCGTCATCGGCTCCGGTGCGGATAGAAAGGAAGATCACCACGATCTGGCCGGATCGGTCGCTGCGCATTGCCTCCGATTAGGCGCTTCATCCTCTCGTGCAACCCCGAACGGGGCCAGGATCACGCCGGATCGAAAGGAGATCGCAACCCTAAAGCTTGAATGTTCGTTACAGGATTGCGACAGACATGAGTCAGTCCAGTTTCAAAAGGGATCGCCTGTGACCGTTTCGACCACCGCCGCCCGACGTCAGCGCCGGGCCGCTGCCGGCGTGCCCTCGCCCTGGGGGATGTTCCTGCGGGGCTTTTTCAAGCATCCGGTGATGGTGGGGTCTATCGTCCCCTCGTCGGGCAAGCTGATCCGCAAGATGCTTGGCCCGGTCGACTGGGAGAATACCAGGCTGTTCGTCGAATATGGCCCCGGCGTCGGCACCTTCTGCCCGCACATCCTCGAGCGGCTCCCGGCGGACGCCAAATATATCGCGATCGATACCAACCCGGACTTCATCCGCTATCTGCGCCACGAGATCACCGATCCGCGCTTCATGGCGGTTGGCGGTTCAGCCGCCGATGTGCGCCAGATCGTCAACGATCATGGTTTCGATCACGCCGATTACGTCCTGTCGGGGCTGCCCTTTTCGACTCTCCCCGCGGGTGTCGGCGACGCCATCGGCCAGGCGACCGCAGATGTGCTTCGCCCGGGCGGCGCCTTTCTGGTGTATCAATTCTCGCCCAAATGCCGTGACTTCATCGAGCCCTATCTGCCGCGTATCGATCACGACATGGAATGGTGGAACGTTCCGCCGGCCCAGCTTTACTGGGCCTGGAAGGACTGAACCGGCATCGCCTGGCCCGTCCGGAGCGGTGAATCGATTCAATCGAGCCGGCAATCGCGCAACGATGCGGACGGACGTCGTGTCGGCGTCCCCGCTCTTTGACATGACTGCACTATCGTAACGACGCCCACCGCTGTTCCGGTGGGCCGCGCCGCTGTTATCCCGCTGTTCCGGCGATTCCGCCGCTGTTATCGCCGCTGTTCCGCCGCTGTTATGCGATAACAGCGAAATCGCGTACAAGCTTTTGATAACGCCTAAGAAAATTGTTCCCAAAACCCTACATAACAGCGGCGAAAAAGAATTTTTCGAAAAACAGCGGGAACAGCGGAAATCACCCGGCGCGGATCCCGGCGGCGCCTCCTTCAACGCTGCTCGGGTCCGAAGTTCAGCCGCTTGGTCACGTTGAAATCGAGCACCGTCATCACGAAAAAGGCGGCCGCCTGCTTCACCCGCACCCACCAGTTGGTGCGCGCCTTGTAGAGCGCTGCGGTGATTCGCTCCGAATCGGCGATCTCGCCATCGACATAGCCGCGGACATGAGCGGCAAAGCCGGTGTCCTCGATCCGAAGCATCATCTCGAGGTTGAGGAACAGGCTGCGGACGTCGTAATTGGCTGAGCCGATATAGACGACATCGTCGACCACGAAGAGCTTGGTGTGCAGCTTGGTCGGCTGATATTCGTAGATCTCGACGCGCTTGCGCAGCAAGCCGGCATAGGTGAAGCGCGACGCCCAGATCGCGGCGCCGTGATCATTCTTGGACGGCAGCACGATTCGAACGCGGCCGCGCATGCCTGCCCGGTCGAGCCGGTTGAGCATGCCGGGGCTCGGCGCGAAATAGCCGGCGATGATGTCGGTCTTGCGCGCCGTCTGGAGATCGCGCTTGATCGCGCGCGCCCAGGGCGAGAGCTTCCGGCCCGGGCCCCCGAACAGCCATCGCGTCTTGCCCTGGGGCTCGCTCCAGGCCTGGAGCGAGCGGCGCAGCGCGCGTAGCGGCGCCTTGGGGTGCCGGGTCCAGCGCGCGAGCGAATCGAAATAGCCGGCGATATGCCCCGCTGCCGGCCCCTCGACGAGCAGACCGAGATCGCGCCAGGCCTGTTCGGCGGGCGTGCCGAAATAGCTGTCCTCGACGTTGAAACCGCCGATGATTGCGCGCCCCTCGTCGGCCAGCGCGAGCTTCTGATGGTTGCGCAGCAGATAGCGCCGCCCCCAGCGCGGCACGAAGCGGCACACATCGACGCCGGCCTCACGGAGCGGCTCGAAGAATCGGTGCTGCTCGGCCAGCTCGCTGCCAAGGCCGTCGACGACCAGGTGGACCTTCACGCCGCGGGTCGCGGCATCGATCATCGCCTTGCGAACCCGGGCGCCGGCTCCATCGTCGACATAGATATAATAGATGATGCGCAGCGTCCGCTCGGCGCCCTCGATCAGCGCGATCAGCGCGTCGAGCCGCCGCGGGCCGGTGTCGAGCATCGTCAGCTGGTTGCCGTCGACGGTGAAGCTCGGCTGGATCGCGGGTTCTGGCACGAAAGGGTGATGGCCACGCGCGCGAGCGCGCGCAAGCCGCTTTCCGCCCGCGCGCCCGCGCAAGCTGCTTTCCTTGACTTGGGAGGGCGCGCGCCCTAGATCGCGCGTCTTCTCTTTTATCGTTGTTGCGAAGGAAGCCGTTCATGGCGCGCGTCACTGTCGAGGATTGCGTCGACAAGATCCCCAACCGGTTCGACCTGGTACTTTATGCAGCGCAGCGTGCGCGGCAGATTTCCGGCGGCGCCGATCTCACCATTGATCGCGATCGTGACAAGAATCCGGTCGTCGCGCTCCGCGAGATCGCCGAGGAAACCGTCCGTCCGAATCACCTCGAGGAAGCGGTCGTCTCGGGCCTGCAGCGCGTCCAGGTCGATGACGAGGATACGCCCGACGAGATCGGCAGCCTCGCGGCCTCGGCCGAAGCGCTCCGCCTCACTGCGGCCGCGCCCCCGCGCAACCAGAATCTGGGCGGCGATTACGAGGGCTGAGCCTTCGCCGTCTTGCTTGAGTTGAAAGGCCCGCGTGATTCGCGGGCCTTTTGCTGTCAGGCGGTGGCGCTCCGCCCCTTGAACCCCTGCGCCACGACATACCATTCGGACGATCCCTTGCGGCTCGCCGGCGGCTTGGCATGCTTCACTGTCTTGAAGTTGCGCTTGAGTTCGGCGACCAGCGCCGAATCGGCGCCGCCCGCGAACACCTTGCCGATGAACGCCCCGCCGGGCTCGAGCACATCGACGGCAAAGGCGAGCCCCGCCTCGACCAGCGCCATCGTCCGTAGGGCATCGGTCTGGGGATGGCCGACGGTGTTGGCGGCCATGTCCGACAGGACGAGGTCGGGCGCGCCGCCCAGCGCCTCGATCAGCCTGTCGGGTGCTGCGTCGTCCATGAAGTCCATATGGAGGATGACGACGTCGTCGATCGGATCGACCGGCAACAGGTCGATCCCGACGATCGCCGCGCGCGGCAGGCGCCGGCGCGCAACCTGCGCCCAGCCGCCCGGGGCGATGCCGAGATCGACGACTCGCTTGGTTCCCTTCAGGAATCCGAACCGCTCGTCGAGTTCGATCAGCTTGTAGGCGGCCCGGCTGCGATAGCCCTCCGCCTTGGCGCGCTTCACATAGGGGTCGTTGAGCTGGCGATCGAGCCAGCGCGTCGATTGCGCGGTGCGCCGGCGCGCTGTCTTGACGCGGACCCTGAGGCCGCCCCCATCCTTGCTCATCGCGTGTCCTTGCTCACAGGGCTTTCCCCCCGATCAACCGGCGCAGGATGCCCTCGCGAATGCCGCGATCGGCAACGCCGAGGCGTTCGGCGGGCCATAGATCCATGATCGTCTCGAGGATCGCACACCCCGCCACCACCAGGTCGGCGCGCTCGGTGCCGATGCAGGGCAGGGTGGCGCGCTCGGCGAGGCTCATCCGCGACAGGTCGCTGCTGATCTTGCGCATCGAGCTTGCCGGCACGATCAGCCCGTCGACCGCCGAGCGGTCATAATGCGACAGGCCGAGATGGACGCTGGCGAGCGTCGTCACCGTGCCGCTGGTCCCGAGCAGCCGCGGGCGGTCGATGTTGCGCGGCAGGCGGCCGGCAAAGCCGGCAAAGCTTTCGGCGACAAGGGAGCGCATCCGGGCATAGGCGACCGCGAGTCCGTCCCGCCCGTCGCCGCTGCCCACGCTTTCGGTCAGCGAGACGACCCCCCAGGGCGCGCTGTGCCAGTCGAGCACGACTGGCACGCGCGGGCGGGTGTCGATCAGCACCAGTTCGGTCGATCCGCCGCCGATGTCGAACACAAGCGCCGGGTCGTCGCCGGGCTCTATCAGCGCGTGGCAGCCGAGCACCGCGAGCCGCGCCTCTTCCTCGGCCGAAATGACGTCGAGATGGATGCCGGTCTCGGCATAGGCGCGGGCGATGAACTCCGTCCCGTTGCTGGCGCGGCGGCACGCCTCGGTCGCGACCGAGCGTGAGAGCGCGACGTTGCGGCGCTTCAGCTTGTCGGCACAGACCTTCAGCGCGGCAAGCGTCCGGTCGATGGCCGCGTCGCTGAGGCGTCCGGTCGCCGCGAGCCCTTCGCCCAGCCTGACGATTCGCGAAAAGGCATCGACCACCGCGAAGCCCGTGCCCTGTGGCCGGGCAATCAGGAGGCGGCAATTATTGGTGCCTAGGTCGAGCGCGGCGAAATGGCGCGCCTCTGGCCAACGCGGGCGCCCTGCCGCGGTGGCATTGGGAGTCGGCGCCGGACGGGCAGGACGATCCTGCCGGTACGGCATTTTCGGCGAGTGATCCGCCATGCCGTGTGTACTCGCTATTATGTTCTGCCGTCGCGGCTGGCGCAGGCCTGCCGTTCGGTGCTTGACGCAAGGGGTAGCGCAGGGCGCGGCTTGCGGCAAGCAGTCCGCCGCGGCTCGGTTGACAGCCAGCGCCTGCCACCCTAGATCGCCAGCCGCGCTGCCCTGTCGTCTAAAGGTAAGACTACGGACTCTGACTCCGTTAATTGAGGTTCGAATCCTCACGGGGCATCCATTTCCGCCCGTCATCTGCGGCGCTGGCCGCCCGCATTCAGCCGATCGAAGAGCCTCGCTTGATCGGGGCGCCGATGCGGCATGCGCGTCACGCGCGGCGCAACGTATTGGACAATCATTTGTGCGGGAGAGACGCGGCCGGGCGGCCTTCTGGGGGGAGATGGTCGCCCGGCCGACTTTTTACCACCGTAAGCGGCTCGGGGGGCGAGCCGTCTCGGTCGGTGGCTCGCAATTAAGCCCGGATCGCCGAGAAGGACTCTCAGGAAAAATACGTAAATGCCGGCAGCCCCGGCCGGGATGGCGCCGCGCAGCGACAGGGCGATGCGCCGGGCTCGCCAGCGCCGTCGACGATCGCCTAGATTCCGCCCCGCCGTGCCGGGCTCACGGCGCGTGGCTCGGGGCTGGTTCGGGCGGCAATCCGCACCGATGCCTCCTCCATCCTCACCCGCGATCGTTCGAGATGGGTGCGCATCGCCGCTTCGGCTGCCGCCGGATCGCGCGCGAGCAGGGCGTGGATGATCTCGGCATGCTCCTGTGCGGCTTCCTGCGGAGCGTTGGTGTTGAACAGGAAGCGGAAGATGTGGAGATGCATGTGCAGCCGCGCGATGGTGTCGGCGATCAGCGGGTTGCCGCTCCCGGTCGCGACCAGGCTGTGCAGCATCGCGTCGGCCTCGGCGAAGCGGGCATAAGCGACGCCGGTTTCGGCCTGGATCCGGTCCATCTCCTCTTCCATCGCCGCAAGTTGACGGAGCGTCTCGTCGGTCATCGATTCGGCGGCGCGGGCGGCCGCATAGGGCTCGATCAGCTGGCGCAGCACATAGAGGTCGCTGACTTCCGACGGGGTCATCTGCGCGCTGGCGTGATAGCCGACATTGGGCACCTTGATGACGAGCTTTTCGGCTTCGAGCCGGCTCAGTGCCTCGCGGATCGGGGTCTGCGAGATGCCGAGCTTGCGTGCGACCGCGTCGATGCCGATCCGCGTTCCCGGGGCGATCTCCATCGAGACGAGCATCGAGAGCAAATGCTCATGCGCCCAGGCCACCAATGTCGGCACCGGCGCCGGGCGGGGCGAGCGATAGCCTGCCGGCGGATAAGACAAGGGGGGGTCGGGGTTTTCCATAGGGTCTCGAACTGGAACGGCGCCGAAGCGTCCAATGCGGGAACTATAGGATATCCGATCGAATCGCGAAAGGACGATCGAACGACGCCCAGGCGATCAAGTTCAGCCGGATTGGTACAATCCGCGGCGGACCGCCAGGTCCGCCACGCGCCCGGCTCATCCCGCCGGCTTGGTGCCGAGGATCTTGGTTCCCGCCATCATTGCCGGTTCGCTCGGCAGCGGTGTCGTGCCCGCCGGGAAGCCGTTGGCCTGGAAAATGAAGGCTTCGATATCGGAGACCGTCTTGCCGCCCAGGCTGCCCGGGTCGTTCGCCGGCATCGTATCATGGATTCGGCTGAACAGGTCGCCCGTGGTGGTGCTGTTCCAGTTGTTGAGGAAGGTGCCGCCGATCAGCGCCGGGGCTGAATCGCCGCCGGCGAGCGCCGGGCCGTGGCAGCTCGCGCAGCTCGTCATATAGGCCGCCTTGCCGCGGCTTGCCTGGTCGGCGGTATAGACCCCGCCCCAGACATTGGCGGCCGGCGCCTGCGCGCGCGTTGCAACCGCAATGGTCACCGCGAACAGGCCGGTCGCCGCCAGCAACGCGGCCCGTCCGGCGGAGGGCTTGAAGGGGGTACGCATACTCATGTCTCCCTGGGCAGTTTGAACGCAACCAGCTCACCGCTATAGTTGCCGCCGCCGATCGCGACGACAAGATATTGGCGGCCGCCGAGCATATAGGTCATCGGTGATCCGCTTTGTGGCGCCGGGATATAGACGGCGCCCTTTTCCTCGCCGGTGGCCTTGTCATAGGCGCGCAGCATCGCACCGCGCACGCCCTGCGGGTTGGTGAAGAATCCGGCCTCGCCGCAGATTACCAGCGATTTGGTGCACAGCGGCCCGAGATTGCCCTCGCGGCCGGTACGGGGAATCTTCAGGCCCTTCAGCGCGGGGTGGTTGCGGATATTGTCCGGCGTCTCGCCATGCGCGATTTGCCAGGCGATATCGCCCCGGGTCAGGTCGATCGCAGTGATCCGGCCATAGGGCGGCTTGATGAGCGGCAGGCCGCGTACGCTGACCGGGCCGGGGCGCGGCCCCTTGGGGGCGCCAGGCGGCGGCGGGGGCGGCGGTCGGAAGCTGCCTTCGTTCGCAGCACCCATTGCGTGCTGCGCCTGGGGCGGCACCCCGGCCATGCCGTGGACATAGGCGAAATCGGAGACATTCTTGTCGGTGCTCGGCACGATGCCGATCGGCTGCATCGTCGTCTTGGAATAGACATAGACCTTGCACGTCTCGGGATCGTAGCAGCCGCCCGGCCAGTTGGTGCCGCCCTGAAGCCCCGGCGCGACCAGCGTGCCGAACGGGCCGCCCGGCTTGCTCAGCGTCGGCGGCGTATAAAGCGGGCCGGTGACGTAATTCTTGACCAGCTCGAGCGCCTCGGCATGGAGCTCGGGGGTGAAATCGATCAGATTGTCCGGGGTCGAGCCCTGGCGGTCATAGGCCGGCGGCTTGGTCGGGAAGGGCTGGGTGGGCGAATACCATTCGCCCGGCACGTCGCCGGCTGGGACCTTGCGCTCGACGATCGGCCAGATCGGCTTGCCGGTCTCGCGGTTGAGGACGTACAGAAAGGCCTGCTTGGTCGGCTGGGCGAGCGCCTTCACCATCCTGCCCTCATGCGGAATGTCGCACAGGATCGGCGCGCAGGGGATATCGCGGTCCCACAGGCCGTGATGGACGAACTGATAATGCCATTTGCGCTGGCCGGTCATGATGTCGACCGCAACCAGCGATTCGCCGAACAGCGCCGCGCCGTGGCGATACAGCCCCATCTCGTCGCCGGTCGGCAGCTCGATCGGGAGATAGACCAGGCCGAGCTCCTCGTCGGCTGACATCTGTGCCCAGACGCCGCCATTGCCCGCCTGGTCGGCATCGCCGTCGAGCCAGGTGTCGTAGCCGAATTCGCCCTTTTTCGGGATGGTGTGGAAGATCCACAGCCGCTTGCCTGTCGTGACGTCGAAGCCGCGGACATAGCCTTTCACGTTGAACCGCGTCGCCGGCACATCGCCCGCGCTGTGGGCAGCGCCGACCACCACGACATTCTTCACGACCAGCGGCGTCGAATGCAGGCCGACATCAGCGGTCAGCGGATCGATCTGCTGGTCGAAATCGGCCTTGAGGTCGATCACGCCCTTGTCGCCGAAATCGGGGTCGGGAATGCCGGTCGCCGCGTCGAGCGACACTAGCCGGTAGCCGGTGGTGACGAACAGGACCCGCTCCCTGGTCCCGTCGGTCCAATAGGAGCAGCCATGGCCCGAGAGCTGACGCGGCGAGTTCGCGGCGCGCTGGCCTTCGTCCATGCGGTACATCCACAGCATCTCGCCGGTCGTCGCATCGAGCGCGATGCAGTCGCGCCGCGCCCCCGCGGTCAGGAACAGCCGGCCCTTGACCAGCAGCGGCGTCACCTCGAACTGATATTCCCGCCGCGCGCCGAGCGCATCGGTCTTGAAGCGCCAGGCGACTTCGAGATCGTTGAAATTGGCCGCGTTGATCTGGTCGAGCGGGGCGTAGCGCGTGTTCGCCTGGTCAGCCGCATAATGGCGCCATTCAGTGTCGACCTTGGGGTCGTGGGGCGGGATCGGCGGCGGCGTCCACCCGGACGCAGTCTTTGCGACACCTGCCCTGGCCAGCAACAGGGTGGCGCCGGTGCTCAACAACAGGCTTCGTCTGGACAAGCTGGACATTCAACGCTCCTGTGACGGGCAGTCTTTCGCGGCCCTGAACGGCAGCTAGCACAGCTGCCCGAGTGATCCTATAGGATATAGCATAAGCCGTTATTCGAAAAGGCTCGGCGCGAACTCTTGGGAAAGATGGAAAAAAAGGACAGGGCGGCGTGGGGACCGCCCTGCCCAGGTGCTCCCGAGCGGCAAGGCGCGGGGGGGGGGGGGTAGGTCAGCGTCAGCGGCGATAGAGTGGCATCTCTCCCATCACCTTGAGATGGATGCGATACACGCTGGTCGACGCAGTGATGTAGAGGTCGCGATAGCCGGGGCCGCCAAAGCCCAGATTGGCCGCTACCTCGGGCAGCTTGATCAGGCCAAGCACCTTGCCCTGCGGCGTGATGATTCGAATGCCGCCCGGGCCGGTGCTCCAGACATTGCCGTTCATGTCGACCTTCAGCCCGTCGGGCCCGCCGCGGCCCATGCTGCGATCATAGGCGATCAGCACCCGCGGATTGGAGAGCGTACCGCCCGGGCCGACATCATAGGCGCGGGTGAACATCTCCGGCCCATAGCTGTTGACGTAGAAGGTCTTGCCGTCCGGCGAAAAGCCGAGCCCGTTGGGAAGCTTCAGGTCAGTGACCATCGGCATGAGCTTGCCGTTCGCGTAGCGATAGACAGCGGCAAATGGCTGTTCGAGCGGGGGCGAGGGCTCCATGTTCATCGGGCCGAAGGGCGGGTCAGTGAACCACAGCGCGCCGTCCTTCGCGAAGACCAGGTCGTTGGGGCTGTTGATCTTCTTGCCCTGATAGGTGCTCAGGAAGGGCGTGATCTTGAGATTGGCATCGAGTCGCGAGAGGTTGCGGCCGCCCTGCTGGGCGTAGAGGATCGTGCCGTCCTTGTCGGTGACCATTGCGTTCGGTCCCAGCGTCTTGCCGGGCTTGGGGTTGGGATAGCCGCCGGCATGGGCGACCAGGAGCTCGACCTTGCCCTCCGGCGTGACGGCGCGGATCTCCTCGCCACCGACGTCCGAGAACCAAAGCCGGCCCTGGCGCCACATCGGTCCCTCGATGAACTTGAAGCCGGTCGCCACCCGTTCGATCTGCGTGCCGGGCGCGATCAGCGCGTCAAGGGCGGGGTCGAGGCGCACGATCTCGGGCGTTGCCTGCGCCGGCACCTCCTGGGCGGGTGCGGTGCCGGCCAATCCCAGCGTGCTTCCCAGCGCGAGCGCGAATGTCAGCCTGATCCTCATCGTCATCCCCCTTGTTCCTATCGTCCTCATTTCGCCGCCGGCTTGGCCGGTGCCGTGAAATTCTCGGCGAGATAGCCGATCACGACATTTTCATCATCGGGCGACAGATCAGCGCCGCGGTCTACCATCAGCTGAACGGTCGCTGCCCAGTCGTCCGGGCTGCGGCGCTGGCTGAACACGCTCGCTGTGGTGTGACAGCCGCTGCACTTCTCGTTGATGATCGTGAGGCCAGGCCCCGGCGGAGGCGCCGGTTGCGTGGCTGCTGTCGGCGCGGCCGGCGTTGTCGGCGCCGTCTGAGCCTCGAGCGCCCGCGTTGCCACCAGGGCGAAAGCAAGCCCCGTCACCATCGTCGCCGTCCTGCGTATCGTCAGCATCTCGACCATCACTCCAAAGGTTATTTCGGCAGCGCAAAGGCGATCACTTCGTCGCTCGATACCGGCGCGCCGTTGAATCCGCCGGTATCCACTGCGGCGACGAACTGTCGGCCGCTCTTGCCTTGATAGGTCATGGTCGCGCCGTAAATCGCGGCCGGCAAGGGCGCCGTCCACATCACCTCGCCCGTCCGCGTATCGAAGGCGCGCATCTTGTTTTCGTCAGTGCTGCCGAAAAAGGCGAGTCCGGTCGCAGTCGCGACCGGTGCGCCCGAGCTCAGCCGGCCGGTATCGCGCTTGCCCTCGGGCAGGCTGTCGGTGGTGCCGAGCGGCCGGCGCCACGCGATCGTGCCGTCATTGACGTTGACGGCGACCAGCTCGCCCCAGGGCGGCGGCCCGCACGGGTTACGCGTTTCGCGATCCATGAAATAGACATAGCCGCCGGCCAGATCCCAGGAGCCATTGGCCTGTTTGGCGAGCTGTTGCGGGCTCGCGAGCGAATTGACGTTGACGATGTAGAGCCCGCGCTGCGGATCGAAAGCGCCGCCGCCATAATCGATCCCGCCGAGACTGCCGGGAAAGAAGGCGACCGCTGAATCGGCGCGGAGCGGCTGGAACATCTTGCTCGAGACGATGTGATACTGGTCGACCAGCTTCTGGCACCGCTCCTTGATCTCCGGCGTGAGCGCGGCGATCTCCGACATGTCGAACGACAGCCGGGTGAGCGGCGGCGGCGCTGCCGGCATCGGCTGGGTCGGCGACGGCTGTTCGCCCGGAATGTCGGTGTCGGTCGGCACCGGGACTTCCTTCACGTCATAGATCGGCTTGCCCGTCACCCGATCGAGCAGGAACAGGATCGCCATCTTGCTCATGACCGCGATGGCGGGGATTGTCCGGCCGTTCTTCTTTACGTCGAGCAGGGTCGCGGCGGGCAGGTCGACGTCCCAGATGTCGTGATGGACCACCTGGAAATGCCAGAGATATTTGCCGGTCCGCGCATCGACCGCGACCAGCGAATTGCCGAACAGATTGTCGCCCTTGCGGTCCCCGCCCCAGCGATCGAAAGCGGGCGCCGCGACCGGCAGATAAGCAATGCCGCGCTTTTCGTCGACGACGATCTGAGTCCAGACATTCACGCCGGAGCGATTCTTCCAGCTGTCGCCTTCCCAGGTCTCGTGGCCGGGCTCACCGGGCTGCGGCACGGTGTGGAAGGTCCAGGCGAGCTTACCGGTGCGCGCATCCCAGGCGCGGACATCGCCCTTCGCGCCAAGCGACGGCGATTCCTGCACGCGCGAGCCGGTCAGGATCAGGTCGCCGTAAATGGCGGGCGGGCCCGACATGCCGTATTGCGAGCGGGGATTGCCGTTCATCACGTCGGGCGTCTTCATGTCGACGATCCCGGCGTCGCCGAAGGTCGGGACGGGCACGCCGGTCGCCGCGTCGAGCGCGATCAACCGGCCGCTGCGGGTGCCGAACACGATCTCGGGCCTGGCGCCTTTCGTCCCGGGCCAATATTGCACGCCGCGGGTCGAAGCCTGGTCGCGCTGGGGCAGCTGATAGGTCCAGATCTCCCTGCCCGTATCGGCATCGAGCGCGACGACCTTGCCGTACGGCGAGGGGAAATACATCACGCCCTTGATGACGATCGGCGTCGCCTGCGACGAGGAGAAGCCGGTCAGGTGGAAGCCCGCCGGGAAGTTTGGCGGCAAGGGCGGCGGCACATAGCCGGCGGGGCGCATATGATAGGTCCAGGCGACCTGGAGCTTGCTGACATTGTCCGGCGTGATCTGTTTGAGCGTCGAATAGCGTGTCGCGCCCTGGTCATTGCCATAGCTCGGCCAGTCGCTTCCCGATGGCCCCGCGGCCTGGGCTGAAACGGCGATGAAGGCGGTGGCGAGAAACAAGGCGTGCTTCAACGGGCGATCCTCGGGCGGGGGGCATTGGCGGCGACAAAGGCTGCCTTGGAGGCGAGGTCGCGGGCGACGCCGATGATCATCACGTCGAGCGGTGCTGATCCCGTGGAGCGGATCGACCGGGATTGGCCGAGATCGACGGGGATGACATCACCGGTATGAACGGTCGCTGTCTCCGATCCGACCGTCACGTCGCCGTCGCCCGACAGCACCAGATAGACCTCGCTCATGTCAGGCATCGTCCGCGCACCGATCGAGGCGCCGGCCGGGATGCGGAGATGATCGACATAGGACCAGGGGGTAGCGAACACGCTCGGCTCGAGCGTGCGGCGGAACATCACCGTGCCGGTGCCGCCGTCCATGCCGGCGACCGGCCGCAGCAGCGCGGGGTCGAAACGCGCGGAGATGAATTGCGGAATCGGATCGAGCGGCACGCCGACGCGCGGATCGTCGAGATTGAACGCGTCATAGAGCTTGGTCAGGCCGACATTGATATTGACCCATTGCAGCGGCTTGTCGGTCGCATTGTAGATGCCGTGCGCATGCCCCATCCGGTCCGGCACCGCGGCGGGCCCCTTCAACAGCGACGTGCGGCCGTCGATGGTGAATTGCGCCTCGCCGTCGAGAATGACGAACATCTCCTCGCAATTGTTGTGGAAATGCTCGCCGATCCCGCTGTGCGGCGCGATCACCCCGCGATGGACAAAGATCAGGTTGGTGCTGAGGGCATCGGTGCCGAAGATCGGGGCGAACTCCATTGATCCGGCGCCGTTATGGACCGCCTCGCTGTGGCGGTACTTGCTGGGATTGGTATGTCCGATCCGCTGCGCCAGCGGCCTGGTCGGCGGCGCTGATTGCGCGACGGCGGCTGAGACAAACAGCATCGGCGCGATCAACGCGCACGCGAGTCGGTGCTTTTTCAAACCATCTCCCCTAAGATTTCAACTGCCCGCTTGCGTGGCATCCGGGACTGCCGTTGTTCTTTGTTTCGAGCGATGCTAGCAGGGTGCAATATCATATACAATATGATCCTGCGGCGGTCGGCGCCGGGCGAAAACAGCGTGAGGGGACCGGACATGATGGCGACAGCAAGACGCTCGCGGGTACGAATCCTGTTGATTTTCATGCTTTTCCTGCTGAGCGCTGTCGCCTTTCTCGATCGCACCAACATTTCGGTCGCCGGCGTCCAGATGCGCCAGGAATATGGAATCGATCAGATTCATCTCGGCTGGGTCTTCAGCGCTTTCCTGATCGGCTATGCCGTTTTCCAGGTGCCGGCCGGCTGGCTCGCCTGGCGCTTCGGGCCGCGCCGCGTGCTAGCGGTCGCACTGGTCTGGTGGGGCGTGCTCTGCGTCCTCACTGCCCTTGTCTCGCCGCAGGGCGCGCACGCGTTGATCCTGCTGATCCTCGTTCGCTTCGCGCTGGGTGCCGGCGAATCGGTCATGTACCCGGCCGGCAACCAGTTCATCTCGCGCTGGATTCCGGTACAGGAACGCGGCAAGGCCAATGGCTGGATTTTTGCCGGAGTCGGCGCCGGCTCGACGCTCAGCCCGCCGCTGATCACCGCGATCATCATCGCCGATGGCTGGCGCGCCGCCTTCTATGCCTGTGCCGGGATCGGCCTGATCGCCGGCCTCGCCTGGTTCTGGCTCGCCCGCGACACGCCCGAGGAACATGAAGGCGTATCGCCCGCCGAGCTCGCGCATATCCATGCCGGGCTGGTCGCGCCGGGCGCCCCGCGCGCTGCCTTGCCCTGGGGGGCGATCCTCTCGAGCGGCAATGTCTGGGCCCTGTTCTTCAGCTATTTCGCGTTCGGCTATGTCGCCTGGATCTTCTTCAGCTGGTTCTTCATCTATCTCGCCGAGGCGCGGCACGTCGACCTGAAGGCGAGTGCCTTTTATTCGATGCTGCCGCCGCTGATGATGATGCTCGGCTGCCTGTCGGGCGGCTGGATCAGCGATCGGGTCACCGCCGCGCGGGGCCTTTATCCCGGCCGGTCCGGGCTCGCGATGGTGTCGTTCGCCCTCACCGCGCTCTTCGTGGTGCTTGGCTCGATGGCGCAGAGCACCGGCCTCGCGGTCGTCGTGCTGGCCGGTGGGGCGGGCGCGCTCTACCTCTCGCAAAGCTCGTTCTGGTCGGTCAGCGCCGATATCGCCGGGCCGCATACCGGCGTGGTCGCCGGATTCATGAACATGGGCTGCCAGATCGGCGGCGCGCTGACCTCGTCGCTCACCCCCTGGATCGCCGCTGAATATGGCTGGACGGCTGCGTTCGGCGTCGCCGGTGCGCTCGCCATCGCCGGCTGCGTGATCTGGGCGCTGGTCAACCCGAACAAACCGCTCGTGCCCGGAATGGAGCAGCGTATCGGCTCGATCGAGGCTATCGCCTGATGACGAAGAATGAGGAACCGACAATGACGACGCTGCCGCTCTCGGGGATCCGGGTGCTCGATATCTCCCAGGTCATGGCGGGCCCGTTCGCGTGCATGCTGCTCGGCGACATGGGCGCCGATGTGATCAAGATCGAGCCGCCGCGCGTCGGCGATTCGACGCGTCATTCGATGGGCTTCCGCCTGAAAGGGGAGGACAGCCCGGGCTTCCTCGCGCTCAACCGCAACAAGCGCAGCATCACGCTGGATCTCAAGGACGAGGCTGACCGCGAGGTGCTGTACGCGCTGGTCAAGACGGCGGACGTGCTGGTCGAGAATGCCCGGCCCGGCGTCGCGGCGCGACTCGGCATGGGGTATGAGACGCTCAGCGCGATCAATCCTCGGCTTGTCTATGCCAGCATCTCTGGCTTCGGCCAGACCGGCCCCTGGTCGCAGCGCCCGGGCTTCGACCTGATCGCCCAGGCCATGTCGGGCGTGCTGAGCTCGAACGGCTTTCCCGGCATGGAGCCGGCGAAGAACTCGATCGCGGTCGCCGATCTCGGCGCCGGGCTGTTCTCGGTGTACGGCATCCTCAGCGCGATCATCGGCCGCGAAAAGACCGGTGTCGGCCAGTATGTCGACGCCTCGCTGCTCGAGGCGGCGCTCGGCCTGTCGATCTGGGAGACGACCGAGCTCTGGGGCACGGGCAAGTCGCCCACCCCGATCGGCTCGGCCAACCGCATGTCGGCGCCCTATCAGGCAGTGCAGGCGTCGGACGGCTGGTTCGTCATCGGTGCCGCCAATCAGGGCCTGTGGCTGACCTTCCTCAAGGTGCTCGGCCGCGAGGAATTGCAGGAGGATCCGCTCTATTCCACCAACGCCGCCCGGGTCGCCAATCGCCTGGCGCTGATCGCCGATCTCGCCCCGACCTTCCTCAACCGCACCAAGGAGGAATGGATCGAGGCCCTGCTCGCCGCCGGCGTCCCCGCCGCACCGATCCTCGATTATGGCGAGGCCGTCGTCAGCGAGCAGGCGGTTGCGCGCAACATGGTGCAGGAGATCGCGCATCCCGTCGAGGGCAGCTTCAAGGCGCTCGGCTTCCCGGTGAAGATGGGCGGCACCCCGCAACAGGTCCGCTTCCCGCCGCCCCTGATCAACGAACATTCGGACGAGATCATCCGCGAGCTCCGGGAAAAAGGCCTGCTCCCGGCGATGCGGGCGGCTGCGGAATGAGCGGCCAGACCCATCTCGACCGCGACGGCGCGATTGCCCGGGTGCGGTTCGACAATCCCGCCGCGCATAATGCGCTGACTCACCAGATGTGGGTCGATCTTCACGACATCTGCGTTGAACTAGCCTCTGATCCGAGCGTCCGCGTCGTCACGTTCCGCGGCACCGGCGGCAAGGCGTTCATCTCGGGCACTGACATCAGCGGCTTCGCCGATTTCGCGAGCGGCGCGGATGGTGTCGCTTATGAGAACGAGATCGACATCTTCATGCGTTCGATCGACAAGATCCCGGCGACGACGATAGCGATCGTCGAGGGGTGGGCAGTCGGCGGCGGCCTCAACATTTCCAGCGCCTGCGACTTCCGCATTGCGACGCCGAGCGCGAAGTTCGGCTCGCCGATCGGCCGCACCATCGGCAATTGCCTGTCGAGCAGCAGCTATGCGCGGATCGGGGGCGCCATCGGGGTGCAGATTGCCAAGCGCATGGTGCTGTTGGGCGAGATGATCACCGCGCAAGAGTTGCTCGACAGCGGGTTCCTCTATCGGATCGCCGAACCCGAGGAGCTCGATGCCGTGGTCGAGGCCGTGGTCCACCGCGCCGCGGAGAACGCGCCGCTCACCACGCGGACGACCAAGGAGGCGATCCGCCGCATGACCTTCGACAATCTGCCCGACATCCAGGACCTGATCGCAACCGTCTATGGCAGCAACGACTTCCGCCGCGGCGTGCAGGAGTTCCTGGCGAAGACGAAAAAGACGCCGATCTGGTCAGGGGATTGATCGACTGGGATCGAGTCCGATCCCAAAAACACTTCGTCACCCCGGACCTGCTCCGGGGTCCACGGCGCCGCGAATCCGAGAGTTGAGGGTGCAGGGCAGTGGATGCCGGAACACGTCCGGCATGACGGTTTTGGGCGGTCGCGAATAGGCCAAAACGGCCGCCCCCATGCGGGAGCGGCCGCCTCGCGACCCGAAGAGCCTTACCAGCTCACGGCGATATATTTGGCCTCGGTATATTCATGCAGCCCATGATGCGAGCCCTCGCGCCCGAGCCCGCTCTGCTTGACGCCGCCGAACGGCGCTGCCGCATCCGACACAAGCCCACGGTTGAGCGCGACCATGCCGGCCTCGATCCGCTCGGAGATCGCCAGTCCCTTTTTCAAATCGCTGGTATAGACATAAGCGGCAAGGCCGAACTCGGTCGCGTTGGCGAGCCGGATCGCCTCGTCGACATCGTCGAACGGGGTGATCGGCGCGACGGGCCCGAACACCTCGGTCGTCAGGATCAGCGACTCGGGATGGATGTCGGCGATCACCGTCGGCGGGTAGAAATAGCCGTCGCCCTGGGGCGTCTTGCCGCCGAGCAATATGCGAGCGCCCTTGGCCTGGGCATCCGCGACCAGCATCTCGATCTTGTCGATCGCTTCCTGGTTGATCATTGCGCCGCACTCGGTCGCCGGGTCATAGCCCGGCCCGACCTTCAGCGCGCCCATCTTCTCGACCAGTCTCGCGGTGAACGCTTCGTAGACACCGCGCTGGACATAGAATCGGTTGGCCGCGGTGCAGGCCTCGCCGGCGTTGCGCATCTTGGCGATCATCGCGCCGTCGATCGCCGCGTCGAGATCGGCATCGTCGAGCACCAGGAACGGCGCATTTCCCCCCAGCTCCATCGAGGCGCTCAGCACCTGGTCGGCGCATTCGTGGAGCAGAATCCGGCCGACCTCGGTCGAGCCCGTGAAGCTGAGCTTGCGCACCCGCGGATCGTGCAGCATCGCGCGGCATACGCCGGGCGCATTGCTGGTGTTGATCACGTTGACCACGCCCGGGGGCACTCCCGCGTCGAGCATGATCTGGGCGACGGCGAGCGCGGTCAGCGGCGTCTCGGCCGCCGCCTTGAGGATCACGGTGCAGCCCGCCGCCAGCGCCGGCGCGATCTTGCGCGTGGCCATCGCCGCGGGGAAATTCCACGGCGTGATCAGCAGCGACACGCCGATGGGCTGATATTGGACCAGGATCCGGTTGTTGCCTGCCGGCGAGATCGCCAGCTCGCCGTTGATCCGCACCGCCTCCTCGGCATACCAGCGGAAGAATTCCGCAGCATAGCCGACCTCGCCGCGCGCATCAGCCAGCGACTTGCCGTTCTCGAGGCTGATCAATTGGGCAAGCCATTCGGCGTTGGCCATCATCATCTCCCAGCATTTCACCAGGATCTCGGCGCGCTTGCGCGGCGCGGTCGCCGCCCAGGCCGGGCCGGCGTCATAGGCAGCCGACACGCAGGCGAGCCCGTCCTCGACGCTGCCGTCGGCGATCATGGTCAGCACCTTGCCGGTCGACGGATTGCTCACCGGAATTCTGCCGCGGGCGCTGCCCTCCACCCAGGCATCGCCGATCAGCAGGTCAGTCGGGATCGCGAATGGCGCCTTGTGCTCTCCGGCTGCGGGCGCGTCGTAGTGATTCAGGGATTTCATCAGTCTGCCTTCTGGAGGTTCAAATTGACGCCGTCGAGCAGCCGCTCGCGGTCGCCGGCAAAGGCTGCCCGGGTGATGCGGCGCATCGCGTCGAGATCGAGCGGGCGGGGGTTGTTCTTGATCAGGCGGCCGGCGAGCAGCGAATTCTCGGCGACGAATTCCTGCTGGTCCTCGGCCAGGCCAAGCTGCTCGAGCGATTTCGGAATGCCGACCGAGGCGAACAGCGCTGCAATGCCGTCGATGAAGAGCTGCGACAATATTTCCTCGCTGCTCTCCGGCGTACCCAGGCCGACGATCCGGGCGAGCTCGGCAAAGGCCGGGGTGCAGGCCGGACGATTGAACTGCATGACGAAGGGGAGCAGCGTCGCGACGCCGTCACCATGCGCTGTATGAGTCAGATTACCGACCGGATATTGCAGCGCATGCGCCGCTGCCGTGCCGGCGGTGCCGAACGCGCAGCCCGCCGCCAGCGCGCCGAGCATCAGCTCCTCGCGCGCGGCCGCGTTGCTGCCATCGTCATAGGCTGGCTTCAGGCTGTCCCAGATGCTCTTGACCGCGAGCCGGGCGAAATGATCCGACAGCGCATTCTTGCCGACAAAGACATGCTCCTGAGTCAGCATTGCGTCGATCGGCCGCGCCAGCGTGGTGAAGGCCTCGACTGCATGAGTCATCGCATCCGCTCCCGAACAGGCGGTGAGCGCGGGCGGGCAGGTGGTCGTCAGCTCGGGGTCGCAGATCGCAGCGACCGGAATCAGATGGGGGCTGGCGATGCCGATCTTGATGCCACGCTCCTTGTCGGCGACGACCGCGACCGGCGTCACTTCGGAGCCGGTGCCGGCCGTGGTCGGTACGGCGACCAAGGGCAGGACCGGGCCGGGCACCTTGAACTCGCCATAATAGTCGCTGATCTGGCCGCCATGCGCGAGCAGCACCGCAACTACCTTGGACAGGTCCATGCAGCTGCCCCCGCCGATCCCGAGCACGACATCGGGCGCGAAGTCGCTCACCCGCGCGACGCATTCGAGGATCGATTCGATCGGCAGATCGGGCTGGGTCTGGTCATAGACATGAGTCTCGACGCCCGCGGCCGCGAGATCGGCGAGCATCGTCCGGAAAGCGGGGTCTGCGCTCAGCCGGGCATCGGTGCAGATCAGCGCGCGCCTGCCGAGCGAGGCAGTCACCGAGCCGATGGCGCGGCGCTGGCCGGCGCCGAACAGAACTGAGCGGGGAAGGCGCATGGCGCCGAAAATCGTCATTGAATCTCTGCCGAAAGAGGAAGTGAAAGGGAAATCGCGATCATTTTCTCGCGTCGCCGTGCTTGAGATAGGCGATGACATTGGCTCGATCCTGCGCGCCGGGCAGGCCTGGAAAGGTCATCCTCGTGCCCGGAACGACCTGTCTCGGGGCGGCGAGGAAGCGGGCGAGCGTCTTCTCGTTCCAGACGAGCTTCGAGACGGCCATCGCCGGCGAGTAGGAGAAGCCGGGCGCCCTGGCAGCGCGTCGGCCGACCACGCCGCGCAGATTGGGGCCAAGCCCGTTGCGGCCCGACGGGTCGACGCTGTGGCAGGCGGCGCATTTCTTGAACACCGTCGCGCCCGCCACCGGATCGGCATGCGGCGCTGCAAGCGCGCTCGATCCGGCCAGCAGGCCCAACGTTGTCAGCAAAGCAAGTTTCATCATTTTACTCCGTTTCACGCGACTATTGGCTCGGTGGCGTACAGGCGGCGCGAGGCGTCGACGGTCAGGCACAGCAGGGCGGCGAGAAGCGCGAGGCCGGCGATGATGCCGAACGCCGCACCCCAGCCATAGGCCTTGGCGACATAGGGGGTCGCGACCACCGCCAGCGACGCGCCGATATTGCCCAGCGTGTTCATCACGGCCGATGCCGAGCCGGCGAACTCGCCGCCGACATCGAGTGTCACTGCCCAGGATACGCCGACCGTCAGCTCGAGCGCGAACACACCGAGGCAGAACCACGCAATGCTGATCATCGGATCGGCGGCGAGCGCGGCCAGCGTCACGGCGACGCTCGACAGCCCGAATCCGACCACCGACACGATTCGCCGCGCGAATTTCACATTGCCGGTGCGCTTCAGGATGAGATCCGAGGTGAGTCCGCCCGAAATGTCACCGATCAGCCCGGCGATCAGCGGCAGGCTGGCATAGAAACCCATCTGCGCCAGATCGAAGCCACGCGCCGCGCTCAGATATTTGGGAAACCAGCTGAGGAACACGCCGATGTCATAGCCATAGCAGAAATACATCGCCGACAGTAGCCAGGTCTGCGGGTTGGACAGGATCTGGCCCCAGGGCACTATGCGCCTGCCCTTGGCGAAATGCCCAAGGGCCGCGGTGATGGTGTCGCGCTCGCCGTCGTTGACCAGCGCATGTTCGGCCGGCGTGTTGCGATAGAAGCGATACCAGAACACCGCCCAGACCATGCCCACCACGGCGAAGATCAGGAACGGCGCGCGCCAGCTATAGGCAGAGATCAGCGCCACCACCATCACCGGCGTCACGGCGCCGCCGAAGCGCGATCCGGCATGAGTCGCGCCCTGGGCCAGGCCGCGCTCCGAGGGCAGCATCCAGCGCGACAGCGCGCGATTGGCGATCGGGAACGCGCCCGCCTCGCCCATGCCGACCAGGAACAGGCAGATCGCCATCGAGGTCGCGCCCCAGCTGAACGAGGTCAGCGCGGTGAAGGTCGACCACCACACCACGACCCCGGCCATTGCGAGCCGCGGCCCGATCCGGTCGCCGAGCCAGCCGCCCGGAATCTGGAACAGCGCATAGGCGATCTGATAGCAGAACAGCACCCAGCCCATGGTGATGGTGGTGAAGCCGAACTCCTTCTCGATCGACGGCACCGACGCGGACAGCAGGACGCGATCCATATACGTGATGAAATAGGCGGCGATAACGAAGCCCAGCACCATGTACCGAACCCGCGACGGACGCGGCCCGCCGCCCGAGACGATCGCCGAAAGGGGGATCGGGGACAGGCTCACCGGCCGGCGGCTCCGCAGGCGTCAGCAGGACGGCCGGTGCAGGTCTGCCAGATCGTCGGCACGCGCTCGCCGGCCACGAACACCATGTCGATCGTCCGGGTATTGCGGATGTCCCGGGTCGGGTCCTTGTCGAGCACCAGCAGATCGGCTGCCTTGCCGGCCTGGAGCGTGCCGACATTGGTCGCATGCATGAGCTGGGCGTTGCGCCCCGTGGCCGCGGTCAGCGCCTGGAGCGGGGTGACGCCAGCCTTGACCATCAGCTCGAGTTCCCAGTGCGCGAAATAGCCGGGGAAGCGCGCGGTCGGCCCGCTGTCGGTGCCCATGCCGTATGGGATGCCTGCCTTCGCTTCGCGCGCGAAGTTCGCCATCGCGAGGTTGAGGACGCCGGGATATTTCGGGAAGTTCGGCCCCGAGGCGAGCCGCTTGCGCCGTGTCGGATCCTTGAGCTGGTCGATCACCGCCGGCGTCACGCCGCGCGAGAAGAAGGGATCGTCGACAAAGGGCAGCAGGTCGTAAGTGAACGATGCTTCGCGGCTGAGCGTGGCGGCGATCTGCCACACGCCCTTCGCCTTCATGTCGGAGAGCAGCTGCGTGTCCATCGGCGCATCGCGGACTTCGTGGGCGAAGCCGTCGATGCCCTCGCGGGTCAGTTCGCGGGCATTGTCGAGATAGAAGACATGCGCGATCGCTTTCTTGCTCAGCTTGTGCGCCTCGTCGATCACTGCGGTGCTGATCGCCGGCGGCATCCGGTCGGGCAGGCTGCCAAACTCGTCATCGACCCATAATTTGATGAAGTCGGCGCCTTTGGCCGCCTCGCGGTCGACCATCGCCTTTGCTTCGGCCGGGGTCGCGACCTGGGCGTCGAGCCCGGGCACCCCGCCATAGCTACCCTTGAACACAACGCCGCGCCCGGCGGTCCACACCCGCGCCCGGCCTGCCGGATCGGCACGGATGTCGCGGACGATATCGTGGATCTCGTCCTTGTCGGTGCCCAGCACCTGGACGCTCGTTACGCCATATGCCGCATAGAGACGGAGCTGCCGCTCGACATTCTCGCGGGTATAATATTTGAGGTCCTGGGTGATCCCGTCGACCAGGCCGAGATGGACATGGCTGTCGATAAGGCCTGGCATGACGAACTTGCCTGCCAGGTTGCGAATTTTCGCGCCCTTGGGCGCCTTCAGCCGCACCGCCGGCCCGACCCAGGTGATCCGCTTGTTCTCGATGATCAATGCTGCATCGCGTACCGGCGCCCGGCCGGTGCCGTCGATCAGGGTGAAATGCGAGAGCACCACAGTCTTCGCGCTCGCCGGCATTGCCAGCATCGCGCCGCTCGCGAGCAGCGCGCCCAGCGCCAGTTTCCTGACAATCGCCATCAGATCCACTCCATTGCCAAGGGCATTGATCGCCCATTTTCCGATGTTGTTATCGCTATCATCGTGGCGCGTTGTCGAGGCCGTTGTTTGGTCCGGTACGTCAGGGGACGCATACTGATCGCCATGGTCGTCATGTTCCGTCTGGCAAAAAGATCCGCCCGCCCCCGCAAGGGAGCGGGCGGACAGGGGAGGGATCAGAATTTAGTGCGAAGGCCGACCGAAATGATGCGTCCGATCGGGTTGGAGACGAAGCCGTTATAGCCCCACGCGCCGCCGAGAATGCCGGCGGTGTTGCCATTGTAGAAGGGCGGATCGCTGTCGAAGAGGTTCTTCACGTCGACATAGGCCTGCCAGCCGTTGAACATGCCCTCGCCCTTCATGGTATATTGGACATGGAGGTCGAAGGTGTTGTCGGCCTTGACATGGTCGCCGCCGCCGGTCGGGTTGCCTATGGAATTAACCGTGATCGGCGCCACCGAGCTGCTGATCCAGTTGCGATAGCCGCCGGTATGGTTCCAGAACAGGTCGGCCGAGAAGCCGCCCATTTCCCACCCGAACTGCGCACGATTCTTGAACTGCACCGACGGGAAGGTGGTGTTGTACCCCGATGTGTTCAGGATGTTGAAGTCGGTACCTCCGCCGAAATTCTGCGTGAATTTGGTGAAGTAGGTGAGCGCAGTTCCGATCGTGAAGGTGCCCAGGTCGCCGATCGGCCGGCGATAGGTGAACTGGGCGTCGATGCCCTCGACCGTCAGGTTGAGAGCGTTGCGCGTGCTTTGATCGAGCAGGAAGTAAACCGTCGCCGGCACTGCGCCGGAGATAGTCGCGCCGTTGGCGATATTGGCGAAGGTGTCGATCTGCGACTGGGTGCAGCCGGTCGGGCAGAGCGTCAGCAGGTTGCGCAGGCCCGCCGAGTTGACGATTGCCGACGGGCTGGGTGAGCTGACGCCGCCGACGAACTTGTTGTGGAAGAAGGTCACCGCCGCAACAAAGCCAGGCAGGAAGCGCGGCGACAGGTCGACACCGAAGGAATAGCTCTGGCCGGTCTGCGGCACCTCGTGGGTGAAGCCGCCGCCGAGCTGACGCCGAAGGCCCGGATTGGAGGTGAGGCCGATCGTGCAGGTGGTCGCTGTGCAGGACGCGCCGGGGATCGACACCACGTCCGGATAATTCGCGATCGGTACGAACAAGGTACCGTTTTGCGGCCCGACGCTGCCCGAAGCATAGAGATAGCCCTGGCTCGGATCGCCGATCACCGCGAGCGGCGGCGCCACGAAGGCGGTGGCATAGTTGGCGCGGAACTTGACGCCTTCCACCGGCTCCCAATTGGCCGCGAACTTCGGATTGGTCGTGTCGCCGACGTCGGAATAGCTGTCGTAGCGGCCCGAAATATCCACATCGAGCCGGTGAATCAGCGGGATGTCCATCTCCGGGGAGACGAGCGGTACGACGATTTCGGCATAGGCCGATTTGACCGTGCGGTGGTAATCATATTGCCGGAAGGTCGAGCCGGTGACGGACGGGCCGGTATTGCTCAGGCCGTTGATCTTCTGGGTCTCCTCGGCCCAATAATATTCGCCGCCAAATGCCAGCTTCACCTGGCCAGCGGGGAGGTTGAACAGTCCGCCCTGGAAATCCAGCTTGGCCTGGTTGAAGATGTTGTAGTTCGTGTTCTGTGAGTCGGCGCCGTAGAGCGACCGCAGCACGGCGGCTGAGGTCCGGTTGGCCGATCCGGTATTCCACACATCGAGCGCGTTGGACGCATTCAACGGCAGGTTGAGCGCGATCACGTTCTGGCCGGCGATATCGGTCTTTGTCGGATCGCCGCTGAGCTGCGCGGTCCCGTTGAGCGCGAGCAGCGCGCAAGGGGCGCAGAACCCGTCGATCGTGTTGAGCGCAGAGCGGTTCTTGCCGAACGCGTCGCTCAGCTTCACCGACCAGCTGTTGGTGATCTCATATTCCCCAACCAGCGTCGCGTAGATCGAATCCTCTTCCGATTCGGTCTTCCCATAGGCACCGTCCGCACGGTCGAAGCGATAGCTGACATTTTCCTGGTCAGCAGTCATGGCTCCGGCGGGGGCAACGAAGAACGGATTCACCTGGCCAGCAACGAAGCCGCGGCCCGGACCAAAGGCGGTGGCGGCGCTGATTGTGCCCGGCGCGTTGAGCGCCTTGGTCTTCTGGTTGTTGTAGTTGATCATCGCGGTGACCTGGAAGCGATCCGAGAATCGATTCGTCACCTTGAAGAGCACATTGGCGCGGTATTGGCTCGGCAGCAGCGTTGCATAGATCGAGTTGTTGCAAGGGGCATTTGCCGCGGTGTTCGCAACCGGGCTGGTCGCCGACGGCGAGAGGAACACCCCGGACGGCGTGGCGCCGCCGCCGGACAGGTGAGTCACCGCGAGGGTCGCGGGATTGCAGGAATAGCTGTTGGTATTGCTGCCGCCGACCGACCGATAGTCGCCCATGCTCGAAAAGTCGCGGTCGCGATTCAACAGGCTGCTCTGATGGCTATAGGCGCCGGCGATATAGACGCCGCCGGTATCCCATTTCTTGCCCCAGATGAAGTTGATGTCGTAATTGTGGTAATGGTCGGCGGCGCCGTAGCGGGCATTCGCCTCGAGCCCGTCAAAGGTCTTGCGGGTGATGAAGTTCACCACGCCAGCGACGGCGTCCGAGCCGTAGACCGACGAAGCGCCGTCAGCGAGGACCTCGACGCGCTCGATCGCGCTGACCGGGATGATGTTCGGATCGGTCTGGGCGAACTGGGTGCCGCCACCCGGCAGGCGCAGGCCGTCGGCGATCACCAAGGTGGTGTTCGACGAAGAGCCGGCGAGGCTGTGGATCTGCGGCGAATAATAGGAATAGGCGTTCTCGCCCTGTGCCACCGAGCCGGAAGTGGTGATGGCGGGGACGGTATTGACCAGTTCGGAAACATTGACCGGGGCCGTCTTTTCGATCGTTGCCCGGCCGACCGAAACCAGGTTTGAGCCGATCGGCGCAACGCCCTTGATGCTGGTGCCGGTGACGATGACGTCCTTGGACGGGTCAGTCGCGGAACCGTCCGACAAGGTCTCCGCTGGAGCGTCCTGCGGCGTGGGCAAGGCGGCGTCGTTCGCTGTCGTGATGCTTGGCGTGGCCTGGGCCAACGCTGTTCCGGGAAGCAGCACCATCGCAACCGACAGTGCAATCACGGAACCGCTCAGTTTGATCTTGGACGAGAATCGCATCTCGCTCCCCCTTTCAGATTGGTTATCCTCTCAATCCCCGATCTGATTTGATATTATATAGGATCGGAAATCGAGGCAGGTCTAGGATCGGTTCCGGGCCGCGTCAAGCGGTTCCGCACCGGTCCCATTCGATGTGATGTGCATGCAGATGCGGCGCGCAGCAGGAGCACCCTCGAGGGGCGGTTATCGCTGCGCCGGGTTGCGGCTCCCCATGTGCGGCAACGCGCCGCGACGGCGAGTCGACTCAGCGCGCCTCGGCGAGCAACGCCTTGGCCGTGCCGGTCGTCCAGTCCATCCCGCCGGTCATGCGCCACACTTCGCGGCCGGCCGAATCATAGAGGATGCTGGTCGGCAGGCTGGCATTATAGGCAACGCTCAGATCCGCCTTGGGATCGAGATTGGCCTGGAGCTTCGTATAGCCGCCCCTGGCCAGGAAGGACGTCACCTTGGCCCTGGCGTCATCGCCCAGGTCCTGGCTCACCGTGACCACCGTCATGTTGCTGGCGGCAGCATTGAGAGTCGGCATTTCGGTAACGCACGGCGCGCACCAGGTCGCCCAGAGGTTGAGCAGCACCGGCCTGCCCTTGAATGCGGCGATCGATGTCGGCCTGCCCGCCGGATCCTGAAAGGAGATTGCCGGCGCCGCTGTGCCCTTGTGGCTGCGGTCGATGGTACCGATCGCGTCGACGATCACCTTGTCGCCCGTCTTCGGCGCTTCGCCGGCAGGGGTGCCGGTGCCCTCGACAGGCAGCTTGTTGGCGTTTGCTTGCTCCTGCGTTGAGACTTGCCTATCGCAGCCCGCCAACAGGCCCAGCATCAGGAGCGGCACGATCGTCGAGCGGAAGGACATGGACGCATCCAATGCGATGTGGGGCGGCCGCTTCGCCGAAGGGCCGGCGGCGGTGATGCGCGAGATAAATGCCTCGATCCCGTTCGACAAGCGCCTCTGGCGCCAGGATGTCGCCGGCTCGAAAGCGCATGCGGCGATGCTCGGCGCCCAGGGCATCATCTCGCCGGAGGATGCCGCGGCCATCCTTGCCGGGCTCGAGACGGTCGCGGCCGGCTATGAAGCGAATGGCGTGGCCGACGATCTCGCGCTCGAAGACATCCATATGCAGACCGAGGCGCGGCTCGCGGAGGCGATCGGACCGGTCGCCGGGCGGCTCCACACCGCACGCTCGCGCAACGATCAGGTCGCGACCGATTTCCGGCTCTGGGTCCGCGACGCGATCGACGAGACCGATTCGGCGCTGGCCGCTTTCCAGGAGGCCTTGCTGACGCGCGCCGAGGAGCATGCCGCGAGCGTGATGCCGGGCTTCACTCATCTCCAGAGCGCGCAGCCGGTCACCCTCGGTCATCATCTCATGGCCTATTACGAGATGATCGCGCGCGATCGCAGCCGTTTCGCCGATGCGCGGGCGCGGCTCAACCTGTGCCCGCTCGGCTCGGCCGCCCTGGCCGGGACCGGCTTTCCGATCGACCGGACGATGACCGCTGCTGCGCTCGGTTTCGACGGTCCCACCCGCAATTCGCTCGACGCCGTGTCCGACCGCGATTTCGCGATCGACTATCTGGCCGCGGCGGCGCAGTGCGCGCTGCATCTGTCACGGCTCGCGGAAGAGTTCGTGCTCTGGGCGTCGCAGCCCTTCGGTTTCGTGTCATTGAGCGATCAATGGTCGACCGGCTCGTCGATCATGCCGCAGAAGCGCAATCCGGATGCAGCCGAACTGGTGCGCGGCCATTCGGGGCGGATCATCGGCTGCCTGACCGCGCTGATGATCACCATGAAGGGCCTGCCGCTCGCCTATTCGAAGGACATGCAGGACGACAAGCCGCCGGTATTCGAGGCAAGCGATCTGCTCGGCCTGTCGATCGCGGCGATGACCGGCATGGTGTCGAGCGCGACCTTCCGGACCGATCGGATGCGCGGCGCGGCCGAGGCCGGCTTCGCGACCGCGACCGACCTTGCCGACTGGCTGGTGCGGGTGGCGAATATTCCGTTCCGCGAGGCGCATCATATTACCGGCCATGCGGTGAAACGCGCCGAAACACTGGGCGTCGCGCTCGACACCCTGTCGCTCGACGATCTGAAGTCGATCGATGCGCGGATTGACGAACGGGTCTATGACGTGCTCGGAGTCGACGCGTCGGTCGCCGGCCGGACGAGCTTCGGCGGTACCGCGCCGGCGCGGGTGCGGGCTGCGATCGCAGTCGCGAGAGAAGGACGAAAGCCATGAGGATCGCCGTTGTGCTGGGGGCAGCGCTCATCCTGTCGGGGTGCGGCGCCTCCAAGGGACTGACTCCGCAGAAAGGCGCGTCTTTACCGCCCGCGCCTTATGGCGCGACCAAGCCGCTGACCGCTACCGAGCTTCTGACCGCGAGCAACCAGGCGCGGCCCGAGCGCAGCGACGAGCTGCTCAAAGGGTCGCAGGACCGGCGCAGCGACGATTTCGATCTGCCGCCGAACTGACGCATGGATCATTTCAGTCTCATTGACGGCGCGATGCACGCCGAGGGCGTCCCGCTCGAACTGATCGCAGCCACGGTCGGCACGCCGGTCTATGTCTATTCGCGGGCGACGCTGACGCGCCATGCGCGGGTCTTCCGTGAAGGCCTTGCCGGAGTCGAACGCGCACATTTCGCCTACGCGATCAAGGCCAACCCCAATCTCGCGGTGCTGCGCGTCCTTGCCGATGCCGGCTATGGCGCCGACGTCGTCTCGGGCGGCGAGCTTGCCCGGGCGCTGGCGGCGGGGATGCGCGCTGAGGATGTCGTGTTCTCGGGCGTCGGCAAGACCCGCGCCGAGCTGCAGCGCGCACTCGATGCCGGGATCGGCCAGTTCAACCTCGAGCTCGAGGAAGAAGGTATTGCGCTGTCCGGCCTCGCCATGGCGGCCGGCACCCGCGCCAATGCCACACTGCGGGTCAATCCCGATGTCGATGCCGGCACGCACGCCAAGATCTCGACCGGCAAGCGCGAGAACAAGTTCGGCGTGCCGATCGATCAGGCGATTGCCATTTACGGCCGGCTCGCTGTGCTCCCGGGCCTCGCGATGCGCGGTATCGCAATCCATATCGGCAGCCAGCTGTTCGATCTCGCCCCGCTCGAGGCCGCCTATCGCCGGATCGGCGAGCTGGTCGCCGCACTGCGCGCGGCGGGTCATGTCATTGAGCGCGTCGATCTCGGCGGCGGCCTCGGCGTGCCCTACAAGGAAGGCGACAATCCGCCGAGCCCGGCCGACTATGGCGCGATGGTCGCGCGGGTGACGAAGGGCTGGAACGTCATGCTGATGTTCGAGCCGGGCCGGGTGATCGCAGGCAATGCGGGCGTGCTGCTGACCAGGGTGATCTGGGTAAAGCCTGGCGTCGTCCACCCCTATGTTATCGTCGATGCCGCGATGAACGATCTCGCCCGCCCGGCTCTGTACGATGCCTGGCATGATTTCGCCGCGGTCCGCCCTACGGGAAAGCGCATGGTCGCGAATATCGCCGGGCCGGTCTGCGAAAGCGGCGACACCTTTGCGATGGCGCGTGATATCGATGCGGTGGTCGAAGGGGATCTCGCCGTTTTCCGCACCGCGGGCGCTTATGGCGCGACGATGGCGAGCACCTACAACAGCCGGGCCCTGGTGCCCGAAGTGATGGTTGATGGCGACAAATATGCCGTGGTCGCCGACCGGATCGAGCCCGAGACGATCATCGCCGCCGAACGCTTGCCGGAGTGGCTGACTGCATGACCCTTCACAGCCTGCCGCTCTTCGTGCGGCTGGCGGGCCGGCCGGTGATCCTGCTGGGCGAAGGGGAGGCGGCCGATGCCAAGAGGCGGTTGCTCGAGCGCGCCGGGGCGGTGATTGCCGATGAACGCACCGATGCGGCGCTGGCGGTCGTCGCGATTGCGGAGGCGCGCGAGGCGGGTGAAGCGGTCGCGCGGCTGAAGGCGCGCGGCATCCTCGTGAACGCAGTCGACCGGCCCGATTGGTGCGATTTCACCCTGCCGGCGATCGTCGATCGCGATCCGGTCCTGATCGCGATCGGCACCGGCGGCGCCTCGGCCGGGATTGCGGCAGCCTTGCGCCAGCGGCTCGAAACCCTGTTGCCGGCGGGCCTTGGGGGGCTGGCAACTGCCTTGTACCAGTCCCGCACGGCGCTTCGGGCGAAATGGCCGGCGATCGATGATCGCCGCCGTGCGCTGGGCCGCGCGCTTGCGCCGGGTGGTGCGCTCGATCCGCTCGAGGCGAGTGCCGAGGCAGTGCCGGCATGGCTGGCAGATGCTGGCGTGACCGGCAGCGGGCTGCTCACCATTCAGCTCCGGTCCGCAGACCCTGACGACCTGACGATCCGCGAGGCGCGGCTGCTTGGGCTGGCCGACCAGCTTTACTTCCGCGCCGATGTGCCGCGCGCCATTCTCGATCGCGCGCGCGCCGACGCGATTCGGGTCCCGAGCGCCGGCCCGCCGATCGCGCCCGGCCCCGGCCTCGCAATCTATATGGAGATGGCATGAGCGGTTTTGCGTATCGGGTGTCGGGCGGCAAGGCCGAGCGGGTCGAGATCAAGCAGGCACTGGCATCGGAAGCCGATCTGGTCTGGGTCCATCTCACGACCAACAACGAACATGCCCAGACCTGGCTCATCGACGAGGCGAAGGCGCCCGATTACATCGTCGATGCGCTCACCGCGACCGAGACCCGGCCGCGCTGCGATGCGCTCGGCGACGGCGCCTTTCTCAACATGCGCGGCCGCTCGAGCGAGGAAACGAGCTCATCGGATCCGCTTGCCTCGGTACGAATCTGGGCGACCAAGGGCCGGGTGATCTCGGTGACTCGGCGGGCGCTGATCGCGGTTGACGATGTGATCGAGGCGATCGAGGGTGGCGAGATCCGCGATCCTGGCGATCTGATCGCCGAGTTCGCGACCGCCATCACCCGCAACCTGGATCCCGACGTGGCCGATCTCGGCGACCTGCTCGACGACTGCGAGGCTGATCTCGATGCCGACAAGGTGTTCGAGCTGCGCCGCAACGTCACCAAGGTTCGCGTGGCCGCGATCGGCTATCGCCGCTTCCTTGCCCCGCAGCGGGCAGCGCTCGAGAAGCTCGCCGCGTTGCCGTGCGACTGGTTGCAGGATGATGACCGGCTCCATCTCAACTCCGCCGCTGATCGTGCCGCGCGAATGGCCGAGGAACTCGAGAGCATTCGCGAGCGGGCCGCGCTGACGCACGAGGCGCTGACTGACCTTCGCGCCGAACAGATCGACAATCGCGCGTTGATCATTGCCGTGGTGGCGATGGTGTTCCTGCCGCTCACCTTCATTACCGGCCTGCTCGGCATGAACGTCGACGGCATTCCCTACGCCCATGAACCCTGGGCTTTCGATGCCGTCACGGCGACATGCGGGGTGATCGCAGCCGCGATCTCGATCTACTTCATCCAGCAGCGCTGGTTCCGGCGCTGAGCCGGTCCACTTGTTCGTTGAGCGCCTGGATCGAGATGATCAGCCGCTGACGATCGGCCCGGGTGGCGGCGAGCGCAGTCTTCGTCTCGCCCAGTTCCATCGCGCGCGCTGCGATCCGCGCATCAAGCGTTGCGTTGGAGCGCTTCAGTTCAGCGATCCGCCGCGCACGGGAAAGCGCACGCTCGATCCTCGCGGCGAGGACCTCGAAGGCGTAAGGCTTGGCGACATGGTCGTCAGCGCCCGCTGCGAGGGCCTCGACCGCGGCGGCGGGATCGCCGCGCCCGGTCACCATGATGACCGGCAGATCGACGGTCTCGCGGCTGCCCCGGATTTCCTTGAGGACATGGATGCCGGACATATGCGGCATGACCATGTCGAGCAGCACGAGATCGAAGCCGCGCGCAGCGATCAGGTCAAGCGCCTCGGCGCCGTTGTCACTGAGCACGGTCAGATAGCCGAGATGGGCGAGCCGTCGGCCAAGCACGTTGAGATTGGTCCGGCTGTCGTCGACCGCGAGGATCGTCCGCACCGCGCTGCGGCGCGAGCTGGCCGGTTGCATCGTTCCGAAAAGCTCCATCACGCGGTCCTGCTCCCTTTGGCGAGTCCCCTCTAACGCCATTGGCGTCACAATTTGGTTAAGTGCTTGGCAACCACTCTAGTCGACGAGGAACGCCGCTTCGAACGCCGCGGCGCCGCGCGGATGGAAGCGAATTACACGCCCGTCGCCACGCGATGCCCAGCCTGCCGCAACGATGTGATCGAGAATGGCCGCCCCCAACGCGCCGCCGAGATGGCTTTTGCGCTC
The DNA here is from genome assembly GCF_039522915.1 of Sphingomonas oligophenolica. NCBI lineage: Bacteria > Pseudomonadati > Pseudomonadota > Alphaproteobacteria > Sphingomonadales > Sphingomonadaceae > Sphingomonas > Sphingomonas oligophenolica. Next base: position 150,788 of record NZ_BAAAEH010000010.1, read on the forward strand.
GCTCCAGTCGAGGCAGAGCCGGCACAAGGGTCGCCGCGCGCCACGCAGTGCCGGCATGGCCAGGCCAATGCCGCTGAAAAAGGCGACGCCGTCGGCGGTCACCACCGGGGCGTCGCCGGCGGTGATCACGCCGCGTTGCTGCAGCCGCTCCATCAGCGCGACCGCGCGTTCACCGGCCAAATGGTCATAACAGACGCGCGCGGCGCGTAACGCGGCATCGCGCGGGCCCGTCCGGGTGCGGACAGCGCCGGTGCGCTGGGCCAGCCCCATCAGGTTCTCGATCACTTCGGCGACATCGGGCCCCGACAGCTCGAAATAGCGATGCCGTCCCTGCTTGCGCGCCGTCAGTAACGCTGCCTCGCTCAGCCTGGCGAGATGCCCGCTCGCGGTTGGCAGGCCGATTCCAGCTGCTCCGGCCAGTTCGCTGACGGTCAGCGCGCGGCCATCCATCAGCGCGCTCAGCATGTTGGCGCGGGCCGGATCACCGATCAGCGCCGCAATCGAGGCAATGCTTGGGCCCTCTTTCATAGTTCGTTCTTAGCCGAACCATTGGCGTCGCTCAAGCGGGTATCAGGCGGCTCGCCACCTGGAGGACATCATGATCACCTGTTTCATCCGTTATGAGATCGATCCGTTCAAGGTCGAGGCTTTCGACCATTATGCGCGCAACTGGGGCGAGGCGATCCCGCGCTGCGGCGCCGACCTGATCGGCTATTTCGCGCCGCATGAGGGTTCGGCTACCACGGCCTACGGCGTTTATTCGGTTGCCGATCTCGCCGCTTACGAGGCGTATCGCGCCAGGCTACGCGACGATCCGCTCGGTCGCGACAATTTTGCCTTCGCGCAGGCCGAGCGGTTCATCCGCCGCGAAGACCGGATTTTCCTGCGCCTGGTATTAGGCCAATGATCGCGGTTATCTTCGAGGCGCTGCCCGCTCCGGGGCAGCGCGCGCGCTATCTCGATCTGGCGGCGGCGCTCTGCCCGGAGCTCGACACGATCGACGGCTTCATCTCGATCGAGCGTTTCGAAAGCCTGGTCGAACCGGGCAAGATCCTCTCGCTTTCCTTCTTTCGCGACGAGGCGGCAATCGCGGCCTGGCGCAACCGGCCCTCCCACCGGAAAACCCAGGCGCTGGGGCGTGGCGCGGTGTTCGAGGACTATCGGCTCCGTATTGCCTCGGTGATGCGCGATTACGGCATGAACGAGCGGGGCGAGGTGCCGCCCGACAGTCGCGCGGCTCTCGCGTGAAGTCGGTCCCGCTTACCGCCGATCACGCTCCATCCGGTTGCTTCGATTGCTGAAACGCCCGTTGTCGCGGGTGGCGGCGCTCCCTAGTTAGGGCCGGTGAGCAAAGCCGCCATTACCGCCCGAATCGCCGAAGGCGTTGTCTCGATTGCGGCCGGCGACTGGGATGCGTGCGCCGGCACCGCCAATCCCTTCACCAGCCATGCCTTTCTCTCGATCCTCGAGGAATCGGGCAGCGCGACCGCGGCGACCGGATGGCAGCCGCTTCCGATCGTTATCGATGGGGCGGATGGCCGCCCGGCCGCGATCGCGCCTGCTTATGGCAAGAGCCACAGCCAGGGCGAATATGTCTTCGATCACGGCTGGGCCGATGCATGGGAGCGGGCCGGCGGGCGCTATTATCCCAAGCTGCAGATTGCCGTTCCCTTCACGCCCGTGCCGGGCCCGCGCCTGTTGCTGCGCGAGGTGGCGCATGCGCCCGCGCTGATCGCGGCGATCGAGGCGGTGACTGATCGGCACGGTCTTTCCTCGGCACACGCGACCTTCATTGCCCCCGAGCAATTGCCCTTGTTCGAGACGGCGGGCTGGCTGATCCGTGCCGGCACTCAATATCACTGGCAGAATCAGGGTTATGCCGGATTCGAGGATTTCCTTGGCGAGCTGGCGAGCCGCAAGCGCAAGGCGATCCGCAAGGAGCGCGCCGGCGCGGTCGACGGGCTGACGATTCGCCACCTGACCGGCGATGCGATCACCGAGGCTGATTGGGATGCGTTCTGGATTTTCTACCAGGACACCGGCTCGCGCAAATGGGGTCGGCCCTATCTGACGCGCGCCTTCTTCTCCTTGCTGGGCGAACGGATGGCGGACAGGATATTGCTGATCCTCGCCGAGCGCGACGGCCGGCCGATCGCTGGCGCGCTCAACCTGATCGGCGCCGATACGCTGTACGGGCGCTATTGGGGGTGCGTCGAGGAAGTGCCCTTCCTCCATTTCGAGCTTTGCTATTATCAGGCGATCGATGCGGCGATCGCGCTTGGGCTGAAGACGGTCGAGGCGGGCGCGCAAGGCGAGCACAAGCTCGCCCGCGGCTATATTCCGGTCCCGACCTGGTCAGCGCATTACATCCCCGACGCCGGTTTCAGGCGCGCGGTTGCCGATTTCCTGGCGCGGGAGCGGGAGGCAGTGGCGTCGGAGCGGGAGTGGCAGGGAGAGATGACGCCGTTCCGCCGCGCGCCCTGAGCAGGCGCGCGCGAGCTTCGAGAAAGCGGATTTCCTCCGGAAACAGCGGTGCCGGCGGCGGGTTGGCATTGTGGTCGACCCGGAACAGCACGCTCGTGCCGTCGCGCCAGATCTCGACCAGGCCGGCATTGAGTTTCGGATCATAGGCCGGTGGCCTGATGAGCCAGACATAGTCGAACGCCTCGCGCGGGAAGCGCGCCATCGAGACGTTCAGGCTGCGCCACCATTCGCCCCGGCATTTATGCTCGGTCACGATCTGTGAGGCGTCATGCGCAAAGCCCCGCGCGATCGAGTAGCGCGTCGTCAACAGCTGCGCGCCCGCCATCGACCATTGATCATTGGTGTAAGCGAGCTTGCGTTCGAGCGCGATTGCCGGGAGGTGCTCGAGCCGCGACATGAACCACGGATTGTTGCAGGTCGTCCCGACGAAACTGACCATCTTGGCGCCGACCGGCACATGATCGAGCGCCTTCAGCTCGCGCTGATAGGATTGGTTGTAAATCCAGAAGCTTGCAGTCGTTCCGCCGATCCGGACCAGAAAGAAAACCAGCCCCACCGCCGCCAATGTCGCCGCGTGGCGGATCGACAGGCCCGGCCGAGGCCGCAACGCGATGACCGCGATTGCGATCATGAAGGGCGCGAGGCGCATATCGGCATAGGCTGAACCGAACACGATCCGCGGCAGGACGATGAACACGGCGAGCAGGAACAGCGCAGACAGGCCGAGATTGCGCGAATATTCGATGGCCGGATCGCGGAATCCCTTGAACAGGATCAGGCACAGGATTGCCGCCGACGCGATGTCGAAACGGGGCCAGCGATCGCACAGGATCTTGGTCAGCCACATCATCTTGGCTTTCCAGTCGAACCAGTCGGAGGTCTCGCCACCGACATGGTTCCCGCTGCGCCATAGCACCATCAGCACCATTGGCAGCGCAAGGGGGAGGCAGCCGAGCCCGGCCCGCACCCACGCCTTGATCCAGCGATGCCCGGCATCATGTTGGCGAATCATCTCGGCCGAAAAGGCGAGGACGCCGAGCACGCCCCAGCCAAAAGTGTGGCACAGCCAGAGAGCGCAGGACAGAGGCACGAAGATGATCGCCCGCAGCCGAAACGCGCCCAACCGCGCGAGCCTGAGCCATAGGGCAAAAGCGTTAAGCGCAATCGCCATGGACAAGGCAAAGTTAACGAAACCAAAATGGAAGGGAAAGCTGTAGGCAATCGCCAGCGCGAACAAGGCGGTAGCGGGAATGCGGCCATGCACTTCGCGCGCAATCCACAGCAATCCCGTTACAGTCATGGCGGGGATCGTAATAACGATCAGCTTGACCGCGAATTCCAGGCCGAAGATCTTTTCAAGGGGAATCAGTAGGATATCGACCCCGAGGTTGCCGATTAGCTGCCAACTGAAATTGTACCAATTGCCCAGCCACGGATTATCGCCGATCGCAAGCTGAACTCGGTAGCGCCCCATATGGCCGGGCAGGTCGACGAGAGGCGGGATATCCGGCACCCATAGGGGAATGGTTGCCACGATCGCCATCGCCACGACGAACCATCGCGTTTGCCACCAATGCAGCGTTCTAGGCTGGTCACCCCTCATTGCCACGACCCTTACCGGCGTGGCGCAGTACTAGACAAGGGCCCGTTGTGCGCTGGGTTGACGCGATACAAAGCGGACTGCTGGTTTGACCAGATGGGCGTGAGATCGCGCGCATGGGCGCGGCCCAACGGAAAGCCGATCGTCCAGACATATTCAAAAGTACCGCGATCGAAGGTCGCAATGGCATCGTCAAAATTGGTTGGCGTAATACCGCTGCCGGCCGGATATACGAGTTGCGACGGATCCTGGAGAAATCGGCCGGCCCGCGGATGGAGCTGCTCGATGAGTTGCTGGCCCTTTGTCGCGCCCCATTGCTCGTTAGTGAAGATGCGCTTCCGTGCGACGGCAATGCCCGCAAGATGCGCGATGCGCGGGTTCATCCACTGTGTGGCCAAAGGCTGGTTGACCAGGGTCAGAACGGTGGCCCCCTCAGGAAGCACCTCCACCGCCTTGAGCTCGGCTTGATGGGCTTGGGCGAACAATATGAAAGCGATCAGCGTGGTGGCTGTCCGCACTCCGAAAAAGCCCATACCGCCCCAAAACAGATAGGGTTCCGCTGACTCAGCACCCGTCTTTACCTTGATGGAAAGCAGCATCAAAGCAAGGCCGGACGGCAGCAAGCGCAGGTCGATGAATACGCCGCTCATATAAATGCGCGGTAGTACAATAAATGCAAATAATGTCAGAGTCGCAGGGATTGCCAATATTGGTACAAGAGACAGCGATTTAGAGCGCACGCCGCTCCATATCACCGTTACGATAATAGCTATACTGACAACATCATATAATTTCCAGCGCTCCTGAAGAAGCGTCAGTAGGAACTGGAGCTTGGCGCTCATGTGAAACCATTCGCCGGTGTCCCCGCTCACACTGCCACCAACCAGCAGCGCCACCGCCTGGGGCCACGCCATCGGCGCGCATGTGAAGCCGCTGAGTAGGACCGCCCGCCATATTGGTTCCCCGCGTTCGCGGCGCAGGGCGAATTCGGCGGCGACAATGAAAAGGCCGAACATTGCCCAGCCAAAGGTGTGACATACCCATATTATGCCAGCGATTGGGATAAAAACTGCAACACGTACAACGTCATTGGTTCGACGGGCCAGCCTGATCCACAGCGCGAGCGCAGCCAACGCCAAGGCGGCGGCAAGCGTGAAATTCAGGAAGCCCATTTGAAACGGCAACGCATAGGCTAGCGGCAGCGCGAAGCCGGCTGCGGGTGGGATGCGACCGTGCGCCTCGCGGGCGGCCCACAGCATCGATGCAACGGTCAGGGGCGGGATAAGGCCGATGATCAGATGGGAGGCCAGCTCGACCCCCAAGATTGGTGACAGCGCGTACACCAGGGAATCCACGCCCAGGTTGCCGATCAAGGCCCAGTGAACCAGATAGTGTCGCGCCAGCGGTTCCTGCCCCGCTTCGGCAAAGATCCGATATTGCCCGATATGGCCCGGCGCATCCAGGAGCGGCGGCACGGATGGCCAGATCATCGGCAGGGCCGATATCAGAACCAGCGTCAGGAAGATCCACCGTTCGTTGCGGCGCGCCCACGCCATCGCTGTGCTCATCCGGCAAACTAGCTTCGGGCCTTGCCAGACGCAAGATCGACCAGAAAGAGGCCCGGTCGTTGAGTCGACGTCGGCTTTAGCCATCGTGGCGGATGCCCCGCCTTGAGAAGGGCAAGCAAACTTCCGGCGGGTGCCGCGCCGAGCTCGCTGAAACTATCCCCGCAGAGCGCGATATAGCTGACGTCCCAGTTGCGCGCGATCGCCGCCGCCCGGTCGGGGTGGCCGAGGAAGAAACGATAGACGGCGAGGTTTCCGGCGTTGTTGCGATGATAGGGCGCGCCGACGACGCTGAGACGAGTCGTACCGATCGCGTAGGCGCCGAGATCGAGGGGCGCCAGCAACCGGCCCTGCGGAAGCCTGGTGAGGGTCGCCAATGCTTCGGGTGAGGTGCAATTGCCCTCGACCGGATTCGCGGTATGTCCCGTCCCTCGCTGGGTAAAGGCATCGGCGGCGAGCGGGTAGAGCATGCCCGCCGATATGATCCAGGCGCCCGCAAGCCAGCCAGTGCCGCGCCGTCGCGCTTCCGCGATCGCCGCCGCGAGCCCGGGTGCGGCGAGGATGGCGCCGGCATAGGCGCCGCGCAGCTGGACGCAGGTTAGCGCCAGGGCAGCGCCCTGAAGCAGCAGCAGCGCGAGCCAGCGCCGGTCCCGTGTTACATGAAGCCGCCAGGCGGTCGCCGCGATTCCGGCGACCATCACCCCGGCATAGCCGATCGCCTCCCCGGGTGCCGCGGCGAACAGCGGCTGCGCCTCCCCCACCTTGCCGAGCCACAGTCGGGCCAGTATCGGATCGACCATGCCGTAGGGCGCAAGGCACTGGGGCGCTACGGCGATCACGCCGGCGCCGATGACGCCCACGACCAGGACAGCGAGCACCAGGCGAGCCGCAGGCTTCGCGAAATCGCGCGCCGCGAGTGCCATCAGCATTGGCGCGAACGCAGCGATCACCGCACCGCGCCAGGCGGTCGCGGTGAAGCCGTCGCAGGCGGCAAAATTCCACTGGTCCGTCTTGAAGATGATCGACGCGCCGAGCAGCCCGGCCCCAAGCGCGATGCCGAAGCCCATCATCCGGTCGTCGGCGGCGTGCCGGACGAACAGCCATTCCACCGCCATGGCAAGGCCGGCGGCGGCGAGCAAAGGCGCGGTTTCCATGCCGATCACCAGGCTCGCCGCGGCCGCGAGCCCCGCGATGACGCCGTCGCCGAGGGTCGGCGGACTCGTCAGCGTCCGGGCCACGATCAGCAGCAGCACCATCTGGAAGCCGTGATGGTCGATCCGGCCGGGCACGAAAATCGTCGTGGCGGGGTAGGCGATCGCAGCGACGATCAGCGCAGTGCGCGCAATGCCGGGCCCACCGATCGAGCGCGCGATGCGGGCGACGAGAAACAGGGCTGCGGCGAAAAGCATCGTCGGCCAGGCGATGACGGCAAAGAGTTCGGCCTGATGCGTGCCGACCAGCAGGCGCAGCAGCGCGATGATCGCCGCCGGGACGAGATCAGGCAGCCGGGACCAGTGCATCGGCATGCCGGGAGCGTCGCCGAGCCGGTGCTGCGAGAGATCAGTGAAGCTCTGCCCTGCGATCCAGTCCCGGATCTGTTGCAGGCGCATCGCATCATCGGTGTCCGGCAGCCTCAGCGCCGAGAGCTGGTGCCAGTCGCGCAGGCTCCAGGCGGCGGCGAGCGACCCCGCGAGCAGAATCGCAAAGGCCGCGTCGCCATAGACCAGCCGTCGCTCAGTGCCCGTTCGCATCAGCGCGGGCTAGCGGATACCGGTTAAGGCCGCGTTAGACTTGGGTCCATTTGGGCGCAAATATTACGTCTGGTCGCGGCGCCCCAGCAGCCTGAGCCGGAGCGCGTTGAGCTTGATGAAGCCGGCAGCGTCGCGCTGGTCATAGGCGCCCTGATCGTCCTCGAAGGTGACGACCTTCTCCGAATAGAGCGAATTGGGCGATTTGCGGCCGATCACATGGACGCCGCCCTTGTAGAGCTTCAGCCGGACAGTGCCCGAAACCTTGGCCTGGCTATGGTCGATCGCCGCCTGGAGCATCTCGCGCTCGGGCGAGAACCAGAAGCCGTTATAGACCAGCTCGGCATAGCGCGGCGCGAGCTCGTCCTTGAGATGCGCTGCGCCGCGGTCGAGCGTCAGCTGCTCGATGCCGCGATGCGCGAGATGATAGATGGTGCCGCCCGGCGTCTCGTACATGCCGCGCGACTTCATGCCGACGAAGCGGTTCTCGACCAGGTCGAGCCGGCCAATGCCGTGTTTGCGGCCGAGATCGTTGAGGGCGGCGAGCAGGGTCGCCGGCGACATCGCCTCGCCGTTCAGCGCGACGCCGTCGCCGCGCTCGAAATCGATCGTGATGATCTCGGGCTGGTCGGGCGCATCCTCCGGATTGACGGTACGCGAAAAGACATAGTCGGGCACTTCCTCCCACGGATCCTCGAGCACCTTGCCCTCGGACGAGGTGTGCAGGATGTTCGCGTCGGTCGAGAAGGGCGCCTCGCCGCGCTTGTCCTTGGAGACGGGGATCTGGTGCTGCTCGGCGAACTCGATCAGCCTCGTGCGGCTGGTCAGGTCCCATTCGCGCCATGGCGCGATCACCTTGATATCGGGCGCCAGCGCATAATAGCCGAGCTCGAAACGGACCTGGTCATTGCCCTTGCCGGTCGCGCCATGGCTGACGGCATCGGCCCCCACCATCTTCGCGATCTCGATCTGGCGCTTGGCGATCAGCGGCCGCGCGATCGAGGTGCCGAGCAGGTAGAGCCCCTCATAGAGCGCGTTGGCGCGCATCATCGGGAAGACATAATTGCCGACGAATTCCTCGCGCAGGTCGTCGATGAAGATATGCTCGGGTCTAACGCCGGCCTGCTCGGCCTTGCGCCGGGCGGGCTCGAGCTCCTCGCCCTGGCCCAGATCGGCAGTGAAGGTCACGACCTCGCACTGGTAGGTCTGCTGGAGCCATTTCAGGATCACGCTTGTGTCCAGCCCGCCCGAATAGGCGAGGACCACCCGCTCGATTTTTTCGGGGCGGTTGATCTTGTCGGTCATGAGGGGGCTCCAGTTTTCGAAAGTCGCCGCGCTCTACGGGCGGGCGCTGGGTCGCGCAACCGAGTCGAGCAACGCCGGAAGCTGAACGCCGAGCGCCAGCCCACGATAGACATAGCTCGCCATCAAGGCACACCACATGCCGACCGCGCCGAACGGGCGCAGCGCGAGGTCGGTGGCGATGTAGAGCGCGGTCGATACGATCGCCGCATTGCGCAACGCCCTCCCGCGCGTCGCGCCGATGAAGATGCCGTCGAGCAGCCAGGCCGGCACGCCGATCAGCGGCAGCGCGACGACCAGCGGCAACAGGTGGATCGCCTGGGCGCGGACCCCGGGATCGACAACCAGCGCGCGCACGCCGGGCGCGCCGGCGGCTGCGATCAGGGCGCCCGCGAGGACCGCGACACCGATCGAGAATTCGCCGGTCAGCCGGATCGCGCGCACCAGCGCCGGCCGCGAGCCGGCGCCGAGCGCATGGCCGACGCGCGATTCGGCGGTGAAGGCGAAGCCGTCGAGCACGAAGGCGACCAGGCCGACCGCCTGCATCAGCACCTGGTTCGCCGCCAGCGCCTCGGCGCCGAGCCGGGCGCCGGCATTGGTGAACCAGGCGAAGAGGGTGAGCAGCGCGACCGTGCGGATCATGATGTCGGCATTGACGGCGAAGAGCCGCTTCAGTGCCGCGGGCTCGAACAGCCGGACTCGATCCTTGAACGCGTGCAGATGCGGCCTGACCATCCACAGACCGGTGGCGAGCGCAGTCCATTCAGCACAGGCGGTGCCGAGGCCGACGCCGCGCGCGCCGAGATGGAAGTGCCACACGAAGAGGATGTCGAGCCCGGCATTGACCAGGTTCATCACGATCTGCAGCGCCAGCGCGGCGCGGGTGCGCCCGAGGCCCAGCAGCCATCCGTTGATCGCGAAGACGGCAAGGCTCGCCGGCGCACCGAAGAAGCGGGCGCCGACATAGGGGCCGGCCGACGCATCGATCGCCGGCCCGCCGGCGAGGACGGCGAAGGCGAGCGGGATCAGGATCAATTGGGCCGCGAGCAGCGCCGCGCCGAGGGCCAGGCCGATGCCGAGGCCGCGCACCAGCATCGCATCGACCTCGGCGGGCTCGCCGGCGCCGAGCGCCTGGGCGGTCATCCCGGTCATCCCCATGCGCAGGAAGCCGAAGGTCCAGAACAGGAAGTTGATGATCGTGGTGCCGAGCGCGACGCCGGCCAGCGCGGCGGCATCGCCGGTGCGGCCGATGATCGCGGTGTCGACCAGCCCGACCAGCGGCACGGTCGTCTGGCCGAGCATGATCGGCCAGGCCTGGGCGAAGATCGACCGGCGGGTAAGCGAGGCGGGTGCCATCGGCGCGGACTAGGCGGCGGCTCCGCGCCGCGCTAGCCTCGATCGTCCGCGAGCCCGGAGGATTCGCATGACGGGGAACAAGACACAGGCGACCGGGGCGAGCGTCGAGGCTTTTCTGGCCAAGGTCGAGCCTGAGCAGCGCCGCGATGACGGGCGCATCGTCTGCGCGATGATGACCCGGATCACGGGCGAGCCGGCGACGATGTGGGGCCCTTCGATCATTGGCTTCGGCACCCGCCATTATCGCTACGAAAGCGGGCGGGAGGGCGATATCTGCCGGATCGGCTTTTCACCCCGCAGGGCGCAGCTCGTTCTCTATATCGGTGCCGGTTCGGGGCGGCTTGACCCCTTGCTGGCAACGCTCGGCAGGCATTCGACCGGCAAGGGCTGCCTCTATATCAGGAAGCTCGCCGATGTGGATCAAGCGGTGCTCGAGGCGCTGATCGCCAAAGCCTGGGCTCACGAACCGGCGGTCTGATCCTCGCGCAGCCCGCGCTCGCCCTCGATCATGTAATCGCGGGTGATCGGCAAAGTGTGGCGGTTCTTCGCGAACTGGAGCTGGTAATTGACCATTCCGCCATAGCGGAACGCGGCGGCGGCGCCGGCCAGATAAAAGGTCCACATGCGATAGAAGGGCTCGTCATAAAGCGCGACGATCGCCTCGCGGGCAGCGACGGTGCGATCGTACCAATGGTCGAGCGTATAGGCGTAATGGAGCCTGAGCACCTCGACATCAGTCAGGAAGAAGCGAAGCGACTCATTGGCGCGGACGATCTCGGAGAGCGCCGGGTTGTAGCCGCCGGGGAAGATGTACTTGGCGGTCCAGTCGTCGGTGACGCCGGGGCCGCCGGCACGGCCGATCGTGTGGAGCAGCATCACGCCGTCATCGGTCAGCAGGTCGCGGCACTTGCGCAGGAAGGTCCGGTAGAAAGGTGGGCCGACATGCTCGAACATGCCGACTGACACGATCCGGTCGAAACTGCCGGTGACATGGCGATAGTCGATCAGCTCGAACTTCACCTTGTCGGCGACGCCGGCTTCCTCGGCGCGGCGCCGGGCGACCTTGATCTGCTCCTCGGACAGGGTGACGCCGAGAACCTCGGCGCCGGTCTTCGCATGGAGATACAGCGCGAGGCCACCCCAGCCGCAGCCGATATCGAGCACCTTCATGCCGGGCTTGAGCGCGAGTTTGGCGGCGATATGCGCCTTCTTGTCGCTTTGCGCCCGTTCGAGGCTGTTGGCGGGATCGGTGAAATAGGCGCAGCTATACTGGCGGTCCGAATCAAGGAACAGATCGTAGAGCCGGTCCGACAGGTCATAATGATGGGCGACGTTGCGCTTCGATCGGCGCGCCATGTTGATGCGGTTGAGCCGATGAGTCACCGCGGCGACCAGGCGTCGCCCGCGATTGGCGTGAAGCGCGCCCTTGCCGTCTTCCCAGAGATCATTGGCGGTCATCAGCGTGACCAGGCCCCTGATGTCGTCGCCGTCGACCGTCAGTCGCCCCTGCATATAGGCCTCGCCCGCGCCGAGGCTCGGGTTGCGGACGATAAAGCTCGCCGCGCCCTTGTCAGCGAAGCGGATCGTGACGTCGGGAAAATCGGGATCGGGGGTTCCGAAAGTGCGGACCGCGCCGTTGGCATGGTGGACGGTGAGCGTGCCGCGTTTGACGCGGGCGGCGAGGAATCGATCGATCAGTGCCATATCGGCGGCAGTTATCAATCAGATGCCGGCATACCAATCGTAATCGACATTATCCTCCCAATAACCCCCCTTTCCCTTGCCGATCCCGTCGAGCGAAGCCACGGCATTGATCTGCATCACATATTTAGCGTGCTTGTAACCGAGCTGGCGCTCGAGCCGGAGCCGCACCGGCGCGCCATGCCCGACGCTCAGCACTGAATCGTTCAGCGCCCAGGCGAGGATCGTCTGGGGGTGGAAGGCGTCGACCAGGTCGATCGATTCATAATAGGGCTCGCCGTGATAGAGATCGGCGCAGGTGAAGACGATATAGCGCGCCTCGCTGCGGACGCCGGCCGCCTTCAGGATCGTCCCGAGCATCGGGCCGTGCCATTTTCCGATCGCGCTCCAGCCCTCGACGCAATCATGGCGGGTGATCTGGGTCCGCGCCGGCATTGCGCGGAGCTGGGCGTAGGAGATCGACAGCGGCCGGGCGACGAGCCCGCCCACCCCGAGCCGCCAATGCGCGAAGCGCTCGGCGACCATCTGGGTGTAATCGGGGGTCCCCGGATCACGCGTGCCGTTGACCCGGAAGACCGGCGACATCTGATCGGCCCGATATTCGGCGGCAAGCGCATCGCGGTTCATCAGCGCGCGTTGCAGGCCGAGATTGATCTTCTCGCCCGAGAACAGGATCTTCCGGAAACCCGGATTGGCGGCGACCTTGTCGCAGCCCGAAAGCAGCGCGCCGGTGCCGATCGCGGCTGAGGTGACGAGCGCGCGGCGAGTGATCAACGTCATGCGTCTTCCTCCGGAACCGTCCAGCGCCCGGTGATCATCGAGCGCACCTCATTGATCGGCCCAGCCAGGATGACGAGGACGAGGTGGACGATGATGAAAACCACCAGCCCGGCCGCCGCGATGAAGTGGATCGAGCGTGCCGACGCCCGGCCGCCGAAGAGATCGAGCAGCCAGGGCCAGGCTGCGTCCATGCCCGGCGAGAGGGTGAGCCCGGTCAGGATCATCAGCGGGATCAGGATGAAGATGACGAGGACGTACGAGAGCTTCTGGAAGATGTTGAACGCGCCCGGGTTGGCGGGATCGTGGAAGCGGAAGGCGAGATGCTCCTTGAGATCATGGAGCAGGCTGTGCGGCTTGAGCTCGTCGGGGCGCACCCGCAGGTCGCGCTGGAAATGGCGGTTGATCAGGCTCGCGACCATGAAGGCAAGCAGGCCGAAGCCGAGAACGAGGGCGAACAGCAGGTGCCAGCGCCGCGCGATCGCGAGATTATAGCTGGCGGGGATGGTGAGCCAGCCCGGCCAGCGCGGCAGGTTCAGCCAGGGATGATCGAAATTCGCGCCGTAATTGCCCCAGTAGAGGTGCGGATGAGCGTTGAGGATGGTCAGGCCGCTGCCGATCATGATGAAGATCGTGAGGGCGTTGACCCAGTGCCACAGCCGCGTCGCGATGCGGTGGCGATAGATCACCGAGGCCGCGCGCGGTGTTCCGTCGCGCGGTGAAACTGGGGTCGGTTCATCCATCGTCTGGCTCCTGAGGCCCACTTGGCCCATTTCGCCTTCATTGTTGAGTCGCAATCGTAACGACAGAGCGATGCCCGCGCCAGTCGGCCCGGCTCCGACAGGTCAGCCAAGCGCCGCGAGCTTCTCCTCGGCCTGTCGGTCGAGCTCCGCCCGGCTCTTCTTCTCGGACGCGGTCTTGAGCTGGCCGCAGGCGGCGTCGATGTCGCGGCCGCGCGGCGTGCGGACCGGTGCGGAGATGCCGGCTTCGAAGATGATGCTCGAAAAGGACCGGATCCGCTCGGGGGTCGAGCATTCGTACGGCGCGCCGGGCCAGGGGTTGAACGGGATCAGGTTCACCTTGGCGGGCAGGCGGTACTGGCGGATCAGCCTGACCAGCTCGTGCGCGTCAGCGTCGCTGTCATTCTTGTCGCGCAGCATGACATATTCGAAGGTGATGCGCCGCGCGTTGTTCGCGCCGGGATAATCGGCGCAGGCCTGGAGCAGCTCCGGAATGCCGTACTTCCGGTTGATCGGGACGATCTCGTCGCGGACTTCCTTGGTGACGGCATGGAGCGAGACGGCGAGGTTGACGCCGATCTCGGCGCCGGCGCGCGCCATCATCGGCACCACGCCCGAGGTGGAAAGCGTGATGCGGCGCTTCGACAGCGCGAGGCCGTCGCCGTCCATCACCAGCTTCAGTGCATCGCGCACCGCGTCGAAATTATAGAGCGGCTCGCCCATTCCCATCATGACGATGTTGGTGAGCATGCGCCCCTCGGGCTGGCTCGGCCATTCGCCGAGGCCGTCGCGCGCGAGCATCACCTGGCCGACGATCTCGCCCGCGGTAAGGTTGCGCACCAGCCGCATCGTGCCGGTATGGCAGAAGCGGCAGTTCAGCGTGCAGCCGACCTGGCTCGAGACGCAGAGCGTGCCGCGATCGGCATCGGGGATGAAGACCATCTCGTAATCCTGGCCGTCGGGCGAGCGCAGCAGCCATTTGCGGGTGCCGTCGGTCGAGACCTGCGCTTCGACCACCTCGGGCCGGCCGATCACGAAACGCTCGGCGAACCACGGATGCTGGCTCTTCGAGATATCGGTCATCGCGGTGAACTCGGTCGCGCCGCGATTGTACATCCAGTGCCAGAGCTGCTTGGCGCGCAATTTCGCCTGTTTCGGCTCCATCCCGGCCGCTTCGAGCGCGGCGCGGATCGCCTCTCTCGGCAGGCCGATCAGGTCGGTCCGGCCATCGGCGCGCAGCGTCGGCGCGCGAGGCACGGGCACGGGATCGATGTGCCCGGGAATGGGCATGGAATGCGTCGGGGTATCAAGCATGAGGGCGCACATAGGCGATTCCTGCGGCTTTTTCTACTGCACGGCCGGAACACGCGCTTGTCGTCCGGCCGCGAGCACTGCGCTCGGGCCGCCGCCCCGGCCTTCAACCACGTGCGGCTATCGGTGTTGGACCAACACGCCGCCAGCTGTCATTTGCATCTGCGATACAAATTTGGTCGTCGAATTGGGGGATGCGGATGTCTGAACAGGATGATGATGGCGCGCCTGTCGCCACCAGCCTCGCGGGTTTCGCCCCGGTACCGGTTTCGACGCGGCTGATGTCGGGAAGCGTGGTCGTGCGCAGCTACAAGGAACGCTGGGTCGGCGACGACAGCGACGTCTTGCTGCCCGATCGCGTGCATGCCTTTGTCGACATCGACATGACGGCCTGGGCGGCTTCCTGCCTCACTGCAACGGACGCGCTGTTCTCGCCGCATATGGCGGGCGCAATCGCTGCGCTGGATCCGGACTGCGCGGCAGCGCTTGCCGGGCTCAGGGAGCAGTTCGCCACGCTCATCGCCGGGACGCTGACAGCCGTGCTCCTGGCTCCCGGCGAGGCGCCGGCGGTCGAATCGGCGCGCGCGCTCTTCCGCCGCTCCCTGCTCGAACGTCTCGGCGCGGCCTATGCGTCGCGGGCTGGTGACGCGGGTCCGGTGCTGGTCTGTCCGCCGTCGCCCGTGGTCCGCGATGGTCGCGCCGTCACCGCATCAGCGCCAGGGTCGGTTGCCGAGGCACTTTTGTGGGACTGTGTCGTCACGGTCGCGACCTCACAGGCGGCACAGGACGAGCTGCTGTTGTCGGTCATCGCGAAGGATCTGCCGGCCGCTCCGGCCGACCTGGCGACCGCGACCTGTGTAGTGGCGCCGCCGCCGTCAGCAACACTGCTCGACGCGCTCGCCCGAATGGCTTTCGAGCATCCGCAGGTCTGGCCGCATCTCGCAAAGATACTCAAGGGCGGCGATCCGATCGTGGCGCGGGCCGCGCTGCAACGCCTGACGGCGCTGATCGGCGAGGTCGCCCGGACCTGGCCGGAGTGGTTTGAGGGCGCGCCGCCGGCCGCGGAAGGTGCCGGGCCGGCGCCCGCGGTGGAACAGGCCGGTTGGAGCTATCTGGTCGATTTCAGCCAGCTTCCGGTGCTTCGACTCACGCGCCTTCCCGTCGCGGGGGGCGCGTTGCCGCCATGGCCGGCGATTGCCGGCTTCGTCACGCCCTCCGAGAAGGGTCAGGCGACCGATCGCTACCAGGCCGAGGCTTCGGCTCCCTTTGCTGCGGAAGCGCCGCTGACCTTCATCTGGGCAGGGCTCCCCCTGTTATGGGCGCCTGCGGTGCAGGTTGCGGCAAGCGCGCGGCGCAACGCCAATCTGGTTCCACCCGGCGCGCCAGACGGCACCCTGGTCGATCCGGCCTTCGTCTACAGGACGCCGCCGGTGCTGGGTGCAGCTATACGCCCGTTTGCCGACTTGCCGTCATCTCTTTTCAAGGTCGGGGCAGGCGCGGCGACGCTGTCTGAGGCGATGGACGATCTCCTGGCGTCGCTGCTGGCCGGGCCGACGCTGGCCGGGCTTGCCCTGCGCGACGTCCGGATCGACCTCGACATATCGTACAATGTCGCGCTGGGCGCCGAGGAGACGCCGCTCGACAGCGGCGTTCCGATCTTCCGAACGCGAGAAACGCTCGCGTCGTCCCCCGCTGGGTCGGACGGCACGGTAGCGGTGGCGGCATTTCGGCGAGACATGGTCGAAGCGCTTGTCGCCTGGCGTGCCGCCGCACGGCCCGAGGACAGCCGCGCTGCCCTCTGCTTCGCGATCGGCTTGTCGACGGCAGGGCCGGAGAGTCCCTTTCCGTTGGTCCGTCTCGGCCGGGTCGAGATCAAGGTCCCGATGGCACAAGGGGACTGGTGGCAGTGACCGGCTGAGGGCGACCTCAGGCTGGCGCGCCGACCCGCCCCCTGATCCAGCTCGCCACCTGCCCGGGCGCCGTCACCGGAATCATGTGCCCGCCCGGGATCAGCGTCAGGTCGACCCGCGGCACATCGGCCGCGATCGTTGCGCCATGCAGTCCGGGATCGAGGATCGCGTCCTCGCGGCCGTACAGGATCGCGACGGGCACCGAGAGCTCATGATACCGCGCGGCCAGCGCAGCCATGTCGGTGCGGGTGGCGGCGAGATCGGTCGACGCGGCAAGGAAGGCGCCCGGCCGCAGCACCAGCGCGCCGCCGCCCTTCGTCCCGAAATCGGCCGGCGCCGGCTCGGGCGCGAACACGGCCACTGCGCCCCTGTCCCCGGAGAGGATGCCCAGCGGCGTCGCGATCGTCCAGGCGACGGCGCGGCGAAGCGCGGGCGAACCAATGTCGATGGCCCTGAAGGCCGGCGGCACCGAGTCCTGTGGCTGGGTAAGCGGCGAGATCAGCGCCAGGCCGCCGACCTTGTCGGGATGATCGAGCGCCAGCGCCAGCGCGATCGCGCCGCCCAGCGAGTGGCCGACCACCAGCGGGCGATCGAGCCCGAGCGCGTCGATCAGGCCGGCGATCAGCCTTGCCTGTGCCAGGATGGCGGCCGAGGGCGCGGCGGCTGAATAGCCCGAGCCGGGGCGATCGACGAGGATGATTCGGTGATCGGCGACCAGCCGGTCGGCGAGCGCATAGCTGAAATTGCGCATCTGCCCGCCAAGACCGTGGATCATCACGATCGCCGGGCCATGGCCGCGATCGGTATAGTGGAGGCGAACGCCGTCAACGGTGATGAAATGCCCGTCGGCTGGGGCCTGGCGCTCGATGCGGCGGGCGGCGACGCGAGAAAAGAGGGCGAGGGCGGCGACCGAGGCGATGGCGCCTGCGATGAGGGCGGGGATCATCGGCTGGGGTGCCCGCCGACAGGGGCATCGTCTCGTCCGAGCGCCATCATTCTCTCCCCACATGAGCGAAAAGACCGACACGCGCCGCGATAGGGTGCAGCGAGACCGGGAGCGGCAGAAATGGACCAGGAGATAGCGATCGGCAAGAAATTCCATGATCTCGGATGCCGGCTCCGGCGATCGGCGCCCAATCTTGCCGGCCCATCCGCACGCGATCGTGCCGGCGCGATCATTTGCGGGTGCGGTTCGATCTCGGCCGCGAGACCAGTGTCAACGCGCTGATCTTGATTCCCTTGGTTGGACTCGAGGCGCTCCACCGGGAAGCGCCTGGCGCCTATGCACACCCCATCCAGTGGTCGGGAATAAGCGGGTCGATTCAACTGCGGCGGATATTATGGAACGGCGCGAGCGGGCAGCATGCCGTGTCGGTTCCGCCCGGCTCTTTGACATGACCGTTTTTGTTGGCCAGCCGGCCGCGCCGTCATTCCGGCAGCGGCCATTCCCGCTGTTCCCCGCTGTTCCCCGCTGTTCCTCCCGCTGTTATCGCCGCTGTTCTCCCGCTGTTATTTCGCTGTTCTTCAATAACAGCGGGATCGCCGGCAACATGTTGATTACAGATCAAAAAATCGGCCCGAAATTCCAACATAACAGCGGCGAAAAATAAAAAATGCCGATAACAGCAAGGAACAGCGGAAAACCCCGGTCGCTGGTGGCGCGATCGCCGGCGCCAACCCGCTCCTGCGGCTGAAACGGCCTGGGCAAGATCTGACTCGCCAGGTTTTGCTCGGGGCGCTCTAGATACAGCCCAGGGCGCCGAGCGTCTCGGTCATTGCCTTGTTCAGCGGCGTATGCGGCTCCTCGCCCAGCATCGCCACAAGCGCTCTATTGTCGAGCGCCACAGGATGCCGCCAATAAGGCCGCATCTCGATCAACTCGCGCAGTGTCGGATTGAAAGGGGCGATCAGCGGGAGAAGGGCCCAGGGCAGCCTGTGAACCTTGAGGCCGGGCTTGCCGGTCGCGGTGCGGATCGCGTCGACGAACACCGTGCCGTCGCCATCCCAGATACCGCGGAAATGATAGCGGGCGAAAGCGGGGAGGGTTGCGTCGCGGTCGAGCAGCCGGGCGAAGGTCTCCCCGACATCAGGCAGATACGCCCAGCCATGCCCGGCGCCCTTGTCGCCGGGATAGATGATCCGGCGTACCGGCTTGCCCGGGGTGACCATTCCCTGCGAGAGCCACCCATTGCCCGGCCGCGGCCCGAAATAATCGCCGGCGCGCAGGATGAGCGCGCGCATGCCGCGGTTGCAGGCCTGTTCGATCCGCCGCTCCATCTCGACGCGGATCGCGCCTTTTCGGGTGTCGGGCCGCTGGGCAGTGGTTTCAGCGACGATCGGATTATGGCGCGGATCGTAATTATAGATCGTGCCGGGCAGCACGAGCCGCGCTCCAACCGCCTCGGCTGCGACGATGCTGTTGTCGAGCATCGGCAAAACGAGCTTTTCCCAGTCGCGATAGCCCGGCGGGTTCACTGCATGAATGATCGCCGACACGCCCTGCGCCGCGCCGAGCACTGCCTCGCGGTCGAGCGCGTCACCGGTCACCCATTCGATGCCGTCCGGCTCGGAGCGCGGCCGGCGAATCAGGCCGCGCACGTTCCAGCCATGCGCGATCAGCGCCCGCGCCGTCTCGCCGCCAACCCCGCCGGCCGCGCCGAGAATCAATGCCGTCTTTTCCATGATCGTCTCCATTGTCGATGGGGCGGATATGAGGGCGGGGGGGTCAAATAAAATTGTCAGGATCTGCCAGGCAGCCTATACAAATTTGATGGGTAACGAGGCCTTTGACTGGGAGCGGCAACGTACCTTTCTTGCGGTCCTTGCCGAGGGCAGTCTGTCGGGCGCGGCGCGCGCGCTCGGGGTTGCGCAGCCGACGGTGCGGCGTCGTATCGCTGATCTCGAGGCATCGCTCGGGGTTGCCCTGTTCACCCGGACGCCGGCCGGGCTCGATCCCACCGAGACGGCGCTTGCGCTCGCCGGCCATGCCGAGGCGATGGCCCATGCGGCCGCCGCGTTCGTCCGTGCCGCCTCGGCCGAGGCGGGCGAGGTGGCGGGTGTCGTCCGGATCACTGCGAGCGACGTGATCGCGGTCGAGGTCCTGCCGCCGATTCTCGCCAAGCTCCGCGCGGCGCATCCCGGGCTGGTGATCGCGCTGTCGCCGAGCAACCGCAACGAGGATGTACTGCGCCGCGAGGCTGATATCGCGGTGCGGATGGTGCGGCCGGTACAGGAAGCGCTGGTCGCGCGGCGGATCGGCGCGATCCCGCTCGGGCTCTATGGGCGGCGCGACCTGCTCGCGCGGCACGGCGCGCCGCAGAGCCTCGGCGAGGTGCTCCGGATCGGGCTGATCGGCCCCGAGCATGACGGCGCGATGCTCCGCTCGCTGCGGATCGACGGGCTGTCGGTGCGGCCGGGCGATTTCGCTTTCCGGAGCGACAGCGATCTCGCCCAGATCGCGGCCCTCAGGGCGGGGGTGGGGATCGGCGTGTGCCAGGTTCCGCTCGCCACGCGTGACCCGGCGCTGGTCCGGCTACTCCCGGATCTGTTCGAATTCCCGCTCGAGACCTGGGTAGTGACTCATGAGGATCTGCGCGGCGTGGCGCGGATCCGGGTGGTGTTCGATCATCTGGTGGCCGGATTGGGTAAATATCTGGGGTGATCGGATAAGGGACGATCGTCAGCGCGCCGCGCAGCCCAGGGTCGCCGCGTCGATCGCGGTCGCGGCACCGCGCAGGGGATAGATGTCGGCAAAGGGCTGGCCGCTCTTGCCGAGCGTCTCGACGCTCATGCTGCGGCTCGAGCGGATCGCGGCGACCACCGCTGCATCGGTGCGCGCATCGGGCGCCCAGGCATCGGCATTGCCCGCGATCAGCTCGAAACGGCGCTCGCCGACCGAGAGAGTCACTCGGGCGCGGGGATCGCGCTCGCGGCTGAGGCGGATGTGGAGCTGGTTGCGCGCACCCTGGCCGGGCCAGGTCGCGACGCTCGCAAAGGGGCGCCAGCCTGATGTCCGGCTGCGCTGCATCGGCTGGGCGATCGCATAGCAGCGCTTCGGTGAGGCGTCGGTGAAGGCGCCCCAATTGTCGAACACGCCAAGCGACTCGCGTGCGGCGGCGGGCGTTGCGACGAGCAGCAGCACCGGGAGGAACACCCGTTTCATGCCGGGGCGTAGCCCGTGCCGCGATGGGTGACCGTTTCGACGCCGTCCTGAATCATCACCACCGATCCTTGGGGCAGGGCCATTGCCGTCGGCGCGCCGAAGCCCGGAATAGAGTCCTGGCCGGTCATCACGCCGCGCAGCACCCGGCTCGAAATGCCGTGCATGATCACCAGGCGGTCGCCGGGGTCGCTGTCCGTGTCGCTGAGCCAGCCGGTCACCCGCTCGGCGATCTGGGGGTATAGTTCGCCGTCGGGCGCCGGGATGAGCAACCCCGTCACCGGATCGATCACCGGGCCGACATCGGCGATGACATCGGCGTAGTAGCGCCCGCCCCAGGCGCCCATGCCGATCTCGACGAGCCGGTCGTCGGTCTTGGCATCATGCCAATCGAGCTCGAGATGCTCGGCGATCACCGCGAGCGTCTGCAGCGCGCGGCCGGTCGGCGAGGCCCAGAGCGTCAGCGGCGGTTTCGCGCCGAGCTCGGCACGCAGTGCCCTGCCCATTTCATCAGCCTGGGCGAAACCCGCACGGGTCAGCGGCGTGTGCGGCGCATCGCCCTGCAACCGTTGGGCGGCGTTGAACACCGTTTCGCCGTGGCGCGCGATGAAGTCGCGTCCAAGCCTCAATTCACCGCTCTTTCTGCCTTGGAAGCCATGGCCCGGCTTTCAACCCCGTGTGGCGCAAAAGCAACGCATTTCCTTGTTGTCTGAGGTTCATGAAACTTCGGCTCCGTCCGCCTATTTGACGCTTCCCGACCCGGTATCGTCGGGAGTTTCAATGGAGTTACCGTTATGCGTACGCTTGTTCTTACCGCGCTTGCTGCCGCCACCGCGACCGCAGCCCTCGCTGCCCCCGCTTTCGCGCAGGACGCACCAACCACGTTCACCGGCCCGCGCGCCGGCGTGATCCTTGGCTATGACCGGTTGCAGCCCGGCAGCGGCCCCGATTCGGACATCAGCAGCGATCACAAGGCCGATGGCCTGACCTATGGCGGCGACGTCGGCTATGACGCCGCGATCGGCGGCCTGGTGATCGGCGCCGAAGGCGAAGTCACCGGTTCGACGAGCAAGGTGACCAACAACCCTGCCAACGCAGCCGCACTGGGCTATGGCCGGGTCAAGGCCGGCCGTGACCTCTATATCGGCGGCCGTCTCGGCTTCCGCGCCGCACCGAGCACGCTGATTTACGCCAAGGGCGGTTATACCAACCAGCGGCTCGACCTGGTCGCGAGCAACGGCACGACGGAGACCGGCGCGCACTATAATCTCGACGGCTACCGTCTCGGTGCCGGCGTCGAGCAGGCGCTCGGCGGCAAGGCCTATGCGAAGATCGAATATCGCTACTCGAACTATGGCAATGCCCGTCTCGAATATCCGAACGGCGCGAACACCAATAATTTCGACGTCGATACCGATCGTCATCAGGTCGTCGCGGGCGTTGGCATCCGCTTCTGAGCCATCGGCCTCTTAAAACGGGCCAAAACAAGGGGTCGGGGCGCTTGCTCCGGCCCCTTTTATCGTTAAGGAAAGGAGACGGCGAATTGCCCCCGGCTGTGAACGCTCGGAGGGAAAGTGAATGGGCGGCGGCCCGGGGGATACACGATGAAGGCCACGATTGAACGCGCGACTCTGTTGAAGGGCCTCAGCCACGTCCAGTCGGTCGTTGAGCGCCGCAACACGATCCCGATCCTCTCCAACGTCCTGCTCGAGGCGACCGCCGAGGGCGGGCTGAAGCTGATGGCGACCGATCTCGATCTCCAGATCAACGAAACGATTGCCGCCGCGGTCGATCAGCCCGGCGCGACCACCGTCTCGGCGCACACCCTGTTCGATATCGCCCGCAAGCTGCCGGAGGGATCGCAGGTCTCGATTGCCGCGGCCGACGGCAAGATGACGATCATGGCCGGCCGCGCCAAGTTCCAGCTGGGCACCTTGCCGCGCGACGATTTCCCGGTGATCGCCGAAGGGGAACTGCCGGTCTCGTTCGAGCTGCCCGCGGAGACGCTGAAGCAGATCATCGACAAGACCCGCTTCGCGATCTCGACCGAGGAGACCCGCTATTATCTCAACGGCATCTTCTGGCACGTGTCGGACGATCCGCTGCCGGTGCTGAAGGCGGCCGCGACCGACGGCCACCGCCTCGCCCGCGTCACCATGCCGCGCCCCGACGGCGCCGAGAAGATGCCCGACGTGATCATCCCGCGGAAGTGC
Organism: Sphingomonas oligophenolica; assembly: GCF_039522915.1. Classification (NCBI taxonomy): domain Bacteria; kingdom Pseudomonadati; phylum Pseudomonadota; class Alphaproteobacteria; order Sphingomonadales; family Sphingomonadaceae; genus Sphingomonas; species Sphingomonas oligophenolica. The sequence goes on from NZ_BAAAEH010000010.1 coordinate 173,654, forward strand.
ATCGCCGAGCTGCGCAAGCTGCTCGAGGAGATTGACGGCTCGGTCGGCGTGTCGCTGTCGCCGACCAAGATTCGCTTCGATCTCGGCCAGGCCCTGCTGACGTCGAAGCTGATCGACGGCACTTTCCCCGATTACAGCCGGGTGATCCCGACCGGCAACGACAAGATCCTGAGGATCGATCCGCGCAGCTTCGAGGAAGGCGTCGACCGCGTTTCCACCATCGCGACCGAGAAGACGCGCGCGGTGAAGATGGCGCTCGACCGCGACAAGATCACTTTGTCGGTGACGAGCCCCGAGAATGGCACTGCGGCGGAAGAAGTGCCGGGCGATTATGCCGCGATGCCGTTCGAGATCGGCTTCAACAGCCGCTATCTGCTCGATATCCTCGGGCAGCTTGATGGCGATACGATCGAGGTGCACCTCGCCGATGCCGCCGCGCCGACCCTGATCCGCGAGAATGACAAGTCCTCGGCGCTGTACGTGTTGATGCCGATGCGTGTCTGACATGCCCTGCAGGTTCGCAAGCTGTGCGGATCTGGAAGCGTGGACGGCTACCCGGGGTCGGCCAGGCCATCGCGACGCCGGATCGGGCCAGCAACTGCCAGGGCTTGCCGGATAGAATGGGGAATGGAGGCTGAGCGACCCCGTTTTCGTTCAGGCCGGCGATACAGCGCGCGCGAGACTAACTAATTATCCCATATTTCCAACGGGAAAGCGCTGAATTGTAGAAGTTTCCGGCGGGCGTTGCATTGCCGCGGCAATGGCTACCGTATTTCGTCGGCACCCTGTCGATCTTCCCGCCATCCTGCGTGCCCTCGTCGCAAGTCCGGGCGGAGCTTCCATCCTGTTATGTCTGGTCGCGCTTGCCGCTCGGGCGGTTCAGTTCGGCAATCCGGCGGTCCAGGTCGACGATCAATTCTACCTGCTGGTTGGGGACCGGATGTGGCAGGGCGCCCTGCCCTATGTCGACATCTGGGACCGCAAGCCGATCGGATTGTTCCTGATCTATGCAGCGATCCGCGGGCTCGGGGGCGGCGGCATTATCCAATATCAGATCGTCGCGACCGCCTTCGCGGCCGGTACGGCGATCACCATCCAGCGCATTGCCGGCCGGATCGCGTCGCCGCTGGGCGCGGTTGCGGCAGGGGTCTTGTATCTGACCTCGCTCGGCATGTGTGGCGGGGAAGCCGGGCAATCCCCCGTCTTCTACAATCTGCTCGTCGCGCAGGCCGTGCTCGCGACGATCCGGGTGGTCGAGCGGCCGGGGCTGGATGCCAGGGGCATGGCTGATTCGGTGCTGGCGATGCTGCTGATGGGGCTCGCGCTGCAGGTCAAATATACCGTCTTGTTCGAGGGCGCCTATCTTGGCCTCGTGCTGGCCTGGAAGGCCCAGCGCGGGGGCACCGGCCCGTATCGGCTGGCTGCGTTGATGGCTTTCTGGATGGCGCTCGGAATTGCACCGACCGCTATCGCCTGGGCGGCCTATGCTGCGATCGGACATGGCGGAGACTTTTTCTTCGCCAACTTCACCTCGATTTTCGGGCGCGGCCACGAACCGTCCACCCAGACCTTAGGACGGCTCGTCACCATGGCGGCCAAGCTCCTGCCGCTTGGCTATGCCGGCGCCGCGGGACTCCGGCCAGCGCCCGATCCGCCCGCCGAGCCGGCCTCTACCCCCATCCTGGTTCGCCGCATCGTGGCGGGCTGGGCAATCGTCGCGATTGCCGGCGTCGGGATCTTCGGCGACTATTTCGATCACTATGCGCTGCCGTTGCTGGTGCCGCTTGCCGTGGCGACCGCGCCGGTTCTCGGCGATCCGTCAGCAGGCGTCGCGGTGGTCGCGCGGGGGCGGACACACCTGATTCCGGCGGCTGTCGCTTTGCCGCTCCTGACCGGCGTCGTGACGGTCACCACGATCGGCAAGAACAGGCACGCACGCGGCGTGGGTGAGCAGGTGCAGGAGATGGCTGATTTCATCCGTAGCCGGCTGACCGGCTGTCTGTTCGTCTACGATGGCGAGCCGATCCTTTATCACCTCACCGGCAGTTGCCTGCCGACGCGCTGGCCGTTTCCCGATCATCTCAACAACCGCATCGAGGACGGGGCAATCGGCGTCGATCCGCTCGCCGAGACCAGACGGATCATGGCCGGGCGACCTGCGCTCGTGGTTTCCTCCGACGAGCCCGAGCGAAAGATGAATTGGAGAACCTGGAACTACATGCAGGCTGTCCTGGCGCGGGATTACCGCCCTGCCGCCTCGTGGAAAATAGGGATACGGTACCGGGTGATCTATGAACGGCTCCCCGGGCATTGACCCCGTAGGGGTTGACCGCATCGGTGATTCACACTATTGACACAAGTGTCAGTAAGGATTCGACTCGATGGCCAAGCTTCCTCCCTTTCCCGGCACGAGCGGCCGCCGCGACTGGAAAACCGCTTTCGAGGCGATCCGCAAGCTGCTCGCCAATGGCGACGACACCACCCAGGTGTTCCGCATCATGCGCGCGCTGAACGTCGGCAACGCGCCGATGAACTATGCCAGGTTCATCGCCACCGCCGAGGGCGGGCGGATGGCCTATGAGCGGGTCGAGCTCGCTGAGCGCCTTTCCGACAAGGCCTATGTCGCCCAGTTCGCGCCCGGCACGGTCGGCGCCGCCTATCGCCATTTTCTCGAGACGACAGGCTATTCGGCCGACGGCCTCGCCGAGATCAGCAAGATCAACAGCGAGGAGCAAATGCTCCACCCCTATGCCTGGTTCGGGCGGCGGGTACGCGACACGCACGACATCTGGCATGTGCTGACCGGCTACAAGGCTGACGAGAGCCTGGGCGAGGCGGCCCTGGTCGCGTTCAGCTATGCGCAGGTCGGCGGCCTCGGCTGGGCGTTCATCGGCGGGGCGGCCGCGCTCAAGAGCCTGGGTGTGACCGGCAACACGCTGTTCGCGCGTGCCGTGTGGGAAGGCTATCGCAATGGCCGCAAGGCCAAATGGATTTCCGGCGAGGATTATGAAAAGCTGCTCCATGAGCCGATCGACTCCGCCCGTGCCCGGCTCGGCATCCGGACGCCGGTTGCCTATCTCAAGGCGCAGCGCGAACTCGGCGCCGAAATGGCTTCCTATCTGAGCGCGCCGAAGGACAAGGCCGCTGCGCCGGAGCGACTCGCCGCCTGACGCGAATGGCTGGGCCACCCGGCGCACGTTCTGCCGGCTTTGTTGTCGCGTCGTGAAAAGCTGAAAACCGATACCCACTTTCCAGCACGATGCTCTACAGCGCAGGGCAATGCTCGCCCGTCTCGTCCTGACCGATTTCCGCAATCATGAAGACGCCGTGATCGTGCCCGGCCCCGGCTTCGTCGTGCTGACTGGCGAGAATGGCGCGGGCAAGACCAATGTACTGGAGGCGATCTCGCTGCTTGCGCCGGGGCGCGGGCTACGGCGTGCGGCGCTTGGCGAGATGGCAAGGCAGGCGGGCGGCGGCGGGTTCGGCGTGGCGGCCTCTCTTAAGCCCCTCCCCTTCAGGGGAGGGGTTGGGGGTGGGGGAGTCAAGGAAGCGTCCGTGTTGGTCCCCCACCCCAACCCCTCCCCTGAAGGGGAGGGGCTAGTTTTGATCGCCACCGGCACCCAACCCTCAGCCCCCGAGCGCCGCATCGTCCGCATCCAGGGCGCCCCCGTCGCCGCGACCGCGCTCGCCGAATGGCTCACCATACTCTGGCTCACCCCGGCGATGGACCGGCTGTTCGTCGAACCGGCCAGCGAGCGCCGCCGTTTCCTCGACCGCCTCACGCTCGCGCTCAACCCAGGCCACGCAGTCCACAGCAACCGCTACGAAGCTGCGATGCGCGCGCGCAACCGCCTCCTCGCCGAAGCCAATGAAGGCAGCCGCCCAGCCGACCCGGAATGGCTGAGCGCGCTCGAAGCCCAGATGGCCGAACATGGCGACGCGATCGACATCGCCCGCCGCGAAACGGTGGCCGCGCTCGGCGAACGCCTCGCCGACCAGCCTGAAGGCCCGTTCGCCCGCGCCGGACTGCTGCTCGAAGGCTGGAGCGGGGCGGGCGGCACGCTTGCCGCCGATCTCGCCCAGGGGCGTCGGCGCGACGCCGCCGCCGGGCGGACTCTGGCCGGGCCGCACCGTGCTGATCTATCAGTCACCCATCTCGGCAAGAATCAGCCCGCCGCGCTCTGCTCGACCGGCGAGCAGAAGGCGCTGCTGCTCGGGCTCGTCCTCGCCCATGCCGATCTCGTCGCTGAACGCACCGGTCAGCCGCCGATCCTGCTGCTCGACGAAGTCGCAGCCCATCTCGACCCCACCCGTCGTGCCGCCCTGTTCGCTCGGCTGGCCGGCGCGGGACAGGTGTGGATGACCGGCACCGAGCAGTCATTGTTCGAGGGGCTCGGGGCTGGCGCCACCCAATTGCTGGTCAATGGCGGCAGGATAGCAGCGGCGAGCTGAACGACGCGGGCGGTTGCGGGCGGATGAACCTCGTCTGTCGTTCCGGCTCACCCCGAGTTCAACCACCGCACTGCAGGGTCGCTTCATGGCGGGGGCCATGGAGATGATGATGACGAAGATGAACCCGATGATCCGAACCACGATCGCCGCCGTCGCGCTGGCGACGTGCGCCGGCCCCGCCTTTGCGCAAAGCTGGGATTTCGGCGGTGGCCGCTCAGGCGATCGCGATTATGGCCTGGCGGGTCGCGGCGTGCCCATCCTCTATCCGGAATTGCGCTCGACCCATCGCGGCCGCGCCTTCGTGATGCGCAATTTCGACTTCAATCGTGACGGCCGGATCAGCCCGCGCGAAGCTCAGGCGGCCAACCGCGCCTTTGCCGAAACCGCCGGCCCGCGCCGCGACCGGTTCGACTGGGAGTCGCGCGATCACGCCGGCGATGACCATGACGGTCGTGAGGTCCGTGATCGCCGTGGCGAACAGGGCGCCGGCTGGGATCATCGCGCCATGCGCGGCTATGGCTTCCGCCAGACCGCGCGCGGCGCGATGCTGCGATTGCAGGAAGACGTGCTGTTCAGGACCGACAGCGATGTGCTCCGCCCCGGTGCGGTCGACAAGCTCAGGCCGCTCGCCGGCTATCTGCGCTCCGAGCCGGGCGTGCGTGTCGCGATCGACGGCTATGCCGATTCGCGCGGTAGCGATGCGCATAACCAGGATCTGTCCGAGCGGCGCGCAGCCAGCGTCCGCGCGGCACTCGACGAAATGGGGGTGGTGCGGGCACGCTTCACGATTACCGGGCATGGCGAGCATGATCCCGTCGCCACCAACGCGACCAGAGAAGGCATGCGCCAGAATCGCCGTGTCGAGGTGACGTTGCTCGGCCAGCGCGCCGATCGCTTCGCGCGCGACGATTGAGGAAAGCCGCGTCCGGCATGCCTTGCCGGGCGCGGACCTCGATCAACCCAGATCGTGCAGCGCCCGAAAGGCGCGATACAGCACGCGCGGATCATATTGGCCCTTGAACACGGCCGGCGGGTCGCGGTCGAGACCGAGCAGGCGATAGGCCGCCAGCTGCCCGGCGCGCACTGAATATTCGACCGTGAAGACCACGTCGTCCGGCATCTCGCAGAATTGCCCGACCAGAGCGAGGTCGTGCCAGCCCTCCGGCATCACCGCAGGACGGTCGCCTTCGCCGCGGCGCAGGAACTGGCTGGTGATGAAGGGCATCATGCAGGGAATGCAATTGGCTGGTGCGAGCAGCGCCTCCGTCAGCGCCGCCTGACCGAGATGGCCGATGATTTCGGTCATGATCTCGGCGCCGGTGCAGTCAGCCATCGGCTTGGCGACGAAATTTCCCGGCCGGTCCATATGCAGGCCATAGCCCCAGAGCACCGAGACGCTGTCGGGTTGGCCGATGAAGTGCGGCTGGTGCGGCAGCACGATCGAGGCGAGCCAGTTGGATTGGGCAAAGGTGATCAGCCCGCCTTCGCCTGGTGCATTGCCGGTCAGGTCGCGGACCAGGTGGAAGAAATCATGGTTGCTGAAGGTGGTCGTGAACGACAGCCATTTCGATTCGTCGATATGGTCGCTGAAGACCGCCGGGCGGCCGAATTCGGGCCGCCCCTGCGCGATCCGTTCCCAGAGCGTCCACGCGCCGCCGTCCCGCTTGGTGCCGAGCGCAGCGGGGCGATCATGCGCACCGAGATGCGATCCCTCGGTCATCGAACCGACCGTGACGATCACGCGGTCGTCGGCGCCGAGTGGGATCGTCTCTGCCTTGCCGTTCCGCGCGACGGTGATCGAGTCGACGCGCTTGCCACGATCGTCAGCGCCGAAGCCAAGATCGGTGACCTGCGCCTCGAGCACGAACCGAACGCCACGGTCCTCGAGCCATTTACGCAGCGGCAGCACCATCGAATCATATTGATTATAGACGGTGCGCATGATGCCCTGCAGGCGATTGAAGCCAGCCACCATATGCGTGAAGCGCACCAGATAGCGCTTGAACTCGACTGCACTGTGCCAGGGCTGGAAGGCGAAGGTCGTGCACCACATGAACCAGAAATTGGTCTCGAAGAATGCCGGGTCGAACTGATCGGCAATGCTGGTCCGGCCGAGCATCGCCTCCGGCTCGATCGCGAGCCGCTCGATCGCCAGGATATGCGCTTCGCTCAGGCCGAATTCCGGGGCATCGATCGGGCGATTGTCGCCAAACAGCCGTGCGTTCGACGAGGTCTCCATCGTCTCGTTCCAGGCGAGGATCTCGTCAGTCACCGTCCGGCTTTCATCCAGAGTCGGGATCGCCGAGAAGAGATCATAGGTGCACAGATATTTGCTCTCGAGCATCCGCCCGCCGCGCAGCGAATAGCCGTCCTTGGGGTTGCCCGCGCCGTCGAGGCTGCCACCGGCACGGCCGAGCTGTTCGAAAATGGTGATGGTACTGCCGCGAACATGCCCGTCACGGATCATGAAGGCAGCGGCGGCCATTGTCGCGATTCCGCCGCCGACCAGATAGGAATGTGGGGTGGTTTGGGGTGCGGGACTGGTCATGCTGGGCTCCTGCGCCGGTGCGGTGTGCGGGCGGCGAGCCCGGGGACTAGCGCCGTCACAAGGCCTTCTCTCTACGCAAACCTCCCAAGGGGCGGCGCTGCGCAATTAACTTGGGTTTTCGGGCGGCAATCCCTATAGAATTGCCATGACAGATACGCCTGAAACCAGTGTCCCCGACAACCAGCCCAACGCCAATGATTATGGCGCGGATTCGATCAAAGTCCTGAAGGGCCTCGACGCCGTCCGCAAACGCCCCGGCATGTATATCGGCGATACCGATGACGGATCGGGCCTCCACCATATGGTGTTCGAGGTTTCGGACAACGCGATCGACGAGGCCCTGGCCGGCCACTGCGACCGGATCGACATCACGCTCAACCCCGACGGCTCGGTCTCGGTGACCGACAATGGCCGCGGCATCCCGACCGGCATCCATACCGAGGAAGGCGTGTCTGCAGCCGAGGTCATCATGACCCAGCTCCATGCCGGCGGAAAGTTCGAGAACACGTCGGACGACAATGCCTACAAGGTCTCCGGCGGCCTGCACGGCGTCGGCGTCTCGGTCGTCAATGCGCTCAGTGAATGGCTCGATCTCACGATCTGGCGCGACGAGACCGAGCATTATATGCGCTTTGCCTTCGGCGATGCGGTGGCACCCCTGAAGGTCGTCGGCCCGGCGCCGGGCCGCAAGGGCACGCGGGTCACCTTCCTGCCGAGCCCGGCCACTTTCAAGATCACCGAGTTCGATTTCGAGAAGCTCGAGCACCGCTATCGCGAGCTTGCCTTCCTCAATTCGGGCGTCCGGCTGTTCCTGAACGACGCGCGGCACGAGGAGCCGAAGACCGTTGAGCTCTTCTATGAGGGCGGGATCGCTGCGTTCGTGAAATATCTCGATCGCAACAAGGTCGCGCTGATGCCCGATCCGGTCGCGATCTCGGGCACGCGTGACGACGTCACGATCGACGTCGCGCTGGAGTGGAACGATTCCTATTACGAGAATGTCCTCGCCTTCACCAACAACATCCCGCAGCGCGACGGCGGCACGCATCTCGCGGCCTTCCGCGCCGCGCTGACCCGCACGCTCAACAATTATGCCGAGAAGTCCGGCCTCCTGAAGAAGGAGAAGGTGACGCTCACCGGCGACGACATGCGCGAGGGCCTGACGGCGATCGTCTCGGTGAAACTGCCCGATCCCAAGTTCAGCTCGCAGACCAAGGATAAGCTCGTCTCGTCCGAGGTCCGCCAGCCGCTCGAAAGCCTGATGGCTGACAAGCTCGCTGAGTGGCTCGAGGAGAATCCCGGGCATGGCAAGGCGATCGTGGCCAAGATCATCGATGCCGCCGCCGCGCGCGAAGCCGCCAAGAAGGCGCGCGAGCTGACGCGGCGCAAGGGCGTGATGGATATCGCGTCCTTGCCCGGCAAGCTCGCCGACTGTCAGGAACGCGATCCCGCCAAGTCCGAGCTGTTCCTGGTCGAGGGCGATTCGGCCGGCGGCTCGGCGAAGCAGGGCCGCGACCGGCATTTCCAGGCGATCCTGCCGCTCAGGGGCAAGATCCTCAATGTCGAGCGCGCGCGCTTCGACCGGATGCTCTCGAGCCGCGAAATCGGCACGCTCATCCAGGCGATGGGCACCGGCATCGGCCGCGACGATTTCAACGTCGCGAAGCTCCGCTACCACAAGATCGTCATCATGACGGACGCCGATGTCGACGGCGCGCATATCCGCACCCTGTTGCTGACCTTCTTCTACCGGCAGATGCCCGAGATCATCACCAACGGGCACCTCTTCATCGCCCAGCCGCCGCTCTACAAGGCGACGCGCGGGCGCTCCGAAGTCTATCTGAAGGACGATAACGCGCTCGATGATTATCTGATCGAGAATGGCGTTGCCGGCACCGTGCTCGAAGGGGCGGGCGGGGCGCGCTCGGGCGCCGATCTCCGCTCGCTGGTCGATCATGCGCGGCGGATGCGCACGCTGATGCGCTATGTGCCGCGGCGCTACGACCCGACCATGGTCGAGGCGCTGGCGATGGGCGGCGTGCTCGATCCGACGCTCAGCAACGAGACACGCGGCACGCTTGTCGCGACCGTGGTGCGCGGGCTCGACGCGGCGGACAGCGATGCGCGCTGGTCGGCGACGATCACGCCCGAGGGCAGCATCCACTTCCAGCGCATCTGGCGCGGCGTGACCGATCATCACATCATCGAGGCTGCGTTCCTCGGTTCGGCCGAGGCGCGCAAGCTCCACACGCTGGCCGATGAGCAGGGCGACGCCTTCTCCCAGACCGCCAAGCTGGTCTCGACCAAGGCGGCCGCGGCGGTCCAGGCCGAGGCCGATGCGGCGGCCGAGGACGATGATGCGCCGGTCGCGCTCGGCAAGGGCGAGACGATGATCGCGCGGCCGAGCCAGCTGCTCGAAGCGATCCTCGCCGCCGGCCGCAAGGGCCTGGCGATATCGCGCTACAAGGGCTTGGGCGAGATGAATGCGGAGCAATTGTGGGAGACCACGCTCGATCCGCAGAACCGCTCGCTGCTCCGCGTCGAGGTCGATCAGGCGGATGTCGCCGACGAGATCTTCACTCGATTGATGGGCGACGTGGTCGAGCCGCGCCGCGAATTCATCCAGGACAATGCGCTGAGCGTGGTCAATCTCGACGTCTGATAGGCTAAAAGAGGAGCGGGTAGATGAGGGCAGCACTGACGGGCGTCGCGATCGCGGCGCTGATGGCGACCGGCGCATTGGCGAAAGACCACAAGCCAGCCGAGACGAAGGCGGCGGTTACGGCCGCCCTCGCCGACCCCGCCCGCGCTGACCAGGCAGTCGACGATGCGCGGCGCAAGGCGCTCGAATCGCTCGTCTTCTCGGGCGTTGGCCCCGGCGATACGGTAATCGATTACCTGCCGGGCAAAGGCTATTGGACACGCATCTTCACGGGCGTGGTCGGGCCGAAGGGTCATGTTTATCCGATGTGGCCCGCCGCTGCCGCTGCCCGCGCGACAGCCACCGTCGACGATCTCAAGACCCGCAACCTCGCGAACGTGACGCCGCTGGTGCAGACGACCAATATTCCCGCCAGCGACACCCCGGTCGACCTGTTCTGGACGGTCGAGAATTATCACGACGTCGCGAATAATGGCGGCGAGCAGGCGCTGGCGGCTGTCAACAAGGGCATTTTCAACCTGCTGAAGCCGGGCGGCATCTATATCGTGATCGATCATGCCAGCGCAGCCGGCACCGGCATCACCACGACCAACACGCTGCATCGGATCGAGCCGGCGGCCGTTAAGGCGCAGGTGATTGCCGCTGGGTTCACGTTCGTCGGTGAAAGCGACGCGCTGCGTAACCCGGCTGACGACCATAGTTTGAAGGTGTTCGATCCGGCGATTCGTGGCCACACCGACCAGTTCATCTACAAATTCCGCAAGCCGGGCTGACCACGACCGGGCTTCCCGGCCTGGCTTTGTCGGCCGTGTCGTTGGTGCCATTGTCGATGCAGTTGGTGGCGTCACGGGGGTGAGGGGCTGGTGCCGGTGGCGGCGCCATGCAAGATTCCGCCTTCATTTCGAAGGAGGGGTCAATGAGTCAGAAATCCCGATTGCTCGCCATTCTGCTGGTCGGTGCCGCGGTGACGACGGCGTGCACCGCCGCGTCCACGCCGGGCAAGCCCGCGGATATCGCCGCGGCCGCCGCTGACCCGGCGCGCGCCGCCGATGTCGCCTCGGACGCGCGGCGGCACGGACCTGAAATCCTCCGTTTCGCCGGCCTCAAGCAGGGCGCTGTCGTGATCGATCTCATCCCGGGCGGCGGCTATTGGACTCGGTTGTTCGCCAAGGCGGTCGGCCCGAAGGGCCATGTCTACGGCATCTGGCCCAAGCCCTATGCGATGGAAGCCAAGACCGATGTCGAGACCTATATGAAGCTCGCCGGCTCGGCCGACTACCCGAACGTCACCGGCACGATCGAGCCGGCGACCGAGCTCAGCGCGCCGGCCAGGGCCGATCTCGTCTTCACCGCGCAGAATTATCATGATTATCCCGACAAGTTCATGGGGTCGATCGATCCGGCGATCTTCAACAAGGCGGTGTTCGCTGCGCTGAAGCCGGGCGGAATCTTCCTCGTGATCGATCATGTCGCGGCGGCGGGGTCGGGGATGCGCGATACCGACACGCTCCACCGCATCGATCCGGCGATCGTCAAGAAGCAGGTGATTGCGGCTGGCTTCAGCTTTGTCGGCGAGAGCAAATTGCTCGCCAATCCGGCGGACGATCACACGATCATCGTGTTCGACAAGAAGATCCGCGGCCGGACCGATCAGTTCATCTACAAGTTCAGGAAACCCGGCTGACCGGGCAGGCCGGCTTTCAGGCGAGCGTGGCCCTGAGCGTCGCGCGGACGCCCTGACGGCCGGCATCATATTCGACGGCGCTGTGCAGGCTCTGCGCCATCGCCCGGATCAGCTTGGTGCCGAGCCCGGTGCCGCGCGGCGCCGCGTCTGCCTTCATGCCGACTCCGTCGTCTTCGACCGAGAGAATGAAATGACCATCACCGTCCCGCGACAGCCCGACACGGACTTCGCCCGACATCGCCGGATAGGCATATTTGCAGGCGTTGGAGACAAGCTCGGTCACGATCACCCCGAGCGAGACGGCACGGTCAGTGGGCAGCCGGATCGGTTCGGCAGCAAGCGACAATATGCGCCGCGCCCCTTTGGTCGACCAGGTCTCGCCCAGTTCAGCGACGAGCGCACCGAGATATTCCTGCATGTCGACCTGCTCGACATCGTCGGCGGTGTAGAGCCGTTTGTGAACCTGCGCGATCGCGGTGATCCGGCGCTGGGTATCTTCGAGCGCGCTCCGCGCACCGGCATCGGCCAGCGCGCTCGCCTGCATGCCGACCATTGCCGAGACCAGCTGGAGGCTGTTGGCGACGCGGTGGTTGACCTCGCTGAGCAGCGCTGCAAGCCGCGCATTGCTCGCGCGCAGCTGTTCCTCGGCCGCTGCCTTGCCGCGCTCGAGCGCTGAGCGCGCCAGTACCTGCTCGAAAGTGCTGGCGAGAAGCTTGAAGAAATCCTCGCCAACCGTCTTGACGACATAATCCGCCGCGCCCGCCTTCAGCGCAGCGACCGCGATCCGCCCCTCTTCGGAACCGGTGACATAGACGAGCGGCGGCGGGGCGGGCAGCGCGCGCAGGCGCTTGAGCGTTTCGAGCCCATCCATGCCGGGCATATAATGGTCGATCGCAATCAGGTCGAAGGGCTCGGCCTGCGCCAGCGCGATTCCCTCTGCGCCGCCTTCAGCCGCAGTCACGGCAAAGCCGAGGCGCGAAAGCGTGCGCACCGCGAGCCGCCTCAGGCCAGCGTCGTCGTCGATATAGAGAATTTTGACCGGCGCGGTTTCGTTCACCCTTCGCCCTCGATTTCGGGCACCTGGATCACCGACAGGAACAGGCCGAGCTGCCGGATCGCCTGGGCGAAGCTCTCATAATTGACCGGCTTGGTGATGTAGACATTGCAGCCCAGGTCATAGCAGCGCTGGATCTCGACCTTGTCGTCAGTGGTGGTGAGGACGACGACCGGCGTGCGTTTCAGCGGCCCCTCGCCCTTGATCCTGGCGAGAATGTCGGTGCCGCTCATATCGGGCAGGTTGAGGTCGAGCAGGATGAGCGCAGGGCCGTTCAATGCCGGGCCGTCCCTGTGGTTGTACAGGAAATCGAGCGCGCTGGTGCCGTCGGTGAAATGCTTGATGTCGTTCAGAATGCCGGCGCGGCGGATATTCTTCTCGATCAGCCGGGCATGGCCCTCATCGTCCTCGATCATCACGATGCTGACGGAGCGGTGGTCGTTCATCTGTCTTTCCCCAATTTCACCTGGTGGGTGCGTCGGCCAGCCTGGCCGGAAGCGATAGCCGGAAGGTTGCTCCCTTGCCGAGGTCGGATTGGACATCGACAATGCCGCCAAGACGATACGCCAACGCGCGGACATGGGCGAGGCCGATCCCCTCCCCCGGCTGGTCCTGGTTGCCGGAGCGGCGAAACAGGTCGAACACGCGCTGATGGTCGCGCGGATCGATGCCGCGGCCATTATCCTCGATCTCATAGGTGACGCGCGCGCCGTCGCGCGATCCCCGCACGGCGACCAGTCCGGGGCGGCCGGGCTGGAGATATTTGACTGCGTTCTCGATCAGGTTGGAGAATATCTGTTCGATCGCAAGCCGGTCGCTGACGATATCGGGCAGCGGGCTTTCGATCACCAGCCGAGCACCCCGATCTTTGATCGCATGCTGCAGGGTCTCGCCGATCGCAGAGACCAGAGCGTCCATGTCGATGGCCTCGGGTGCGATCAGCCGCCGGCCTTCGCGCGACAGCTTGAGGATTGCGTTGATCAGCCGATCCATCTTCTGGGTCGAGGTGCGGATGAAGCCGATCGCTTCGGGCAGGTCTTCTCGGGCGGCAAGCCGTGCTTCCTGGGTGACGATATCGGGGCAGGCCTGTTCGGCGCGCTCGATCAGATCGGCGATCGTGGTGGTCGCGGCTTCGAGCTCGGCAGTGAAGCCCATCACATTCACGAGCGGCGAGCGCAGATCATGGCTGACGATATAGGCGAAGCGCTGGATTTCCTCATTGGCGCGGCTGAGATCGGCAGTGCGTTCCTTCACCAGCTCCTCGAGCGAGTCAGCGAAATCGCGCAGCGTATCGCGCGAAGCGGCAAGGTCGCGGGTGTAGCGCAGGATCGTCACCAGCGAAGCGACCGCAACGAGCAGCAGGATGATGCCGGCGATGGCGAGGACAAGGTAAAAGGCCTGAACGCTTGCCTGTTGATCGGCATCGCGGATCGCAAGCAGCCGCTCCTCCACCCGCCTCATCTCGTCGGTCAGCGCCCGGATTGCCGGCATCTGCCGCGCGTCGGTGTCAGTGATGAAGGCACGCCGGGCCTGATCGAGCTGACCGGCGGTGACCAGGGCGTTGGTGCGGTCGCGCTGCGCCTGGAGGCCGTCGATCAGCGCGCGCATCTTGCGAAGATTGGCTTGCTGGGTCGGATTGTCCCTGGTCAGGTCTCCGATCCGCTGGAGCGCAGCGGGCAGCTTCGCGGTGGTCCTTCTGTAGATGTCGAGATAGGTCGGCTGGTCGGACAGGATATAGCCGCGCCGGGTCGTCTCGGCCTGCTCGACCAGTGTGTTCGCCTGCGAAATGGCGAGCTCGACCTCATAAGTGTGGTTGATCCAGGAAGTGTGATCCTGGGTGCGAGCACTCAACCAGGCGGCTGAAAGCCCGGTGAGGACAAGGCTCGCGAAGCCGATCACCATGAGGCCGACCAGCCATCGGCTGACTGATCGGCTCGTTCCCCCAATCCGCGTGAAGAGCCGCTCGAGCATCGCGGCCTTCTATTGTCTCGCCCAGATGAAGGCCAGCCATCCCATGTTAACCTGAATCAAGCGGATATCGTCACAGCACCACGTCCTGAAGCGTCGTTCGCCCGACCGCGCCGCCGCCCCGCCGCCGCGCGAGCTCGGTCTCGGCGCTGAAGCGGACATCGATATCGCGATCGCCGAGGAAGCGCTCGAGCGATTCATCCTCGATCTCGCGCCAGTCCTTGCCCCGGTCTGGCCCCTGGCGAACGCGCGGCAGCAGGCCCGGCTGGTTCGACCATTCGATCAACTGCGCCACCCCGACTTCGTTGAGCATGTCGCGCAGGTGGAAGGCAGTGACATAGGCGTCGGGAAAGGCGCGGTGCGCGGGCAGGCCGCGCTCATGGTCGATTCCCTCAGGCTTGCGCCAATAGCGCAGCATCTGATTCGAGAAGCTCGGGCACTCGGGCCAGAGCCGCATCGCGCACTTCCAGGTGCAGATCCAGTCGGCGTTGCGGGTCAGTGCCGGGGTGCAGAATTCGAGTTCGGCCGTGGCGCGGTGCGCGGCAAGCGCCACCCGGCGCGGCCAGGGATCGAGCGCCTGCCGCGCGACATCATGCCAGAAGGGCGCATCGGCGACCTGCTCGTCGAGGATATGATGAATCGCCTGAGTGAGCGGCGGGATCGACCGCCCCGGATTGACCAGCCTGCTGCCGCCTTCGCCATGGAGCGCCCACCGGCCGTCAGCGCCCAGCGCGACATCCTGCCAGCCGATCTCGCAAACGCCATGCGCGGGCGGTGCGGGCCCGGTGGTTTCGAGGTCGACGACGCGGATCAGCTGGGGTGGCGGGGCCATCGTCCCTAAGTGGCGGTTCGGCGGGTGAAATGCCAGAACTTCCCGTCATCCCGGAAGTCGTGCGTACGAGACCGGGGTGACGGCTGGATCAGTGCCCCGCCTGCTCGCCGCGCACGAGCCCGCTTGCAGCCAGCTGCGCGTCGATCATCGCCATCAGGCGATCGAGCCCGGCCTGGTCCTTCGCCTCGGCGCGCGCGACCAGCACGTCCTGGGTGTTGGAGGCGCGGAGCAGCCACCAGCCGTCGGGCGTGTTGACCCGCGCGCCGTCGGTACGGTTGACGTCGGCGCCTTCGGTTTCGAGCCGGTCGAGCACCTCGTCGATCACCGCGAATTTGCGGCTTTCGTCGACCTGGAAGCGCATCTCGGGCGTGTTGACCATCGCCGGCATCGCGCCCCTCAGCTCGGTCATTGACTTGCCGATCATGTGCGCCGCGCGGATCAGCCGGACTGCGGCATAGTGCGCGTCGTCGAAGCCGTAATAATCATGCGCGAAGAAGATATGGCCGCTCATCTCGCCGGCGAGCGGGCTCTTCGTCTCCTTCATCTTCATCTTGATCAGGCTGTGGCCGGTCTTCCACATCAGCGGCTTGCCGCCAAGCTCGGCGATCCGGTCGTACAGCGCCTGGCTTGCCTTCACGTCAGCGATGATCGTCGCGCCCGGCTCTTCCTTCAGCACCGGCTCGGCGAGGATCGAGAGCAGCTGGTCGCCCCAGATCACGCGGCCGGTGCCGTCGATCGCGCCGATCCGGTCGCCATCGCCGTCGAACGCGAGCCCGAAATCGAGCTGCTTGTCGGCGACCAGCTTCTTGAGATCGGCGAGATTCTTCTCCTCGGTCGGGTCGGGATGATGGTTGGGGAAAGTGCCGTCCACCTCAGTGAAGAGCAGATGATGCTCGCCCGGCAGGAGCTTCACCAGCTTCTCGATCACAGGGCCCGATGCGCCGTTGCCGGTATCCCAGCCGATCTTGTACGCGCCGCCGGCATAGCCGGCGAGCAGGCGTCCGACATACTCGTCGATGATGTCGAGATTGGTGACGGTGCCCGAACCTTCCTCCCAGTCGCCGGCTTCGGCGAGGCGGCCGAGATCCTGAATGTCCTCGCCGAAGAACGGCAGATGCTGGAGCACCATCTTGAAACCATTGTAATTGCCGGGATTATGGCTGCCGGTGATCTGGATGCCACCATCCACTTCGAGGATCGCCTCGGCATAATAAAGCATCGGCGTCGGCCCCATGCCGATGCGGACGACGTCGACGCCGCCGGCGATCAGTCCCTCGATCAGCGCACGCTCGAGGTCGGGCGAGGAAAGGCGCCCGTCATAGCCGACCGCCACCCGCGTGCCGCCCGCGCGCCGCAGCCGGGTCGCGAAGCCGCGGCCGATCGCCGTCGCGTCGGCAGTGCCGAGCGTCTCGCCGACAATGCCGCGGATGTCATATTCGCGCAGGGAAGTGGGATCGAAGCGATGAGTCATGATGTTCCTGTCGATAGGGTCGCACGCCCAATCAGCGAGCGGCCAGAAAGTTCAATCGCTAGCGCTTGAGCAGCACGTCACGCGCGACATTGATCCGTCGCGCCAGCTCGGCCGACCCGCCGCGATCCGGGTGGACCGCCGAGACGAGGCGCCGGTGCGCGGCCCGGATTGCGTCGGCGTCGGCGTTGCTGTCGACGCCGAGGATGGCGCGCGCCTCCGCCTCCGGCATTGACGGCCTGACCGCGCTTTTGCGCAACAGCCACCATCCGCCATAGAGGATCAGGCCGAGGAAGATCAGTTTTGCCATCAGGCGAACAACGGCATTGCCGGCTCGGGCAGGCCGAGTGCCGCCATCATCTCGCGCAGCTCCTGCCGCGCGGCGACATGGGCCAGGCCCATCTCGCCGAATTCGCGCGCGTCGAGCATCGTCAGCCCCTTGGGGAAGAGCTCGCGATAGATCACCCGCTCGCCGAGCCCGGGGACGATCCTGAAGCCGACTCGCTTGGCGAGCTGGTCGAGGGCCTCGGAGACACGGCGCATGTTGCGCGCCTCGATATGCTGGACCCGGTTGCGCAGCACCACCCAGTCGATCGTCGAGCCGTCCGCCTTGGCCCGCGCCTTGCGCGCGTCCCAGATCAGTTCGGCGTAGAAGCTCGGCCTGGTGACCTTGTAGGTGACCGGATCGACCTGGCCGATCAGGTCGAAATCGACGAAGCTGTCGTTCATCGGCGTGACCAGCGTATCGGCGCGCTGTGCCGCCATCCGGGCGAAGCGGTCGTCGCGGCCCGGCGTATCGATCACCAGGAAATCGGCGCCCTGGGAAAGCGCGTCATAGGTTTCGGTGAAGCGCGCCAGACTTTCGCCGTCATGGGTGGCATGGCGCGGGGTCATCAGCTCGCGGCCGGTGCGCTTCGCCGTGGCGGCGCGGTTGTCGAGATAGCGGCCCGTCGTTCGCTGGCGATGGTCGAGATCGAATGCCGAGACCCGGGCGCCGCGCGCCTCGAGCGCGATCGCGACGTGCACCGCGGTCGTCGATTTGCCGGTGCCGCCCTTCTCGTTGGCGAACACGATGACATGTGGCTTCTTTGCAACCGTCGACAAGTCGAGCGTGTCCTTCGATGATTGGCCATATTGATCGGTCGGGCCGCCCCCCATAGAAGGCCCGCCCCGTCCTTATCGAAGGCCTGTAGCGCGTGCAAACCATCCGTCAGCTCGATCTGCTCCGCACCGGGATCGCCGAATTAAGGGCGGAGGGCGCGCGCATCGCGCTGGTGCCCACCATGGGCGCGCTCCATGCCGGGCATATGGCCTTGATCGAGGCGGCGAAGCGGCCCGGTACAAGGGTGGTGGCATCGATCTTCGTCAACCCGAAGCAGTTCGGCCCCGACGAGGACCTGGCGCGCTATCCCCGTAAGGAACAGGCCGATTCGCGGATGCTCGCCGCGGCCGGTTGCGACCTGCTGTGGATGCCGCCGGTCGAGGTGATGTACCCCGAAGGCTTCGCGACCAACATCTCGGTATCGGGGGTGAGCGACGGCCTCGACGGCGCTGCGCGGCCGGGACATTTTGACGGGGTGGCGACCGTTGTCGCCAAACTGCTGAATCAGGTGCGGCCCGATATCGCCTGGTTCGGCGAGAAGGATTTCCAGCAGCTCGCGGTCATCAGACGCATGGTGGCCGATCTCGATTTCGGGATCGAGATCGCCGGCATCCCGACCCAGCGCGAGGATGACGGGCTCGCCCTCTCCTCGCGCAACGTCTATCTCGACGAGGACGAGCGGGCACGCGCGGTCGCGCTGCCACGCGCGCTCGGCGTCGCCGCGCGCGCCATCGGTAAGGGCGGCGATGCCGAGACGGCGCTCGCCGCCGCGCGCGCGTCGCTTGCGGCGGCCGGTTTCGAGCTTGACTATCTCACCCTGGTCGATGCCGGGACGCTGGCCGAAGGCGGCGATCCGGCGCGACCGCGCCGGTTGCTCGCCGCAGCGCGGATGGGATCGACCCGGCTGATCGACAATGTCGCGGTTGATCCGATCGAACAGGGTTAATTGCGTTAACCATTTGTAGAAAGTCTTTGCCCAATGTTGATCCCTGGGAATGGTTAACAGGGGTTAAGAGCATGGGCACGAGCCTGAAGAATGCGCAGTTCCTCGTCGAGAGCCGGCTGGCCGACGCCGCCCGGGGTGATTTGAACGCCTTTTACGATCTCGGCATGGTCTATTCGAGCGGCGCCGCCGGCATCGATGTCGATCTGATCGAGGCGCATAAATGGTTCAACCTCGCAGCGGTTGCGGGCAGCGAAGCGGCACAAAGCTGCCGCAGCGAAATCGCCGAGGACATGAGCGCGCGCGAGATCGCCGAGGCGCAAAAGGCAGCCCGGGCCTGGCTCAACGGAACGGCGCGCCGCGCCGCCTGAGTCGACCCGATCTGCGAAGAGGAATAATGATGCTCCCGAAACAACAAGCGGGAGCGGGCAATGCATCTCATCATCACGTCGCTGACGGCGTCGGCACTGGCGCTGTTATTGGTCGTCCTGTCGGTCATCACGATCAGGGCGCGCATGAAGCACAATGCCGCGTTCGGCGACGCCGGCGAGCAGCGCCTGACCTCGGCGATCCGAGCGCATGGCAACCTCACTGAATATGCGCCGATCGGGCTGATCCTGATCGCCCTGCTCGAGGCGAACGGCGCTGGCCATCAGCCGCTGCTGATCGTCGCCGCCGCTTTCGTCGTCGCCCGGGTGCTCAACGCGATCGGCCTGTTCAATCCGCCCGGGCCGCCACCGCTCACCCGCTCGATCGGGATTGTCGCAACCCTTGCCATTCTGGTCGGGCTTGCGGTCTGGCTGCTCATCCTGGTGCATTCGCCGCTGCTTGACTGATCCTCAGGCGCTGACCGTCTTTTTCGGGGCCGCCTTTTTCGGGGCTGCCTTTTTCGGGGCTGCCTTTTTGGCGGGTGCTTTCCTGGCTGGCGCCTTTTTGGCAGCGGGCTTCTTCTTGCCTTTCTTGGCGGGGGCGGCTGCCGCCCGCGCATCGATCAGCTGGGCTGCCTCTTCGAGCGTCAGCGCGTCCTTCTCGATCGACTTGGGCAAGGTCGCATTGGTCTCGCCGTCAGTCACATAGGGGCCGAAGCGCCCCTCCATCAGCCTGATTTCGGCCTCGGTGCGCGGATGCTTGCCCAGGATCTTCAGCGGCTCGCGGCTGCCGCGTTGCGGGCGCCCGCCGCCCGCCGCTGCCTCGGCGAGCTTCACCACGGCTGCGTTCATGCCGGTCTCGAACACTTCGGCGGTCGAGGTCAGCCGGGCATATTTGCCGTCATGCGCGAGATAGGGCCCATAGCGGCCGATCGACGCCGTGATCGGGGTGCCGCTCTCCGGATGCGTGCCGACGGTGCGCGGCAGGCTCAGCAGCTTCAGCGCCCAGTCGAGCCCGAAATCCTCAGGCGGCACATCCTTGGGGATCGAGGCACGCTTGGCGTCCTTGCCCTCGCCGAGCTGGACATAGGGGCCGAACCGCCCGCTGCGCTTCGTCACCTCGGCGCCGGTCTCGGGGTCCTGGCCCATCACCTCGGGCCCGCTATCGCCATTGTCGCCTTCGCTGCCGGGCTGGCCGAAGCGGCGGGTATATTTGCAGTCGGGGTAATTGGAGCAGGCGACGAACGCCCCGAACTTGCCGCCCCTGAGCGCCAGATGGCCGAGGCCGCAATTCGGGCAGAGCCGTGGATCACTGCCATCGGCCTTGGCCGGGAAGAGATAGGGTTCGAGGAACTTGTCGAGTTCCGCCGTCACCTCGGACGGCTTCTGCTCCATCACCTCGGTGGTGCGCGGCTTGAAATCCTTCCAGAAGGATTCGAGCACTGCCTGCCATTCGGCGCGCCCGCCCGAGACTTCGTCGAGCTCGTCCTCGAGCCCGGCGGTGAAATCATAGCCGACATATTTCTCGAAGAAGCGCTCGAGGAATGCCGTCACCAGCCGACCGCTCTCCTCGGCGAAGAAGCGGTTCTTCTCGACCCGGACATAGGCGCGGTCCTTCAGCGTCTTGATGATCGAGGCATAGGTGGAAGGCCGGCCGATGCCGAGCTCCTCGAGCCGCTTGACCAGCGAGGCTTCGGAGAAGCGCGGCGGCGGCTGGGTGAAATGCTGCTCGGCATTGACTGCCTTCTTGGCGGGCGCATCGCCTTCGCGCATGCGCGGCAGGCGGCGGCTGTCTTCGTCGGCGCTGTCGTCGGTGCCTTCTTCGTAGAGCGCGAGATAGCCGGGGAAGAGAACGACCTGGCCGGTCGCGCGCAGGCCCGTCTGGCCCGAGCCGTCAGTCAGCTCGACCGTGGTGCGCTCCATGCGCGCCGATGCCATCTGACTGGCGAGCGCGCGCTTGAAGATCAGGTCATACAGCCGGGCATGGTCGCCGCTGCCCGCCTTGTCCTTCGAGAAATCGGTCGGGCGGATCGCCTCATGGGCTTCCTGCGCATTCTTCGCCTTGGTCTGGTACAGGCGTGGCTTGTCGGGGACATAGCCTGCGTCATAGCGGTCGGCGATTGCCTTGCGCGCGGCCGAGATGGCCGAGCTGTCCATCTGGACACCGTCGGTCCGCATATAGGTGATCGCGCCGTCCTCGTAGAGGCCCTGCGCGATCCGCATCGTGTGATCGGCCGAGAAACCGAGCTTGCGCGACGCCTCCTGCTGCAGGGTCGAAGTGGTGAAGGGCGGCGGCGGGTTGCGCGTGGCCGGCTTGACCTCGACTGTCTGGACGCTGAAGCGCCCGTCCTCGACTGCCTTCTTCGCGCGGAGGGCGGTGCCCTCCTCGCCGATGGACAGCCGGTCGAGCTTCTTGCCTTCGAAGGTGACGAGCCGCGCGACGAACGGCGTCCCGTCCTGCTCCATATCGGCAGTGACTGACCAATATTCCTGCGCCCTGAACGCCTCGATCTCGCGCTCGCGATCGACGATGATCCTGAGCGCGACTGACTGGACCCGGCCAGCCGATTTCGCGCCGGGCAGCTTGCGCCACAGCACCGGCGACAGGGTGAAGCCGACCAGATAGTCGAGCGCCCGGCGCGCCCGATAGGCATCGATCAGGTCGGTATCGAGCTGGCGCGGATGCTTCATCGCCTCGGTCACCGTCGCCTTGGTGATGGCGTTGAAGGTGACGCGCTCGACCTCTTTCGGCAGCGCCTTGCGGTTCCTGAGCACCTCGAGGACGTGCCAGCTGATCGCCTCGCCCTCGCGATCAGGGTCGGTGGCGAGGATCAGGCGATCGGCCTTCTTCGCCTCGTCGGTGATCGCCTTCAGCTGCTTCGCCTTGTCGGCATAGTTTTCCCATTCCATCGCGAAGCCATGGTCGGGATCGACTGATCCATCCTTGGGCGGCAGGTCGCGGACATGGCCGTAGCTGGCGAGGACACGATAGTCCGAGCCGAGATATTTCTCGATGGTTTTCGCCTTGGCGGGCGATTCGACGATGACAAGCTGCATGGGGGTCTGATGCGTCCTTACGTGTACGCGCGAGGATGAAGAGGGGAGCGGGGGCGCGTCAAGCCGTCCGGGTGATCCGCCAGGCGACCAGGAACAAGATGGAGATCGCAAGGTCGATTGACGAGAGGGTGAAGGTCGCAGCGTCGACACGGCCTGCCGCGAACAGGATCGCGACCGGAATGCCGAAGCTCCATTTGGCGAGCACCGCGATCGGCATCAACGGACGAAAGCGCAACGGATCGCGGCCGATCGTCCAGTAGACGAGCTGAAGGGCGAGCGCCAAGCCGACAAAGCCGTAGAGCAGTTCAGGGTGTGTCACCGGCCTGCCGGCCCGGGCCATCATCGGTTCGGCGAAATACATCGGGAGCAGGACGATCACGCCATAGAGCGCGGCGGCGGTGAAGATCTGCCGCGCCGTCCGGATGGCCCGCCCGGGAGTCACGCAAACACCTCCGCGAGCCGGCTCACGCCGGGCTTCAGCAGCGAATAGATCGCGACCCCCGCGAGCCATGAAGCCGCAAACGCGCTGAACATGAAGACGTAGAGGATCAGATAATATTGCGCGGCCAGGCTGGCGATTCCCGCAGGAAGAGTAGCGCCGGCCCCGGTCGAAATCGAATCCAACGCGATGTTGGCGACGGTCAGCCCGACCACGCATCCCGCGACCGGCCCGAGATTTTCCCGAAGAAGGTCACTCAGGCGCGCAAAGATCTCGCCGACCGTCAATATCCGCTCCGCCATTTACTTCTCCTGCGGCTATATCCTGCTCACCCGTCCCCCGGCATGGCGTTCCAGCCGTCCCGCCAATTCCAGCTCCAGCAACACCATCTGGACGATCGCTGGCGCAAATCCCGATTGGCGGATCACCTCGTCGATCGCGACCGGCACCGGTCCGAGCAGCCCGGCGATGAGGCGGCGTTCGGCATCGCCAGCGTCCTCGGGCGGCGGCGCGCCGAAAGGCGATCCCGGCGCGCGGACCATGCGCGAATCGATCGGGCGGATCGTTTCCAGCACATCGGCAGCGGATTGAATCAGCGTCGCGCCGTCGCGAATCAGGCTGTTGCAGCCCTGGGCGCGCGGATCGAGCGGCGAGCCGGGCACCGCCATCACCTCACGGCCCATCTCGCCCGCCAGCCGGGCGGTGATCAGCGATCCCGATTTGGGCGCCGCCTCGACCACGACCGTGCCCTGGGCGAGCCCGGCGATGATCCGGTTGCGATAGGGGAAATGGCGCGCCCGTGGTTCGGTGCCCGGCGGCTGCTCGGCGATCAGCAGGCCCTCGGTCGCGATCCGCTCCTGCAGGGCGGCATTCTCGGGCGGATAGGCGATATCGATGCCGCCGGCGATCACCCCGATCGTGGCTTCGTCGATCGAGCCGATATGCGCCGCCGTGTCGACGCCGCGCGCGAGGCCCGAAACGATCGTCGCGCCCTCGCGGCCGAGCTCGGCGGCCAGTTGGCGCGCAAAGCGACAGGCGGCGGCCGAGGCATTGCGCGCGCCGACCATCGCGATCACCGGCCGCCGCGTCAGCGCGAGATCCCCGCGAACCATCATCACCGCCGGCGCATCGTCGATCTCCGCGAGCAGTCGCGGATAATCGGCGTCGTCGAGAAAGAGATGCCGCGCGCCGAGCTTGGCCCCCGCCGCCAGCTCGCGTTCGGCAACGGCGCGGAGCGCGACCACCGGCGGCCGGCCACCGCCGCGCGCCGCCAGCGCGGGCAGGGCAGCGATCGCCGCCGCCGCATCGCCGAAGCGGGCGATCAGCTGGCGGTAGGTGACTGGGCCGATCTGCGGTGTCCGGATCAGCTGCAGGCGCGCAATCGCCGCCTCTTCAGGCATCGGGGTCGGGCATGGCGGGATTCGGGGCCTTTTTGGCGCCGATCCGGGGTTCGGTGCCGTTCAACAGGCGATCGATATTGTCGCGGTGCTTCCACAGGACAAGCAGCGCGAGCGCGAGCAGCAGCAGGACGATGTCGAAGGCGGAAAAGAAGGCGGCGCTTACCGGCGCGCTCACCGCGGCCGCCATCCCGGCAACCGAGGAGATGCGCAGCGTCGCGAGCAGCCCGAGCCAGACCACCGCATAGACCAGGGCGCAGGGCCAGTGCAGCGCGAGCACGATCCCCATCAGCGTCGCGACGCCCTTGCCGCCGCGGAACCGCAGCCAGATCGGGTATAGATGCCCGAGAAACGCGGCCGCGGCCGCGATCACCGCGATACTGTCATCCTGACCGCCGAAGAAATGCCGGGCGAGCCACACCGCCGCAAAGCCCTTGGCGGCATCGAGCAGCAAGGTGGCCGCGGCGAGCCCCTTGCGGCCGGTGCGCAATACGTTGGTCGCGCCGATATTCCCCGAGCCGATCTGGCGGAGGTCGCCCGCGCCCGACAGGCGGGTCAGGATCACGCCAAACGGGATCGAGCCCAGCAGATAGCCGAGCAGCGCCGCTCCTGCAGGAGCCATCCAGAGATAGTCTGTCGGCAAAAACGAACCCCCACGTCACCGCGATATAGCCCTGCATCGCGGTATCGCCAACAATCAGGCTCAACATGCGACATTGTCAAACGCAGCGCCGGCGCTACATCGCGGGCGATGGCGGACACCCGGCCGATCCTGTTCTTCGATTCCGGCGTCGGCGGGCTTTCCGTGCTGGCGGCGACGCGCGCGCTGCTGCCGCGCGCGCCCTTCATCTATGTCGCTGATTCAGCCGGCTTCCCTTATGGCACCAAGACCGAGGCGGAGATTGCCGGCCGAGTGCCGGCGCTGCTCGGCCGGCTCGCAGAGCGCTATCATCCGCGGCTGATCGTGATCGCCTGCAACACTGCCTCGACGATCGCGCTCGCCGCGGTGCGCTCGGCACTCGACCTGCCGATCGTCGGCACCGTGCCGGCGATCAAGCCGGCCGCCGAGGCGAGCCTGACCCGGGTAATCGGCGTGCTCGGCACTGACGCGACGGTGCGCCAGCCTTATGTCGACGATCTGGCGGCGCGCTTCGCGCGTGATTGCCGCGTCCTGCGCCACGGCTCGGCCGAGCTCGTCACGCTCGCCGAGGCGAAGCTGCGTGGCGAAACGGCACCGCGCGAGCGCTATGCGGCGATTCTGAACGGCCTGTTCGATCAGCCCGGCGGCGAACGGATCGACATGATCGTCAATGCCTGCACCCATTTCCCGCTGGTCGCCGAGGAGCTGGCGGCGGCGGCGGCGCACAAGGTGCGGTTCGTTGACGGATCGGCCGGCATTGCACGCCGGATCGCCCATCTTACCCAGGGCCAGGATTGGCCCGATTCACCCGGCGAAGGCCTCGCCATCTTCACCGGCGCGCTTGACGACCGACTCGCCCCCGCGCTGCGCGGATATGGTCTCGGCCGGATCGAGACGTTCTAAGGTACCGGTTTTCAGCGTTTCACGATCCCGCACAACGGCCTGGACAAGCCGGTCGATTGGATCTCGTCCTGCCTGGTTTATGCGTTGTTCTGGGCGGGGGCTGCCTCGGCGGCACAGGCAGCGATTTCGGCGTAGCGAGTCGCGAGCTCGCCATGGACTCGGCGGGCGATAGGGTCGCCCGCGCGTTCGGCCTGGGCGCGCTCCTGCGCCTCCCGGCGCGCATAATAATCATGTCTCGAATCCGGTCGATCGTTCACGGTCAAGCTCCTTGCATCAAGTGGGAGCGCATCGTCTCTCGGTCGCGGCGGGCTTGCGGCTGACGGGCAGCGATGTCGGCTTGTATGCCTACTTGTACCACTAGCCGCCCGAGTCGCGGTTGATATAAAACAAGATCGGCGACTCTTTTTTCCAATTGCCGCCGGTTGGGGCGCTATTTTGAGCAAATCGCTGGAAATCCGCGGCGGGCGGCGTTAGGTGAACCTCCATGGAAGCGGACGGCACGGCGCAGCGGGGAGTCGATTACTCGCGGATCTTCACCCAGGCGATTGATCGCCTGCATGTCGAGGGCCGCTACCGGGTCTTCATCGACATAT
>NZ_BAAAEH010000011.1:0-34905 GCF_039522915.1 Sphingomonas oligophenolica
GCTGCGCGAGGGTCTGGCCAGTACCTATCGGTGGTTTGTCGACAATGCCGCGACCGCACGTGTCGGCGACAAAAACCCCTCGCCCGAGCCCGTTCCGGCGGCCTCCGGAACGGGTTGACGGGCGAAGCCGCGCGGTTAAAGGTCTGGAGGCCTGTAACCACATTGACCGTTGGCGATTATTCGTCGCGACTCGCCACGCGTAGGATATTCGAAATGACATCTTTGCATCGTCTACGCGCGATGATCATTGCTCTGCTCGTCCCGATGACTCTTGCCGGCTGTGTCGGTGGGCGAGGTGGTCCGGTTCCCTACGAGGTCAAGGATTTCGGCAGACCGGATGCCCCGGTCGCCGCTGCGCCCGATGTCGAATATCGCATCGGCTCGCTCGATCAGCTGACCGTGACCGTCTACCGGGTTCCGGACCTGTCGGGCGACTTCCAGGTCGACGCGGTCGGCAAGATCTCGATGCCCTTGGTCGGCGACATCACCGCGGTCGGCAAGACCGCTGACGAGCTTGCGGCCGAGATCAAGAAGAAGCTCGGCGACAAATATATGAACGACCCTCAGGTCCAGGTCGCGGTCAAGTCTGCATCGAGCGCCAAGATCACCGTCGATGGGTCAGTGACCTCGCCGGGCGTCTATCCCATGCAGGGCAAAATGAGCCTCATCCAGGCGATCGCGATGGCGAAAGGCACCACCGACGATGCCAATCCGCACCGCGTCGTGATCTTCCGGCAGATCAACGGGCAGCGTCAGGCCG
Organism: Sphingomonas oligophenolica; assembly: GCF_039522915.1. Classification (NCBI taxonomy): domain Bacteria; kingdom Pseudomonadati; phylum Pseudomonadota; class Alphaproteobacteria; order Sphingomonadales; family Sphingomonadaceae; genus Sphingomonas; species Sphingomonas oligophenolica. The sequence continues at coordinate 761 of NZ_BAAAEH010000011.1, forward strand.
CGGCGTTCGACCTCAAGTCGATCAGGCGCGGCGAGATGGCTGACGCCGAGGTCTTTGGCGACGACATCATCGTGGTCGACGGATCCGCATCAAAGAGCACTTTCAAGAACATCGTCCAGACCGTGCCGTTGCTCGCGCTGTTCCGGCCGTTCTGACGCCAAGGGTCGACACCGACAAGATGGATTTCTCCACTACATGACCGATTCGATCGAAGCCTTTCGCGGAAGCGACGCATCCGCGCTCCCGGCCCTGCAGACCGGGGGCGCCGTTTCGACGACCTTCGCTCAGCCAGCACCGGTCGAAACGGCTGATTCGGAGTTCAATCTTCGAACAATTTTGCTGCTTCTGCTGAAATGGCGTTGGCTGCTGCTCGCCTTCATCATGACCGGCCTGGTCGTTGCCACCGGCTACACGCTGCTCCAGACGCCCTTGTATCGTGCGAGCACGACGATCGAGATCAAGCGCCAGGAAACGCAGATCATGAAGGATTCGTCGGTCGAGCCGATTTCGATCAACGATCCGGCCTATATGGCGACCCAGTTCGGCCTCATCCAGAGCCGCGACCTCGCGGTGAAGGTGGCGCAGAGCCTGAACCTCGCCTCCAACCCGATCTACGCACCCCAGACGCTGCCGCGCGAGGCGCGTGAGAAGATCGCCGTGGCAAAGCTGCGCGGCGGCCTGGCCGTGGCGCCGGTCGGGATCAGCCGGCTGATGACGGTCAGCTTCGTCAGCACCGATCGCAACGAGGCGGCGCGTATCGCCAACGCCTATGCCGACACCTTCATCCAGTCGGGGCTCGAGCGGCGCTACGACGCGACCGCCTATGCGCGCAATTTCCTGCAACAGCGCATCGCGGCCGCCAAGACGGCGCTCGACCAATCGGAACGGCAACTCGTCGCCTATGCCCGGCAGCAGGGCATCATGACGATGGAGCAGCCCCCCGGTCCCGACGGCAAGTCCAGCGGCGGTGGCACCTCGCTCGACCAGACATCGCTCGAGGCGCTGAACGGCGCCCTTTCCGAAGCGCAGAATGCGCGGATGACGGCCGAGGGCCGGTATCAGGAAGCGCTCCACAACGGCGTCACGACCGAGACGATGACGAACTCGACGATCCAGTCCCTGCAGGGCGAGCGAGCGAAGCTGTTCGCGGACTATCAGGAGCGGCTGGGCCAGTTCAAACCAGAGTTCCCGCAGATGCGTGAGCTTCAGGCCCGGATCTCCGCTCTGGACAACCAGATCGCGAAAGAGCGGGCCAATGTCTCGACTGCGTTGCGATCCGAATATCAGGCCGCGGTCTCGCACGAAAACGCGCTCAAGGCGCGTGTGAACCAGCTCAAAGGCTCAGTCATGGATCTGCGCGACCGCAGCATCCAGTACAATATCCTGCAGCGCGACGCCGATACCAATCGCTCGCTCTATGGGGCGTTGCTCGAGCGCTACAAGCAGATCGGTGTCGCCGGCGGCATCGGGGAAAGCCAGGCGACGATCGTCGATCACGCCATCCCGCCGGGTGGCCCGTTCAGCCCGAGGCTGATGATGAACCTCGCCATTGCGTTGCTGATCAGTGCGCTGGCCGGCCTCGCCGTCGTCTTCCTCATCGAATTCATCGACGACACGATCAAGGTACCCGAAGACGTCGAGAACAAGCTGAAGATGAGCGTGATCGGCGTCATTCCGAAGCTCGACAAGGATTCGAGCCTCATCGAGGAACTGTCGACGCCGCGCTCGAAGATGTCGGAGGCCTATTTCACTGCCCGAACGGCGCTGCAATTCTCGGCTCCGGAGGGCACGCCGCGGGTGATGCTGGTGACGAGCACGCGTCCGTCCGAGGGCAAGTCGAGCTCGGCGCTTGGTCTCGCGCAGAGTTTCGCCAAGGTCGGCCTGAAGGTGCTCCTGATCGACGGCGACATGCGCAAGCCGTCGTTCACGGCCAAGGAAGGCGAGCTTGCCGGGCTGTCCGGCCTGCTGGCCGGCGGCAACATCAACGAGCCGAAGATCCTGTCGACCAACGTGACCAATTTATGGTTGCTGCCGAGCGGCCCGATCCCGCCCAACCCGGCCGAGTTGCTGGCGAGCGTGAACCTCGTCCGGCTGTTCGCGGTCGTTCGCGAGCGGTTCGACGTGATCTTCGTCGACGGCCCGCCGATTCTCGGCCTCGCCGACGCCCCCCTGCTCGGTGCTGCCTGTGACGGGACCGTGATGGTGGTCGAATCGGGCGCGATCCGCCGGCCGGCCGCGCTCAACTCGATCCGCCAGCTGCGCTCTTCGGGCGCCCGGGTGATGGGCGTGCTGCTGACCAAATATAGTCCGAAATTCGGCGGCTACGGGTACGGCTATGGTTACGGCTATGGCTATGGCGCCGACGGCGGGGACAACGAGAAAGACAAAAAGCGACGCATCGAGCTGCTGTCCTAGGCGCCATGACCACGAGCCCTGCTGGTATATTCAGGACGATCGGCTTCAAGCTCCTGGGCGCGGCAACCGTGCTCGGCGGCGGCGCCCTCATTCTGTCGGGCGCGCTGGATGCTTCGGTCAGCGACGGCCATCCCGACGGGTTGGGCGGCTTTGCAAAAGGCAGCGTAGCGGCGATGCACCATCGGCTTGTGTCCGATCTGGCGCTGGAAAAGGGCGCGACGATTCCGCTGCGCGATCTGCCGATCGCGACGGCGTTGTTGTCCAAATCCCCCCTGGATCCGGTCGCACAAACTTATCTGGGGCTCGCCGCGCAAGCGAAGGGCGACGTCGCTGCCGCGCATTCACTGATGGAGCTCGCGGTGCGCAGCGACGGCCGGGCGGTTCGGCCGAGAATCTGGCTGATCGACCAGTCCCTCCGCCGTCGTGACTTCAGTGCCGCTGTCGAGCATCTCGACCGCCTGATCATGACGAACCCCGACCGGCGCCAAGTGACGATCAAGGCCATGTCCTCCATCGTTCGTGATCCGGCGAGCCGCGCGCCCCTGGCGAGAATGCTCGCGACCAATCCTAGCTGGCGACAGGAGTTCCTGTATGAGCTTAACCAGCAGGGCATGTCGCCCGACGCCATCTTTGGCCTCACCACCCGTAATTCGGCGAAGACCGAAGCGATTTTCGAGCAAAGCTCATTGCTGCAAACCCTGCTCAAGAACCACGAATATGAGCGCGCCTATCTCGCTTGGATCAACTTCCTTCCGGAATCATCGCTGAAGCAGGTCGGAATCATTTACGATCCCGGCTTTGCTGACCTTCCGGGGCCGGCACCCTTCAACTGGCAGTTGGTAAGCGGCCCTAATGGATCCGCTGAATTCAGCCGTCCGAAAGGCCTGGCCGTAACCTATCTGGGGGCTACGCCGACCATGCTGGCGCAGCAAACGCTGCTCTTGTCGCCTGGTCGATATAGATTTTCAGTCGTCGCGTCCGGTAGCGACGAGTATAATCAGCTCGCCTGGACCATCACCTGCGCCGGCGGAGGCGAGCCGGTTCAGACGACGAAGCTCGCAAATCTCGCTGACAGACAGCGCAGATACAGCACGATATTCGAAATCCCGGCCTCCGGCTGCGAAGCGCAGCAACTGGCGCTTGCAGGATCCCCGGGGGAATTTCCAAAGACCGCCACCGCTGCGATCGACACGGTCCTGATCGAAGCGGCCGAGTAAGCCATGAACAGCAAGCCCACCTCTCGCCGGTCGCGCTCCAAAGGCTCACGCAGCATCATTTCAGCATGGGGCATAGCGATTACGCTCTTTGTCATGCTGTGCATGGCCCTGGGCGGATCAAGCAGCGGCGGCCTTCTGGCAAATATCCTTCTGGAATTGGGCGGAGCGCTCTTTCTCGGCTACGGCGTTTCCCGGCTGGGAATCACGGCACTTTCACGCTCGTCGAAAATCCTTCTCGCAATCGGCGCCTGCTGGGCCGGATGGGGCCTGGTGCAGCTCGTGCCGCTGCCCCCGTCCTTATGGACGCTCGTGCCGGGACGGGACGTGTTGATCCACAGGCTGGAACTGGCGGGCGTTGCGCTGCCATGGATGCCACTCAGCTTGAACCCGGAAGGGACGATTCGGCATCTCGCGTCGCTTTTGCCGCCGTTCGCCGTCGGCATCCTGATCTTGACGCGCCCTCCCGAGGATTCGCGAGGCCTGCGCTGGGCGATCCCGCTTGTCGCACTTGCATCCTTCCTGATTGGCGTACTGCAATTGCTGGGCAATGTGGGTTCGCCCTTATATTTCTATCAGACGACCAATTTGGGCATGGCCGTCGGCCTGATGGCGAACGCCAACCATCAGGCGACGCTGATGCTTTGCGCGATACCGTTTGTGGCATCGCTTGCGGAATCCGGCGCGGACCGGTCGAAACACGCAAGGGGTCTCGACCTGCTCCTCATCGCTGTCGCGGCCATGCTTGCGATCGGCATCGCAATCTCCAATTCCTATGCAGCCTTCATCCTTGCAGTTCCGGTCATCGTCGCCAGTTGGCTGGTCGCGCGGCCGCGATCACTCGGCCCGGCGCGCTATGTTGCGGTCGGCATGGCCGTCGTGGGCGTTGCCGCAGTCGCGCTGGTTCTGATCGCTGGCCCGGACGTACTCGATACGAATACCGTTGGCGGGCCAGGGCAGCTATCGCGTCCAGCGATGTACAGCGTCACCGCAACGGCAATGCTCCACTTCTTCCCGTTGGGCTCTGGCTTTGGCAGCTTCGTGCCAGTCTTCAAACTGTTCGAGAATCCAGCACGCGTGATCGATGTCTTCGCCAATCATTCGCATTCGGACTATCTCGAGCTTGGCCTCGAGGGAGGACTGCCGGCGCTGCTGATGATGGCGGTTTTGCTGCTGTGGTGGTGCCGACAGGCGATCACGATTTGGTCGGCACGATCGCCGCAGCGGTTCAATCGGGCTGCGGTCGTCTCCACGGCGGCAATCCTCCTTCATAGTGCAGTCGATTATCCTGCGCGGACCAGCACCATCGCGGTAGTACTCGCCGCCGGGCTCGCGCTCATGGCGACGCGCGTGGTAAAGGCAGCGGAAGAAGACGAAGTTGCGACAGGCCGACATTTGAGGGCCGAGTGACGACCTTTCGCTCGGACAAGAACACAGGTGGCTACCGCTCATGATTGCTCAGGTCGACGTCAACACGATCTGGCGACGGCAATTCGGACTGGCGGTGCGTCGGCGATGGCCCGACACCCTTTTGGTGTCTCCTCGCAAAGTCTCGCTGAGAGGCGGCGGTGCGGCTGAAGATGGCGTGCTTTCCGTTGGCCTGCCGCCGGGTTGGGCGACGCGGACCTCGGCGGTCGCGATGCCGATCCTCGGTTGCAAGTTACGATCTCAGGCGGCGAGGAGAGGCGGGAGAATCGAAACGATCATCTTCACATCGTTTCACTATCTGCCGCTGGCACGCGCTCTCCAGGGCGACACTCAGATCATCTACTACTGCTCGGACGATTATTCCGGTTACGACGGCTGGGGCGGCGACGCCGCACTCTCCCGCGAAGGCGAGATGTGCCGGCTCGCCTCGCTATCGATCTTTGTCAGCGCGGCGTTACGGGACAGGGCGATCTCCAGCTACGGCGTGGATCCGGCAAGGTGTATCGTTGCCGCAAATGCGTCCGAACCGCGATTTTCCGAACCGACCCAGCTTCCTGCGGGTCTTGCGGCGCTGCCCAAGCCGATTTTCGGCACTGTCGGCGTTCTCGGCGACCGGATCGATTATAAGTTCCTCGACGCGGTGGCACGCTCACCCGAAGTCGGGTCGCTGGCGCTGGTTGGGCCGGTCACTGCGTCGGCAGACACCGAGGCAGCGATCACGCAACTCAGACACAATGCCAAGGTCCATTGGTTCGGGTCCCAGCCCCATGATCAGATTCATATGTGGATGGCGGGAATCGATGTCGCTGTGATCCCTTATGTGAGCAGTAATTTCAATCACTTCTGCTCTCCGATGCGCCTTTGGGACCATCTCGCCATTGGCCAGCCCATCCTTGCGACCGAAGCCTGTGATCAGGTGTCGCGCCATCCCGGCATTTGGGTGGTGCCAGAATCCGGCGAGGCCCTGGACCGCCAAGTCGCGGGGGCAGTGCGGGAATATGCCACAGGCCGCAATCCACGACTTGAGACTTGGGACGACCGCGTAGCGCTGATCGCGGCGTGGCAAGAGGAGCAACAAGGTCGAGGCGCACAATAGCCCCGCTAATTTGATTGCGATTCATGGCGATCTGGGCAACAGGAATGGGGACCACGCGTCGCGTGGCGCATCTTCGGGAATGATATGAGTCCTTCGCTGACCATTCTCTCCATCGTCGTGATTGCGCTCGGTGTCGTCCCCCTGATTTGGCCGCGGGCGATTTTCGAATATCCGTTCGTGGTCGGCATGCTTCTCTCGGTCTGGCTGCTGCCCCAGGCATGGGCGGTTGAACGCGACGGCCTGGCAGGCGCTTTCGATCCGACCGAAACCTGGACCTACATGACGCTGTGCATCATCTTCCTGTGCGCTGGCTATATTGCCGGCCGCATGATCGGGAAGCAGCGCGCCGCCAAAGTCCGGGCGGTGATCGGATCGATGTACAATGAGAAGCGGATGACACAGGCGTCGGCGGCGCTGATCGCCGTTGGTGCAATTTCCTATGTCCTGATGGAGCGCATGGCCGCCACCAATGATTATACTGGCGGCTGGACCGGCATTATCATCGTTTACGGGCTGCTTGCGATGTGCCTCGTCTTCGGTGCCGCGCTGACTTTCCTGATATTCTTGCGGACCGGCGACAAATTTGCGCTGATTTTGTTCGTCACCGCCACCGGTATTTATCTTCCCATCCTGCTGATTTCGGTGAAGCGCGAGTTCATTTTCGATTTCGCGGTCATCATATTCGGGGGTCTGTTCCTGGTTAGGAAGATCGTTCCGCCGAGGATCGTCCTTATCGCACTTTGCCTTATTGGCGGGTTTATCATCAACAAGGCAGGAGATATTCGCGGCTACGTCCATGACAATGATTCGTCGCTGGTCGGCGCCCTTACCTCGGCGGACGTTCTTTCCGGCCAATATGCCAGCAAGAGCGGGGTTGAAGCAGCTGAGGTGACTGGCGCGGTTACCGATATCGCAATCGCATCCGAATTGGGCGACTATCATCCATTTGTGGGACTGTATAATGGCATGGTATCGCGATACTTTCCTGCCGTAATCTTCGGGCGGAATGCGAAAGATTCGCTGATGGTAAAGACGGAAGAGGCAAATCCGCTGAGCAATAGAGCGATGGCGCACGGCGCTACGCGAACCGGATTTTCCGACACCTTCCTTGACTATTGGTATTTTGGGGTGCTGGCTTTCGTTTCTCTTGGTGTCTTGTTCGGGTGGCTCTATAGTTTCGCAATCGCCGGCGGCCTGCGTGACCAATATCTATTCGTATCATTGCTTGGCGGCGGGCTACACGCCCTGACTCATGGCTATAATGAACTGGTCTGCAGTCTGCCTTTCATGTTCCTGATCGTCTGGTTGCCGTTCCGCTACGCTCGCGTCACCAAGGCGGAGCGGCAGAAAATGGGCCTCCTCACCGGAGAGGCCGGCGTGCGCTCATGAGGTTCGGTTGGGGAATCCCGGCGTCCGGGAACAAGCGTCCGAGCGTTGCCCAATGCGAGCATTGCTGATCCAGCCGGGCGCTCGACACGGCTACGCTCTTGCCCGATTTCTCCAGCAAGCCGGCGCCTTGCAGGGCCTTTATACCGATTTTGCAGTGACCGCCGGCTCAGTCGACCACATGCTGGTCAACGCGCTTGCCGCCATCGGCATTGGAGGGAAACTCTCTCGCCGCGTGATCGAAGGCGTGCCCGCGAGCGCCTTGCGTCGCCATTCCCTGCCGACGCTCCTGGCACGAAAATTCTCGCCCAACCTGCCGGAGCGCTGGAATTTCCGGGAAGCGGACCTGCGACAGGCCGACATCGTCTATGCTCAATATTTCGTCGGCGGCGCCCAGTTCGACGAGCTTACCGCGCATCGCGCGCGCTTCATATCGGACGTCTTCATCATGCCCTCCGCACATCGGATCGGCAGCCGCGAGGCAGTGCTTTTCCCGGATTGGGGAGAAGCTCCCCTCTCGCGCGAGGCGGGGGCAGCTCTCGACGCAGTGAGCGTCGCGATGATCGAGCGCTCCCATGCGCTGTTCTGCCCGTCGCAAAGCGTCATTGACGATGTCGCGACCTATCTCCCCTCCGCTCGCGCGAAATGCCGATTGGTGCGCTACGGTTCGAGCCTCAGTTTTCCCGAGCCCGGCCGCCCCATTCCAAAGCGAATATTGTTCGCCGGATCGATCCAGTTGCGCAAAGGCCCGCAATATCTTGCCCAGGCCGCTGCCCGTATCGCGCGGATCGATCCCGATATTCGCTTCGTGTTCGCCGGCGGCGTGCCCGCCGCCGCGGCCGAACAACTCAGCGCGCCCAACATCGAATTACTCGGCCATGTGTCGCGCGAGCGTATGCGCGCCGAATTCCTGCAAGCGGATATCTTCGCCTTTCCGTCGCTCGCCGAAGGCTCTGCCGGGGTTGTCCTCGAAGCCATGGCAGCCGGTCTGCCGATCGTGGCGACGCGGGAAGCCGGCGTTGAGTTCGCCGATGGCGAAAGCGGGATTGTCGTGCCAGCGGCCGACGTCGATGCACTCGAGGCAGCAATCCTCCGGATCGTCGGCGACCGCCCGCTACGCGACGCGATGGCACGATCAGCGCGCGCCGAATTCGCGGCCTATGACGATCATGCCTGGGCGGCGGCCTTTGTCGGCGCGCTGCAGGAATTTGCCCACTGACGATGGCGCTTCCGCACCGCGCCGCACCTCAGATCAGATCAGATCAGCCAGATTCTCGCGGAGCACAGCGGCGGCCGCCTTCCAGGTGAATTGACGTCCGCGCTCAAGGCCACGAGCGACCAGGGCGGATCGCGCGGCATCATCCCTCAACAAGGCGTCCAGGGCCTCGACATGGCGCGCCGGCGAGGCTGGATCGACGAGCATCGCCGCATCGCCGGCGACTTCGGGAAGCGACGATGCCGCGCTTGCAACGACAGCGGTTCCACACAGCATCGCCTCGATCACGGGAATGCCGAAACCTTCGTACAGCGACGGAAACCAGACGATGCTGGCGGCATGATACAGGGAACACAGAGTATCATCGCTGACGAACCCGGCAAGCAGGACGGAGGGGCCGAGCGCCTTTGCCCGGGCCAGATATTCCGGATCGCAAAGTCCGCTCACGACCAGAAGAAGATCGGGATGAATCGCCTGCAGTGTAGGCCAGGCCTTCAGAACCAGATCGGCATTCTTGCGATAGGACAAGCCGCCGGGCAGAAGGATGAAAGGCCTGCCATCAAGGCCGAGGCGCGCGATCTCCGCCTCGCCTGCCGCGTTGGGCGGGAGAAAGAAGCGCTCGGTCACACCGTTGTGGACCACGCGGAGGCGGCCTCGCATGCCGGGGAAGAAATGGGCGAGCCGCTCAGCGGAAAAATGCGAGACCGTGTGAAACATATCGACCTTGCGATCGAGCTTTCGGTACAGAATCTTCCATTTCGCCCGTTGGCGCCAGGAATCGAAATTGGGCGATAGCGCATTGTCTTCGAAATAGGCGGCGTCGTGCAGCGTCACCACGCTCCGGGCGCGACGGGTCGGCACGTACGATTCACTCGCGCAATAAACCACCTCGGCGTCAGGCCACCAGCTTTCGGCGACCGGGCTGTCAGTGAAGAGCCATCGCCCCTGCTGGAGCGAGGTGCCGAGCGCAAAATCATGATAGCGAAATTCAGTCCATGGCGCACCGACCTTGGGGATGTACTCCTGATGGTCGGATCGATCACTCAGGATCCGGATTTCGTCCTTGCCCAGCAGGTCAAGCTGCTCGATGATATTCCGCGCGACGCGACCCGCACCGGTGGGATTGTAGATCCGGCGCAGGTGCACATAAGCCAGAAGCTTCATCGCGGAATTGCTAGCCAATTCTCTAGTTCGACCCCGGCCACGTCGGCCGGCGTCAGCGCACTTTGGTCAGTCAGGCGGCGCAATTCATAGCCCGCTTCAACTAACATTCGAGCGGGTTCGGTCGCGGCGAATCCCGCCCGCTCGGTCAAGGCCGGGCAAACCTCGAAATAGATGGCGGCGGGGCGAATCTCGTTGAGAACCCGCTGAGCGCCCCGCAGGACCAGCGTCTCGAACCCTTCGACGTCGATCTTCAACAGGCCGATTGAATCGATCCCGCGGCTGGCGGCGAAGGCATCCAGGGTAGTTGCGGGCACTTCCTGGACATGGGCGCCAGCGCCGGTGGCAATGCTAGCCGTGCCTCGCTTGACGGGGTCGTTGTGGAACAAAACCACCCCCTCCGCATCCGAAAGGGCGAAGCGATGGCAAAAGACATTCTGGGCGCGATTTCGGGCGATATTTGCCTCCAGCGCAGCGAAGGTCGTTGGGTTCGGCTCAAACGCATGGACTTCCCGGTCGCCAAATCGACGCGCGAGCACGAGGCTGACGAGCCCGACATTCGCCCCGATATCGATGATGGCACCCTCGCCTGTGAAGCTTTCGAAAAAACGGTGCTCCGTCTCATCGATGAATCGCGGCACCGAATGGAATTCGGAGAAATTCGTGAAGTTGCCGATCTCGATGCCACCAAGCAGCCGTCGCGAAGGCTTGCCGCCGGTGCGTGCCGAGCTGACGAGCCACTGGACATATTCGCCCAACAATGCGGGATTACCGGCGATGCTGGCGACATTGCGAACGAGTTTTCGGGCTGGGTTCGCCATGTCAGGCATGCGCCTCGAGCCGAACATCGTGGGAATGGTTCATCGTGAATCCTTGTCTGCGCGCAATCGCATAGTGCCTTCGGATCGATTTGTCCCAACCCCATTGAATCGGGCAGCACAGCGACCTTATGCAACCTCGCTTTTCTATCAAACAACCCGAAGCCGCTGGAAATTTTGCTCGCGAGGCCGGTTAAAGGGCGATACGGGCCAATAGACACACCAGGAGCGGTGAACATTCGCATCGCGATCGCTTTCGACAATTTCGGACCTTATCATGTTGCGCGCCTTGCAGGAGCCGCGCGACATGCGGAGGTGTTGGCGGTGGAAACAGCCGCGACGAGCACGCAATATGGCTGGAATGCGCCAGAGACGCCCACCGACCTCAGGCATGTTGTGCTGTTCGGGAGCGAGGGGGCGATCACCAGGACCAGCCTTGATGATGCGATTGAGCGAGAGCTCGGCACCTTCGCCCCCGATGCGGTGGCCGTTCCGGGCTGGTCGTCGGCGACGGCGCTTGCGATCACACGCTGGGCGGTGAAACACAGCATCCCCGTCATTGCCATGTCAGAGAGCAATGCATGGGATTTCAGTCGCAACCCGGCGACTGAATATTTGAAGCAACGCATTGCCGAATATTTCTCCGCCGGGCTCTGTACCAGCGACGGCCAGGCCGCCTATCTGCTAGCGCTCGGCCTTCCTGCCGATGCGATCTTTCGCGGCTACAATGCAGTCGACAACGACTATTTCGCGCGGGAGGCGGCACGCGCGAAAGGGTCGGCCATGCCGGCGGGGGATCATGGGCAATTGCCTGAGGCAGCGCGCGGGCGCTATTTCCTCGCTTCCTGCCGCTTCATCGCGAAAAAGAATCTGGGGCGAATGCTCGAGGCCTATGCGCTGTTTCGTCGCGATCGGCGCGACGATGCATCGGATTGGCCGTTGATCCTCCTCGGCGACGGTGAGCTCCGGCCCGCGCTCGAGAAGCAGCGAAAGCTGCTAAGGCTCGAGACCCATGTCCATCTGCCCGGCTTTCGCCAATATGAGGAATTGCCCGCCTATTACGGCAGCGCAGGGTGTTTCGTCCATGCCAGCACCACCGAACAATGGGGGCTGGTGGTGAACGAAGCGATGGCCGCAGGCCTTCCGGTCATTGTGTCGGATCGCAGCGGATGCTGCCCGGTCCTGGTTCGTGACGGTATCAACGGCTATAGTTTCGCGCCCGACGATGTCGCGGCGCTGGTCGATGCCATGCGTTCGATTGCCGCCCAACCGGAAGACGAAGCGATGCGCCGGGCCAGCCGCGCGCTGATTGCCGAATGGGGACCCGATCGCTTCGGCAGGGGCATAGCGGCAGCCGCTGAATATGCCGCGGGCGCGCCGACCGCACGACCCTCGCTGATCGCTCGTGCCGCCATGGCCCTCGCCGTCGCACGAACCCCGCTTCGATAAGCGACGCAATGAACCTGGCGATCGTCACCACATCCTGAGGCGGCAAGCCGACGGCATGTTCGCGGTGCAGGCGCCGGCAAACCTGCTTCAGCAGCGCGGGCACAATGCGTCCGTTTCGCGAAACTCTCCGCTGTGTGCGCTTCATGGCATGTCAAACGACTCCGGAGCTTTCCTTTCAGGGTCCCGGCGTGCTTACCTTATGCGCCCGGGATGGCGAGGCGCCGGATGGCCTCCTGCGCGGGCCGCTCGAATGCGAGGTAGGAGAGGCGCGCGATGCCGACCACCAGCCCCACGAACAGTGCAAGGAACCAAGCGCTGGTCACCGCGGTCCGGCCGCCGACCACGCCATCCAGCACCAGAAGCAACACGAGCTGGACCGGGATATGCCAGAGATAGACCCCATAGGAGTTGTCGCCGATCCAGCGCGTCCAACGCGACCCGCGCGCCCATCCTGCAGCTTCGATTGCGCAGACGATGAGGATCATGCCGGGCAAAAGAACGGGCATCAGCCGGCCCACCGGCTGATGCAGCACAACCACGAGCGCAGCCCCTGCGCCGAGCGCTGCAACCCCGGCCAAGGCCAACAACCAAGGCCAATTGCGCAGATGAGGGTAAGCGATGTTGATCGCGGACCCCAGGAAGAAATAAAAGCCGCACTGCCAAAATACTGTGCCCGGCAGATTGAACACGCTCCCTACCGTGAACGCCAGCGACAGTATGATTGGCCCCACCACACCCTTGCGATAAAGAGGCTTCAGCGTAATCCAGAACGCCGCATAGATCGCGACCTCGACCGAGACAGACCAGATCGGCGCGTTGAACGACAGTCCGCGCTGCAACCCCCAATAGGATGCAAAGAACAGGTTCAGGACGAAGTGATACAAGTCGTTGGTCTGGAAGATCTGAAAACTGCCCAGCCAAGCCAGGCGGTAATATTGAAGCGCGGCGACCACGCAGAGGGTCAACAGGTGCAGCGGATACAGGCGGGCGATCCGGGCAACCAGGAACCGGCGTCCGGTCGTCTGGCGCCCGGCATAGGTTGCTGCGAAGACGAAGCCCGAGATCAGCCAGAAGAGCTGTACCGCCCAAAGCCCGTAATCGTAAAAGGGCCAGAGGAATGCATGCAGCGGTTCCAGAGACGGATAGTTCGGGGCGGCCTCCTCCGAGCCGGGCGGAATGAAAAAGTTCAGGTAGTGGAAAAGCACGACCGCGATCGCCGCCAGTCCGCGCAACAGATCAATTGAAGGAAAATAGACGCGCTCGCCACTCGGAGGCCCGATCAAGCTGGAAAGTGTCTGGGAGAGCCTTATCGGTGCGCGCACCTCGCGGGCCGTTACTCCCACGCTGCTGATTCACTACATCGCCCAACCGGACTCTTCTGCCCGTTGCTCAGATCAGTCGAGATGGCAGGAAGGAACCGCATCACCGATTTCATAGCATGTCCCGAGACGCGGGCAACCTGCCGTGCGAGCATGTCGCGAGCACCGGGCCGCGCGGCCCATATCACCCGGGCTTCAGCAGCCCCAGGGACGGGCGCCCCACGGCCGCCAGCTCCGAGCCCATCGCCTGGTCGATGTACTGACGCGTCGCATTTCTGTATCGCTACCAACCGGCCCACCTCGCTGCAGTTTCGAGAGAGGTTCGTATGTTTTGCATTTGCATCCTGCGAGATTGGGAGGCAGGTGGCTGTCACTTTGTTTTGAATTTCCCAAGAGGCAGTCGGCATATCTCCGATACGCACATCGCCCTGCCCGCCCCTCCCTCATGGCCCGACTGACCATGACCATCTCGATCGACAGGACCCCGCTGCGATGACCGGCAAGATGAGCCTTGGCATCGTGACGGCATCGCTAAGCCCGGAGGCGGGCGGCATGTTCGAAGCCGTTCAGGCACCGGCGAACCTGCTCCAGCAGCGCGGGCACAATGTCTCGGTCTATGGCATCGACGATACCGAATTGCCGGCCGCGCTCGATTCCTGGCGCGTCAAACGATTCCGCAGCTTTGCCTCCAAGGGGCCCGCACGCCTGGCCTATGCACCCGAGATGGGCAAGCTCCTCGTCACCAAGCGCTACGATGTGCTTCATCTTCACGGCCTCTGGAACTATCCTTCCTACGCAGCCTCGCGCTGGAACCGCGAACGCTGCGGCAAGCTGGTGATTTCGCCGCACGGCATGCTTGACCCCTGGGCGCTCAGGAATGGCGCCCTCAAGAAACGACTGGCTGGCTGGCTGTACGAGAACGCGAATCTCCGCTCGGCCGGTGCGCTGCGGGCATTGTGTTCCGCTGAAGCTGACGCGATCGCCGCGCTCGGGCTGAAGGTACCGATCGCAATCATACCGAACGGGGTGACCCTTCCCGACCTGGATACGTTACCGCCCCCTTCGCCAAAGAACCGCAAGACCTTGCTGTTTCTCGGGCGCATCCACCCAAAAAAGGGGATTGCGGACCTGATCAGGGCCTGGACGATCGCGGTGAAACAGCTTCCCGCGCTTCACGACGACTGGCAGCTCGAAATCGCGGGCTGGGATGACGGTGATCACCTGCCCCGGCTCGTGACGCTTGCCCGGGAAAGCGGCCTCGCCAATATCTCGTTCCGCGGCCCGCTTTACGGCGCGGCGAAGGACGAGGCGCTGGCCGGGTGCGACGCCTTCATTCTCCCTTCCCGCAGCGAAGGCATGCCGATGTCGGTGCTCGAGGCATGGGCCTATCGCAAACCGGTGTTGATGACGGCCGCCTGCAACATTCCGGAAGGCTTTGCGGCGGGCGCAGCCTTTCCTGTCGAGCACGAACCCAAGGCGCTTGCCGCCAGCCTGATCGAGTTGCTTGATCAGTCCGAAGCGCTTGCGGAAGCCGGCAGGCGCGGTCGCCAGCTCGTCGAGGAGCAATTCACCTGGGATCGGATCACGGATCAGCACGCCGCGCTGTTCGCATGGCTAACCGGCCGCGGCAGCACGCCGGACTTCGTGGTGCGGTGATGGCGGAGCGGACACCTCCCCCCGCCCTCGATATCGAGGCCAATCGCAAGACCGCGAATTATACGCCGGGCGAGCGCCGCGCACGGCTGGCTTGGGCTGCCGGGCGGCTGGTGTTCAGCGCCATTCCGAGGCCTTTTTTCGGCCTCCGCTCGGCCTGGCTTCGCCTGTTCGGCGCGAAGATCGGAAAACATTGCCAGATCTACCCGACGGTCAGGATATTCCTGCCGTCGCAGCTCGAGATCGGCGCGTGGTCGGCGATCGGCGACAGGGTCTCTCTTTACAATCTGGGCGCGATCCGGATCGGCGAACGGGTGACCGTCTCGCAGGGGGCGCATCTGTGCGCGGGCACGCATGATTTTCGTGGACCGAACATGGCGCTGGTGCGGGCGCGGATCACAGTCGGCGACGAAGCGTGGCTCTGTGCCGACAGCTTCGTCGGCCCCGAGGTTACCATCGGCGCGCGCGCGGTGCTCGGCGCGCGGGCAGTGGCGGTGCGCGACGTGGCAGCGGGTGCCATCATGGCGGGCAACCCGGCGCGACAGGTAGGTGAGCGATGACGGTCATCCAATCCGAGGCGTTGCCACTGCCGATCACCGTCGTGGTGCCGACCCGCAACGAGGAGAAGAACCTCGACGCCTGCCTCGCTCGGCTCGACGCCTTTGCGCATGTCTGGGTGGTCGATTCGCGCAGCACTGACGGAACCCGCGCGATCGCCGAGCGCCACGGCGCCCGCTGGATCGATTTCGACTGGTCGGGCGAATTCCCGAAGAAGCGCAACTGGGTACTGATCAACCATCCTCCGGTCACCCCCTGGGTGCTGTTCCTGGATGCCGATGAGCGCGTGACCGAAGCGTTCGTCGCCGAAGCGCGACGGGTGCTGGCTGACGAGCGCCTGAGTGCAGCGGCCGGATTCTGGCTCAACTACGACAATCATTTCATGGGGCGGGTGCTCCGCCACGGCGTGCCGCAGCGCAAGCTCGCGCTTTTCCGCGTCGGCGCCGGCCTTTACGAACGCATCGAGGACAGGCGCTGGAGCAATCTCGATATGGAGGTGCACGAACATCCGGTGCTGAACGGCACGGCGGGCGAGATCGCAGCCCCTATAACCCACCTCGATTATCGCGGGATCGATCATTATGTCGCGCGGCACGACGCCTATGCGAGCTGGGAAGCGAAACGCCATGCCGACCTGCTGGCGCGAGGCGACGCTGCCTGGGGCGCGCTCACGCCTCGTCAACGGACGAAATACCGCAACCTCGCTCGCTGGTGGTTCGCCCCCGCCTATTTCCTCGGCACCTATGTGGTGCGGCTCGGCTTTCTGGATGGCGCGGCGGGCTTTCACCATGCCGTGCTGAAGATGATCTACTTCTACCAGATCCGCCTGAAGATCGTCAGCGACGCCCGCTCCAAATAGGGCTTGATTGCCTGCTTTCGGCCACCTTCAGCTACGGCCCTGACGTTTGAGGTGGGCGAGATCCGCGCGGACCATGATTTCCGCCAGTCCGGCGGCGTGAGTCTTCGCTTTCCACCCAATCGCTGCCTTGGCACGTGACGGATCGCCGACAAGCAGCTGAGCATCGGCAGGTCGCAGGAAGCGATCGTCGCAGTCGACATGATCTTTCCAGTCAAGGCCGACGCTCGTGAAAGCGTGGTCGAGAAACTCCCGCACCGTCGTCGACGTGCCGGTCGCGATGACCAGATCCTCGGGCGCCTCGGCCTGCAGCATCAGCCACATCGCCTCGACATATTCGGGTGCATAGCCCCAGTCCCGCGCGCCATCCAGATTACCCAGAGTCAGCCGTTCCGGCTCACCGAGCGCGATCCGGGCAGCGGCCTGCGTAATCTTTCGAGTCACGAACGAAGGCTCCCGCCTCGGCGATTCATGATTGTAGCAGATCGCGTTGCAGCAAAAGAGACCGAAGCTATTGCGATAGACGCGGGCCATCTGCACCGCGAACGCCTTGGCGACGCCATAGGGTGTCGCGGGGTCGACTGGACTCTGCTCGTTTTGCGGGGCCGTTTTCGGCGTCCCGAAAATCTCGCTGCTGCCAGTGTTGAGGAAGCGCGGTGGTTTTTCCAGATCGCGGATGATCTCGAGAATCCTGAGCGTGCCCATCGCCGTGAAGTCGCAGGTCGATTCAGGGATTTCGAAGCTCAGGCCGACATGGCTCTGCCCGGCGAGATGATAAAATTCGTCAGGCTGGATCCGGCGCAGCAGGCGGCGCAGCGTCGTGACGTCGTCGAGATCGCCGTAATGGAGGAAGAGCCGGCTGCCATAAATATCGTGATCGGCAGTCAAGTGATCGAGCCGGGGACGGTCAACCAGGCTTGCCCGGCGCACGATGCCGTGGACGACATAGCCCTTCGATAGCAGCAACTCGGTGAGATAGGAACCGTCCTGCCCGCTGATACCGGTGATGAACGCCGTGGGCGCATCAGTCATGCACACCCCTTCCCGGGCATGCCGGACACCAGCGCACGCAAATAGCTCTCCCAGCGCTCGACCAGCACGGAGTAGGAAAACCGGTCTCGATAATGACGTTGCAGTCCGGACCCGTTCACCCGGCCGGCCCAGATCTCCTCCGCGATCTCGGCGACCGCGGGCAGAAACTCGCCGATATCCCCGCTGGTAATCCGGCAATATTGATTTGCGTAATCCGGAATGCCGCCAACCCCGTTTGCGACAAAAGGCGTCGGGCAATCCCGCTGTTATCCGATGAGAGCGGGAGACAGCGGCGGAACAGCGGGCCATCGGGGGGCGAACAGCGGACTGTCTGAAAGAACAGCGGCGGCCGTCGTCGGGCAATAATCGGTCATGTCAAAGAGCACGGGCGGAACGGGTGTAGCGCTCAGCCAACCCATGCCGTCTCACAATCCCGTCCACATATGAATCGCCGATCAGTTATCCCCTGTCCTGCTGGAACCAGGCAGCATAGGCTGCAAGTCCATCCGCCAGGGATCGTTCGACGCGCCAGTCCCACCCAAGCGCCCCGGAGATATCGGCTTCGTAACCGACCGGATCGCCGCTTCGGCGCGTGCCCGAAAATGTCGGTTGCGCTGCGATGCCGAGCGCACGACCCAGCCCCTCAACGATCGTGCGTACATTGGCCGACTGTCCCGTGCCGCCATTGACGATTGGGCAGTCAGCGCTAGCCTGCGAAGCCGCAGTGAGGAGCAGTGCTGCGGCGTCCTCAATGTCAAGCCAGTCTCTCAACTCTTCGCCGGTGCCGGCGAATTCCACCTCGCCTTGAACCAGCTTGACGCAGGCGTCCCAGAGCAGCTGCTTGCGCAAGCCGATTCCGTAGACTGAAAAGAGCCGGACAATTGCCACGTGAATACCAAAGGTTCGTCCGTAGGAACGGCACAGATCCTCCGCGATCTTCTTGTGGACCCCGTAAGGCGATTCGGGATGGAGCGGATCCTCAATCCTGATCGGCATGCGCTCGGCTGTGCCGTAAACCGCCGCGCTCGATGGGAGGACGACCCGGCAACCGGGCGCGTGCAGCCTGACAAAATCAAGTGCCGCAAGGGTGGTATCGACGCTGCGTCGGAAATCCTGCGCAGGATGGGCGATCGAGAAGGCGACGGAACCACTGCCCGCGCATTGAATGAGAACCTCAGGCTCCCCTGCATAGGTCAGCAGCGATTCAACGCTGATATCGCTCACGTGCCACTCTGACAGGCCCCATTCACGCCATTCGTCACGAAGCCAGGTGCCGTGGCCGATGCCGACGACCTGATAGCCGGCGCTCGCAAGAGCCCTGGCGGCATGCCGACCGACAAAACCTGCCGCACCAAGAACCGCCGCCTGTTTCAATCTAAGAACACTCCCTGCAATGAAGATCATGCCCGTATGCCGAAGACCCCTTCAAACAGTTGGATACGGATTGCGAGCCAATAATCGGGCATCGAAGCGTTCAGCGAGGCGAATCACGCGTCGTGCACGAGCACGCAAAATTTTGCTCCGATTGTTCGATGAGCACCCCATACGAGGAATAATCTCGATAATCGCGTTGCAACCGCGACCCGTCCACGCGCCCGGCGGTGATTTTGGTCGAAATTTTCAGCGACTGCGGGCAGGAATTCGGCGATGTCCCTGCTCGTGATCCGGCAATCCTGATTGGCGTAATGCATGACGCGCCCATTCTGTTCACGACGAACGGCATACCGCACGCCATCGGCTCAAGCAGCAACTCTATGCTGAGCGCCGTGCCGACCACCGAATCGAAACACGTGTGGACCAGGCGCCCCGGGTCAGCCGGGCCCGGTTCTTCGCCGCTCATCACCTCGAAAAGGCGCGCTTCCTGATCCGCCGATTTGCGAGCACGCCGCCCATTGCATTTCAGTCCAGTACCGGCGGCGACTGCGACGTCGGAACGCTCCTGCCGAGTGCCGGGAAGCCGCGCAGCGCGTCCCCGCGCGCTCACAATGATCCACGAAATAGCCGCGAACATAGCCGCGAACGGGCCAGGGTCTTTCGGGCTGATCCGCGGGCGGCTGAAGAATCTGGCGCAGATGCTCGATGCCCGTGCATTGTTCCGAAGGGATCGCGGTTACGATCCGGTCGATTGGCCCCCGGTTCTCATGCGCGACGGCGAGCTTGGCCTGGCACTACAGTTGCGCATTGAGGGAAACTCTGAATCAATAGCTCTCCATGGCAAGGAGGGCGTGGATGACGGGTGTGTCGATCGAAACGACGCTGGAGCTTTGGGCATCGTCGCTGCGCGAGGTGAAGGCGCGTATACGCGCGCTTTTCACGCAGGAACGAGTTGCGGCATCTGCCTACCTTTTGCTGGATGGTTTGTTGGGTAACGAGCGGCGCAAGACTGGCTGGATGCGTGCATAGGCGGCGGCAGATCCCGCCCCGTGGCGGCAGCAGGCTATCCTGGGCTGTGGTCGGTGGGACGCGGAGGCCTTGCGCGACTTCGTACGGGATTAGGTTGTCGAAAACTAGTTCTGGTATCAGCCTGCGGTCTGATGCCGGAGAGCGGCAATGTCGGCGCGCACCATGATCTCGGCGAGTTCGGCCGCTCCGGTCTGCGCCTCCCACCCGATCGTCGCCTTGGCGCGTGCGGGATCGCCGACAAGCAGTTTGGCGTCCGCGGGGCGCAGGAAACGCTCATCGCAGGCGACATGCTCGCGCCAATCGAGGTTCACGCACCCAAAGGCATATTCAAGGAACTGCCGGACGGTCGTCGATGTTCCGGTTGCGATCACAAGGTCCTCGGGCGCGTCCACCTGCAACATCCGCCACATCGCCTCGACATATTCGGGCGCATAGCCCCAGTCGCGCGCACCATCCAGATTACCCAGAGTCAGCCGTTCCGGCTCACCGAGTGAAATCCGGGCCGCTGCCTGGGTGATCTTGCGGGTCACGAACGACGGCCCTCGCCGCGGCGATTCGTGATTGTAGCAGATCGCGTTGCAGCAAAAGAGACCGAAGCTGTCGCGATAGACACGAGTCATCTGGACCGCGAACGCCTTGGCGACCCCGTAGGGAGTCGCGGGATCGACCGGGCTCTGCTCGTTCTGCGGCGCATGCTTCGGCGCGCCGAAGATCTCGCTGCTGCCAGTGTTGAGGAAGCGCGGTGGTTTTTCCAGATCGCGGATGATCTCGAGAATCCTGAGCGTGCCCATCGCCGTGAAGTCGCAGGTCGATTCAGGGATTTCGAAGCTCAGGCCGACATGGCTCTGCCCGGCGAGATGATAAAATTCGTCAGGCTGGATCCGGCGCAGCAGGCGGCGCAGCGTCGTGACATCGTCGAGATCGCCATAATGGAGGAAGAGCCGGCTGCCATAAATATCGTGATCGGCAGTCAAGTGATCGAGCCGGGGACGGTCAACCAGGCTTGCCCGGCGCACGATGCCGTGGACGACATAGCCCTTCGATAGCAGCAACTCGGTGAGATAAGAACCGTCCTGACCGCTGATACCGGTGATGAACGCCGTGGGAGCGTCAGTCATGCACGCCCCTTCCCGGGCATACCGGACACCAGCGCACGCAAATAGCTCTCCCAGCGCTCGACCAGCACGGAGTAGGAAAACCGGTCTCGATAATGACGTTGCAGTCCGGACCCGTTCACCCGGCCGGCCCCGATCTCCTCCGCGATCTCAGCGACCGCGGGCAGAAACTCGCCGATATCCCCGCTGGTAATCCGGCAATATTGATTTGCGTAATCCGGAATGCCGCCAACCCCGTTTGCGACAAAAGGCGTGCCGCATGCCATCGCCTCGAGCAATACAAGCGGCGCGCCCTCAGCGCCGGTCGTCGGGAGAAGCAGCAGATCAATTCCCCTGAGCAGGTCGACATAAGCCTGGCCTTGAGCATAGCGGCCGTGCAGCCGGATCGATTTGCCCAGGCCGAGTTCAGCGATTCGCGCCTCGATGGCCGGCCGCTCGTCGCCGGTACCATAGACGTCCAGCGATTCCAGAAACTCCGACAATGCGCCCCATTGCTCGACGAGAAAACCAACCCCCTTGTGAAGCGCAAGCCGGCCGAAATAGGCGGCGCGCAACTTGCCAGCAGGCGCGATGACGCCGCGATCGGGTATCGTGGCCAGTAATTCGAGCGGCTCGGGCAACGCCGGGATTGTCGCCCGCTTGCCCCGCCAATGGAATTCGCGGCAAAATCTTTCCTCGACGGTACTGGCCTGCCCGACGATCGCGTCGAAGCCGGCATGCACAAGCCAGCGCGGATCGAGAAGGCCAATCCGCTCCCCGCTCATCACCTCGAAAAAAACGCGGTGCTTGATACGACGATTGGCAAGCACGCCGCCCATCGCCTTCCAACCAGTGCCGACCACTACCGCTACATCGAATCCGGTCTTGCCCAGCGTCGCGAAACCGCGAAGGGTGTCGGCCAGGTCGCTATAATGGTCGACGGCGTACCCGCGATCCGGCCACAGGCTCTCCGGCTGCCCAGGCAACGGCATGGGCGAAATGACGCGAACGTGATGCCCCCGCTCGGCAAGGCCGTGGGCAAGCCAATGGGTATGCGTCGTGATCCCGCCTTCGCCATGGGCATAGCCGACCAGCAGCACTGACAAGGCATCAGCCACCGGGATTGCCCCCGGCGTCGCCCGGGGCGGGGCGCGCGAAGTGCATCGACACCGGACGCCAGAAATCGCGCACCATGGCGTCGAACTCGGCCGGTCGTCGCTTCAGCGCAAGCGCGATCGCGGCAAGGACCACGACGATGCCGATGACGATCGGCGGCTGGGCGGGCCAGGCGAACAGGCAGATGGCAAGCGCGACCACGAGCGACAGTGCTTCCGGCCCGACGACGATCGCCATCAGGCGCCAGGACCGTGTGACGGTGACGCGAGCACTCAGGAACATCAGGTTTCGCCCCATATACGCCAAACACGCCCCTGGCACGCCCCAAGCGTCCACCAGAAAATACATGAGCAGGCAATAGGGTAGGAGGATCGCCGCTGCGACAGCCGCGCTTGTTCCGGGCCTGCCCTGGGCCAGCAGTCGGAAATAGAGTATCGCGGCCATTGCCTCCATCCAGAACGCTGGCAGCAGCAATTGCATGGGCAAGGTCGCAACCCTTGCGAAGGCCGGCCCCATCCACAGTCGGAGAAAGGGTTCTGCAAGGAACTCGCCGGCGACGAAGCACGGCGTGATCATCGCAACCATCGCGATGACCTTGCCGGTGAGGATCGCCTCCTCTTCAGCCGACCGGCTCGCCATTTGCGGAAGCGCGACGGTGCCGAGGCTGGTGGGGAAGATCATCACTCGGGCAAGCACGCTGGCCGGCACCGTATAATAGCCGACCGCCGCCGGGCCGGCGACCACCCCCAGAATGAAGCGATCAGCCGACGAAGCCGCCAATTCGATCAGGCCGCTAATCGACATCCACATGCCGTAATTGGCCAGAGCACGCGCCGACCGCGCGGATATGCTCGGTCTCGCACCCTGCAGCGCCATAAACTGCGACACGAGGATCCCGGCCAGCACCATGATCGCCCTGCCCGCCAGCGTCGCCAGGATCAGGACGTTCAGGGAGGGCGATATCAGCAGCGCGGCCAGCACCGGGAGCAGGATCGACAGGGCCGGGCCGATCGCGCCCAGAACAGCGTTCGCGACGAAATATTCGCGGCCGATCAGGAAGCCGTTGATCGTCGTCAGCAGGATGGTCGAGACGCCGATCGCGAACAGCGGCAGCGCCGAATGGAACAGCTCGGCGCTGATTGCCGGGGTCAGCTTGAAGATGTTGCCGAAGCCGCCGCCGACCAGCGCGAACAGCACGCCACCGGCAATCAGGCCGACCGGCACGCTGATCGCCATCGCAGTCCAGAAATAATCGGCCTGGCGAGCGATATCCGACCGCGCCTCGTTTGCGATCCGGTAGGTCAACGCAGCACCCATTCCGAAATCGAACGCGGCAAAGAAGGTCAGGAAGACCCAGATGATCCCGAGGATGCCGTATCGCTCGGCACCGATGACGTGGAAATATAAAGGGGTAAGCGCCGCAAACAGCGCCAGTCCGGCAATGGCACCGGCCAGATTGATGAAACTGTTGCGGCGGATTGCCATGCCAGTGGCCCGGACGCGCTCAGTCGTTCGCAAGCTGGGAGAAATAGTCGATCGTCTTGACCAGGCCCTGGCGCAGCGCAATCGTCGGCTCCCAGCCCAGGGTGCCGCGTGCCAGAGTGATATCAGGCTTGCGCTGCATGGGATCGTCCTGCGGCAGCGGCCGGAACACCAGTTCCGACGTCGAACCCGTCATCTCGACGACGAGCTCGGCGAGTTCGCGGATCGTGAATTCGACGGGGTTGCCAAGGTTGATCGGACCCGACACCTCGGGCCCGGTCTCCATGAAGGCCATGAACCCGGCGACCAGATCATCGACATAGCAGAAGGAGCGGGTCTGCTGGCCATCGCCATAGAGGGTGATCGGCTCGTTGTTCAGCGCCTGCATCACGAAATTGGATACGACCCGGCCATCGGACGGGTGCATGCGCGGGCCATAGGTGTTGAAGATCCGCGCGACCTTGATCTCGAGGCCGTGCTGACGGTGATAATCGAAGAACAGAGTCTCGGCGCAGCGCTTGCCCTCGTCATAGCAGGAGCGGATGCCGATCGGGTTGACGTTCCCCCAATAGGCCTCGGTCTGCGGATGAACGCTGGGATCGCCGTAGACCTCGCTGGTCGACGCCTGGAAGATCTTGCAGCGAAGCCGCTTGGCGAGCCCGAGCATGTTGATCGCGCCGTGGACCGACGTCTTGGTCGTCTGCACCGGATCATGCTGATAATGCACCGGCGAGGCCGGACAGGCGAGATTATAGATTTCGTCGACCTCGACATAGAGCGGGAAGCAGACGTCGTGGCGCATGAACTCGAAGCGCGGATGACCGCTGAGATGATCAATGTTCCGCTTGGTGCCGGTGAACAGATTATCGACGCAGAGCACCTCGTCGCCGCGCTCGAGAAGCCGATCGATCAGGTGTGAGCCGACAAATCCCGCGCCGCCGGTAACCATGATGCGCTTGCGGCTGCTATAACTTCTTGCCACGTCAGTGATGTCCCTTTTTTGGCCGCCTGAGGTGCCAGCCTGGCCGATCTGGCCCGATGATGTCGCTGCTACAGGGAGAAAGCGCGCCGTACCAGAGTGCTCGCAGCAAACGCTGCATCGCACCGCTAGGATCCCGGCTTACAGATCCCGCTCGCTCACTGAGATCAACCGGCGTTGATCGCCCTCGATCCGCAGTGCAGTCAATATACCCGTCCGATAGGCGCCCGTGTCGATACCGATCCGATTCTCCATCTGCTCGGGCTGAGCGGAGATGGTATGTCCGTGAACCACCATGCAGCCATGGTCGCTGTCGTCATCGATGAACTCCTCCCTGATCCAGCGAAGATCGTGCGTGTCCTGCTCGGCCAGCGTGCGGCCGGGGCGCAAGCCGGCATGGACGAACAGATAGTCGCCGAAGGTGAAGCTGTCAGCGAAGCCCTCGATAAAGGCGAGATGAGAGGCTGGAACCTTGGCCCGGATGCTGGCCGCCGCGTCGATCGGAGACAGGGCGGCCAGCTTGCCGACTTCGACGCCGTAGCTCTGGGCGAATTCATAGCCGCCATAGGTCAGCCATTGATGCACTGCTTCCGGCTCATCGCCCAGGACGCGGAGCATCATCTCCTCGTGATTGCCCATCAGGAACACCGGCCGAACGTCCCCGGATAACGCCATCAGGCGTTCGATCACGCCGCGGGAATCAGGGCCGCGGTCGATCACATCGCCCAACAGGATCAGATAGTCGCGCGCGGGGCCGGTTTGCCGCCGATCCCATTTGATCACGTTGAGCATTTCGTCGAGCAAATCGAGACGCCCGTGAACGTCGCCGATCGCATACGCCCGAGCGCCCGCCGGACCGTGCCAATCCCTGGGAGCCGCGCGCGCCGCGCGCGATCGCCTGGTGAAGCGCGAAAACATCTACGTCCAAACCTTATGTGCCGTATCCACGCAGCTAGTCGCCCGACACCAGAGTCTCAAGTCGCGACTCCCATTGCTGAAGGGCGAATTTGCGGCGAAAGCCCTGCATGAGCATCATGCGGGCGCGGTCCCCCATGGCGCGGCACGCCCCGGGGTCGTCGGCGAGCGCGACAATCGCGTCGACGAGGGCGGCCGCATCGCCGGGCGCGATCGCGATGCCGGCGTCGAACGCAGCGATCATCGAGGGCACCTCGCCCTCGGGGTCGCAAACGGCAACGATCGGTCGCGCCGCGGCGGCGATCCCGAACACCTTGCTCGGCACGATCAACCCCTCGAACTCGGGGCGCAGCGAAAGCCAATGAGCGTCGCCGACCGCGAGGCTCTCCGAAAGTCGCGCACGCGGCTGATAGGGCTGGAAGACGAATCGCTCGCACCCTGCCTCAGCTGCCTGGCGCTGAAGCGCCTCCTGGGCGCGACCGCCACCGACGAACAGAAACCAGATATCGCTGCGATGCGCGAGCATCGCTGCCGCCGCGAGCAGCGTGTCGGCTTCATGCGCTCGGCCAAGATTGCCTGAATAAGCGAGAACGAATGCCGTGGCGGGCAGACCCCATTCCTCGCGCAGCGCCGGACTTCGCGACGCTGACGGCAGGATCGCCTCGTCATCGCTCCAGTTCGCGACAATCGCGATCCGATCCTTGGGAACACCGCACGCGACAAGCCTGTCCGCCATCCGTTGCCCGATCGCAACGGTGAGTACTGCGCGGCGCAGCGCCACGTCGCGGAGCGCGCCGAGCACGGCACCGAGGGGACCCCGCAACCAACGCATATCCATGGCAATGGCGATTTCGGGATAGAGATCCTGCACCCAGTTGACGAGTTTAGCGCCTCTGATGCGACACATCACCAACGCGACCAGGTTGATGAGCGGTGGATCAGTCTTGGCGACGACGATCGTGCCCTTCTTCAGCCGGCCGATCATTGCAAAGCCTGCACTGGCATAGAAAGTGATATAAGCGAGCATGCGGCCGATCAGCCCCGCGCGTACGCCATTCACCGTCCATATACGGGTGACGGTGACGTTGTTGATGACGTCCTGCGCCGGCAGGCGCGCCTCCGCCACCCCGTAAATGAGGCGGCTCGTGATAATCTCCACTGCCCAGCCGCGCGCCGCCAGATATTCGGCCAGATCAGTCAGGATCTGGGCCGTCGCCGAATGATCAGGTGCGTAGAACCGGTTGACGAACACGATCCGTCGGCCAGCCATAACGGGCCGAGGAATCTCGCCAGAAACCGCCGAAGCCATCAACGTGCTATTTTGAGCCGAAGCCGTTGATCATCACGACAACGGTGCGCATCGTAATCAGTACGTCGAGCCAGGCCGAAAAATTCTTCACGTAAAAAAAGTCATATTGCAGCTTCATATTGATCTCGGCGAGGTCAGCGACATGGCCCTGATTGACCTGGGCCCAGCCCGTGATCCCAGGACGCACGATGTGCCGATAGGAATAAAAGGGTATCTCAGCCTCGTACCAGATCGAAAGATCCATCGCCTCCGGTCGCGGGCCGATCCAGCTCATCTCGCCGGCCAAGATGTTGAGGATCTGCGGCAATTCATCGAGCCGAGTGCGTCGCAGAAACCGCCCGACGCGCGTTATCCGGTCATCATCCGTCTGGGTGATCGCGTTTATCCGGGCGTCTCCATCGGCAACGCGCACTTGCGGCGTCATCGACCGGAACTTGATCATGGTGAAGGACCGTCCGCGATACCCCATTCGCTGCTGACGGAAAAAGATCGGGCCCGGCGAATCGAGACGGATGCAGATCGCGATCAATGCCGTCGTGATCGCGAGGAAGGGCAGAACCAGGAGACAGGCGCCGACATCGATCAGCCGCTTGAATTTCCGATAGGCGAGATTGGGCAACAGCGACCCGAAGCTGTTTTCCGACAGGTGATCGATCTGGACGCGGCCCGTGAGCAACTCGCGTATCTGTTTCACATGGTAAACCGGGATACCGCCAATTGCGGCGCGAGCGAGCATGCGCTCCCATTCCGATCCGAGATCGTGATGTAGATCAGCGACGATCATCACCCCCTGCCCCGGCGGAACGGCCGGCTCCGCGAGAGGAAGCCACTGCGCACCATCCACGTCATAGAGCGAGTCGGCAGCGCCGCCGGGCACGACGTGAAACCGGCGAACCGCCCCGCGAGCGCTGAGATAGGCCAGCGCATAGGCTCCCGCGACGCTGAGCGTGAAGCTCGCAACCAGCACCGTACGATTATAGTCGAGACGCAGCACCAGCGCAGCCAACATCGCCAGTCCGAACGACATCGAGAACGTCGGCAGCACATAAATAAAGGTGCGGGCGCCCGGGAAACCGCCAATCCGGCGAGACATCAGCATGGCGCTCACCACGCTGAAAAACGTGAGCACCAGCGTCGCGGGGGCGGATGGGTGCTGACTGTAGGAGGATTGAATACCGAATCGGGCCGCAAGCGGAACGAACACGCCCAGAACGATTTCCGCGAACAACTGTACCCGCAGCGACGAAATCCATCGCATGTTGCCGGCCAGGCGGGTGAGGTTCCGTTGCATCAGCATTGATCAAGTTCGAATGCATCGCCCTGAGATAATGGTCTTGCGCAGCTACGACGCAGAATATCTCCATCGTGCAGCGTCCAACAACATCGTCGCTGAAAATCGTCCTTGTGCCAAAACGTCGCTCAAATCCAGCAATCTCCCGCCACTGGCAGAATAATCCTCGGATCGCCCCCGTAACAATGACCACACCTCCTCGGCTATCGTCATCGCACGAGAGCCGGCGAGGATCGCCGCAGCCGACCGGGAACGATTCGGCCACCCATGTGCTCCATGGCGTTCGAATGTCCCTTTTGGCGCTTCACCGTCACGGCCACCACGCCCGATCGATCGGGCTCGCATCGCCCCTGTACTGAATCCGGACATCTCTGCAGCGAATCGGGCTCGATGCGACATTGCCGCCCGGCACCTAATATCTGCGGTCCGGCTTAATCGATTATTCGGAAAACGTCTGCTATTGAGCTACTCAGGCTCAGTGGCATGCAACCTTTTATCCGGTGTGGTGTTATCGCATCAGTTCTAGGCGTTGTTGCAAGAGCGAACGTTTTGAGGGTGGACAAAATCGGGGCTGCAGGGTAATCGGCCGTGGTGAGCCTACTTCCAAAGCGGTTCAGGAGGAGACTGATAATGAAATTTTCGCGGGTAACCGCCGCCATCGTCATGGCGAGCCTTTCTTCACCGCTATTCGCCGGTACTGAGCGTGTGGGTACACTGACTTCCGCCAGCCAGGGAACGTTCGTGGCCCGCGACGGCAAGCTGATCCCGGCCACTGCCGGACAGTCGCTCTTCGTTGGCGACCGGATCGTGACGCGCGGCCAGGCGAGCGCCAAGGTCGCCTTCCCGGGTTGCAACCGGGCGATCGCACCGACCTCGATGCTTTCGGTGACCAGCTCCACCTGCTCGACGGCGACCAAGTCGTTCGTTCAGGATGACGGCAATGGCGATTCGGGCGGCGCCCATGGCGATGGCAGCGGCACAATCGTCCTGGTCGGCGCGCTCATCGCAGCCGGCCTTGGCGCCTATGTGGCGATCGACAAGAACAACTCGAAGCCAGCCAGCCCGTAAGCGCTGCAGTATCTTCGATGAAGCAAGGGCCGGGCGAAAGCTCGGCCCTTTTCTTTTGCCCGACGATCTTAACCCGCGTTGCCACGTAAACACGCTGCGGTGCGGGCAGCCTGGAGATACCTGCAGCATCGTCGCCGCCGACCGTGGCGAAAAAGCCCTTCCTGAGCGCGGCGGCACCAGCGAACCGCAATCGGCGATAGCGCGTCGTGGCCCTGGGGCCGCCGCGTTGCCGGGGCCCGGGTGGACAAGTCGCCCAATTGTCACCTCAGCCCGGAGCCACTCGCCTTGCCCCGCGCATAATATTCTCATATGCAAGGACACCGATCCAAGCTCGTTGGAATTTTATCCACTGAAAGCAGTAATCGTGGCAGCCTTCCTGGATACGCTACCTTCGGAAGAGACCACTCTGTGACGCAAACCCGTGGTTGAGATGGACGGCCGCCTTATGTTCTGGCATATCACGAAGGCTCACTGCGGTCACGCTGGCAGATACTTTGTGATATTTTGAGCTTACAAGGGATATACATCAAAGAACGTTTTGCGAACCATCGTCTGCATATGTCCGAACTGAGGGTGGCATGCGACAAGATTGCGTCTCGCCTGCGGAGTTAACCAGGCTGAAGACTGGAGTGTCAGGCTCATCGACACTGGCGAAGCAACCTTCACCGGAGGGCGCCTCGCGCGTGTCGGGACGCTACTCGGTGAGGAGCCGTTCTGCTCCCTATGGCGATGATGTGGCGGATGTCGATATTTCGGCTTTCGTCCCTTTCCACGGCGCTCGGCTATCTGGGCGGCGACGAGACGATCTTGGAGCGAGAGCCGCGGGAAGGCGTGGCTGCGGATCGGGAGCTGCGCGCTTCTCGCCATGATGGTTTCTGGCATCCTATGGAGACATGGCGTGGCCGCATGACGCTTGAACGACTTTGGGACAGCGGCAAGGCACCCTGGAAATGCTGGTAGTCGACCCAGCCTTCTGGTCTGAACGTAGGGTCTTCGTAACGGGGCATACCGGGTTCAAGGGCGCCTGGCTCACCTTCTGGCTCCGTCGAATGGGCGCTGGGGTCACGGGGTACGCCCTGCCCCCGTGCACAACGCCTACGTTGTTCGGGTTGCTCGGCCTGCCGCAGGACCATTTCGCTGATATTTGCGACACTGCGGCCCTCGACGCGGCGATTCGAGCCGCGCGGCCTGAAATTGTACTGCATCTCGCTGCCCAGGCCCTTGTCCGCCCGTCATTCGACGACCCTGTCGGCACCTTCGCGGCCAATGTCGTGGGTACCGCCGCGCTGCTTGACTCAGTCCGCAGGACCGACGGCGTTCGTGCCGTCATCATCGTGACGAGCGACAAATGTTACGAGAATCGCGAATGGGCCTGGGGTTATCGCGAGGTGGACCGGCTCGGCGGTCATGATCCGTACAGCGCCAGCAAGGGCGCGGCCGAGATCGTCACCGCGTCGATGCGGCAGAGCTATTTCGCGCCCTACAAGGCACGCGGCCATCCGGCTCGAATCGCGAGCGTTCGTGCCGGCAACGTGATCGGCGGCGGCGACTGGTCGACTGACCGGCTCGTGCCCGGTATCGTGCGCAGCATCCTAACCGGCGACGGCAGCGTCACGCTCCGCAAACCCGGAGCGGTCCGGCCATGGCAGCATGTGCTCGATCCGGTCGCTGCCTATCTCGGCCTCGCTCAACGGCTGTACGAAGGCGATGCGGGCACCGATGAAGCGTTCAACTTTGGTCCCGCCGACGATGACGCTCGGCAGGTCGTG
Organism: Sphingomonas oligophenolica; assembly: GCF_039522915.1. NCBI lineage: Bacteria > Pseudomonadati > Pseudomonadota > Alphaproteobacteria > Sphingomonadales > Sphingomonadaceae > Sphingomonas > Sphingomonas oligophenolica. The sequence continues at coordinate 31,788 of NZ_BAAAEH010000011.1, forward strand.
GAAGTTGCTGAAGCGATGATCGCTGCGTTTGGCCAAGGCCATATCTTGATCGATTCGCCACCTGACCAACCGCACGAGGCTAATTTGTTACGGCTGGATTGTTCGAAGGCGGTGGCGCAGCTCTGCTGGCACCCGCGCTGGAATTTTGCCGACGCCGCCATGAATACTGCCAGTTGGTATGCGCAACATGCGAAAGGCGAGGACGTCACCGCGATCACCACCGCCCAGATCGACGCCTTCCAGGCGGCGTCACCTTACGGAGAAGCAGCATAATGACAATCGAAGTGCGCCGGCTGGCGGTGTGAGAAGCGCGCGACGCGACCGATCTTTCCACTGCCCGATCAGATCGAGGTTCAACGCTCTGCGCCGCAGACCGATGCGTTTCTGCCCGATCCTGGCACAATCACCTTGTTCTTCCGCCTAGCCTATCGATGAGCGTGACGATTGCGTGTCTGGCGGGCTTGGTGCAGGCGCCTCGCGGCGCTTTCACACTGATCGTGGCACTGTTCTTCCTCTCCGGCGTGCGATTGCTGTTCATGGCAGGGCTCGGCGAATATGGGATTGCCATGCACCGCAATCTGGGTGGTGGCGCGGTGGTCGTCGAACGCTAGGCGATCAGTCTCGCAGGCGAGGTGCCGAAACAAAGGACCACCTATCAATGTCGAACTTGATTGCTTCGTCTCAGGCCCGCTTTGGAGCGACGGTGCCCCTATCTCGCGCCCCTGATTCGGCGCCTGGCATCAAGCGGCTCTTCACTCATGGCAGGACGAAATTGAGATGAGCAAAGAAGCAATTCTCGTCACCGGCGCCGCTGGCTTCATCGGAATGCACGTTACTCGCAGATTGCTGGAGCGTGGTGAGCACGTCATCGGCATCGACAATCTCAATGACTATTATGACGTATCCCTGAAGGAAGCTCGCCTCGCTGAATTGAGCCGTACCCAAAATGGCCGGTTTGAAATGCTGAGACTCGATTTCGCGGATAATGCAGCGCTTGATGAGGCCCTCGCGACCAAGCGATTTGATCGCATCGTCCATCTCGGTGCTCAGGCCGGCGTCCGCTATTCGCTGGAAAATCCGCGCGCTTATATCCGTTCGAACATCGATGGGCATCTGAATATGCTTGAGATCGCAAGGGAGCGCGATCTCCGCCACTGCGTTTATGCCTCATCCTCGTCGGTTTATGGGAGTGGTGCGAAACTGCCTTTTCGCGTCGAGGATCGTGTCGACCACCCGCTGTCGCTATATGCCGCCACCAAGCGCGCCGATGAGTTGATGAGCGACACCTATGCTCATCTCTATCGAATCCCGCTCACCGGGCTTCGGTTCTTCACGGTTTATGGCCCATGGGGCCGCCCAGATATGGCGATGTGGCTGTTCACCTCGGCAATCCTCGAGGGCAGGCCGATCAACGTCTACAATGCCGGTGACATGCGCCGGGACTTTACGTTCATTGACGATATCGTAGCCGGCGTGATCGCTTGCCTCGATTTGCCACCCAGCGATGAAGGGCCCGCGCCGCCGCACCGGCTTTACAATATCGGCAACAGTAAATCCGAGCCCCTCGAGCGATTGATCGCGCTGATTGAAACCGCATGTGGGCGGGAAGCTGTGCGGCACGAAATGCCAATGCAGCCAGGCGATATGAAGGACACCTTCGCCGATATCAGCGCGATCGAACGCGATCTGAATTTTCGCCCGTCAACAACGCTCGAGTTGGGCGTGCCGCGCTTCGTAGATTGGTATCGCGGCTATGCAGGCATTTAGGAGAAATGGCGGGGCCCTGAGTGCTTTTTTGATGCGTCGCAGCATCTGGACGCGCCGCAGCAAAATGGTATGAGTTGCGCTCGATCACCCATATGCGCGGGTTGCGCGTAACGTCAGGAGCCGCAATGACAAAAACCGCCTTGATCACCGGGATTACAGGCCAGGACGGCGCGTATCTGGCGGATTTGCTGCTGGCCAAGGGATATGAGGTTCATGGCGTCAAGCGCCGCTCCTCTTCGTTCAATACAGCGCGCATCGATCATCTCTATGAGGATCCGCACGAGAGGGGCGCGCGCCTGCATCTCCATTATGGCGACATGACCGATTCGACGAACCTGATCCGGATCGTCCAGGAAGTGAAGCCCGACGAGATCTATAATCTTGCGGCACAGAGCCATGTCCAGGTGAGCTTCGACACCGCCGAATACACAGCCAATGCCGACGCGATCGGCACGCTCAGGCTGCTCGAGGCGCTGCGGCTGCTGGGCCTTGCCGAGACGACCCGCTTCTATCAGGCGTCGACCTCTGAGCTTTACGGCCTCGTCCAGCAGGTGCCGCAATCCGAAACCACACCCTTCTATCCCCGCTCGCCTTACGGCGTGGCGAAGCTCTACGCCTATTGGATCACCGTCAATTACCGCGAAGCGTACGGCATGCACGCCTCGAACGGAATCCTGTTCAACCATGAAAGCCCGCTGCGCGGCGAGACGTTCGTCACCCGCAAGATCACCCGGGCCGTCTCAGCGATCCATCTCGGGCTTCAGGACATGCTGTGGCTCGGCAATCTCGACGCCAAGCGCGACTGGGGCCATGCGCGCGACTATGTCGAGGGCATGTGGCGCATCGTCCAGCAGGACAAGGGCGATGATTTCGTGCTGGCGACGGGCGAGACCAACACGGTCCGCACCTTTGTCGAGCTTGCCTTTGCCGAGGTCGGGATCACGCTCGAATGGAGCGGCACCGGTGTCGACGAGGTCGGGCGATGCGCGAAGACCGGCAAGACCCTGGTCAAGGTAGATCCCCGCTATTTCCGCCCGACCGAGGTCGAGCTGCTGATCGGCGATCCTGCCAAGGCCAAACGCGTGCTCGGCTGGGAAGCGACGACGACGCTTGCCGAACTCGTCTCCGAGATGGTGCGCGAAGACCTCAAGGCAGTCGCCCGCGAGGCGGAAACACGCAGGCCGGATGAAGAGCGGCCCAGCATCTTATATGCCATCGGACGCTGAGGACGGGATCGAGATGAGCGACGTGTTTTCACTGGCCGGCAAGCGCGTCTGGGTCGCTGGCGAGCACGGCATGGTCGGCCGGGCGATCGTCCGGCGGCTCGCGACCGAGGCGTGCGACATCGTGT
>NZ_BAAAEH010000012.1:0-1813 GCF_039522915.1 Sphingomonas oligophenolica
ATCGTCGCGATCGTCGGACTCTCATCCTGATCGTCGCTAGACTCTCATCCAGATCGTCGCGCTACAGGCGTTAGCGTACGAACGCAGCGTGCAGCCGCTGCCGAAGCTGGGGCCGTGGACGGCGGATCTGGGTCGGTTGCTGGAGACCAACGACCGCAAGGCGCGGCGCGAGCGGCTGACGATGATCCGCGTGTTCGAGGAGTTGCAGGGGCTGGGCTATCGTGGCGGTTATGACGCGGTCCGGCGCTATGCGGCGGCGTGGCACCGCGAGCGCTCGGTCGCGACGGCGGCAGCGTATGTGCCGCTGAGCTTTGCGCCGGGCGAGGCGTACCAGTTCGACTGGAGCCATGAGGTCGTCGTCATCGCGGGGGTCACGACGACGGTGAAGGTGGCGCACATGCGGCTTTGCCACAGCCGGATGTTTTACGTGCGGGCGTATCCGCGCGAGAGCCAGGAGATGGTGTTCGACGCGCATGACCGCGCGTTCGCGTTCTTCGGCGGCGCCTGCCAGCGCGGCATCTACGACAACATGAAGACGGCGGTCGACGCGATCTTCGTTGGGCGCGAGCGTCAGTATAATCGCCGCTTCCAGCAGATGTGCGGGCATTATCTGGTCGAGCCAGTGGCGTGCACGCCGGCGTCGGGCTGGGAGAAGGGGCAGGTCGAGAATCAGGTCGGCCTGGTGCGGGAACGCTTCTTCACGCCGCGGTTGCGGTTCAAGAGCTACGCCGAGATGAACGCGTGGCTGGAGGATCGCTGCGTCGCGCGCTCGAAGCAGGCGGCACATCCCGAGTTGAAGGATCGCACCGTCTGGGAGGTGTTCGAGGCGGCCGACCGCCCCGCGCTGATCGCCTATCGCGGGCCGTTCGACGGCTTCCATGCGCTCCCGGCGTCGGTATCGAAAACGCTGCTGGTGCGGTTCGATTACAACAAATACTCGGTGCATGCCGCAGCGGCCGGGCGACCGGTCGAGATCCACGCCTATGCCGATCGGGTCGTCATCCGCCAGGATGGCGAGGTCGTCGGCGAGCATGTTCGCCGGCTCGGGCGCGATCAGACGATCTATGATCCCTGGCATTACGTGCCCGTGCTGGCGAGGAAGCCCGGCGCGTTGCGCAACGGCGCGCCGTTCAAGGACTGGCCGCTTCCGCCCGCGATCGAGCGGGTACGGCGACGCCTCGGTAGTCACGCCGATGGTGATCGCCAGATGGTCGGCATCCTGAGCGCGGTAACGGCCGATGGACTTGATGCGGTCGAGGCCGCCTGCGCCGAGGCACTGGCGGGCGGTACGGTCAGCCGCGACGTCGTGCTCAACATCCTGACCCGTCAGCGCGAGCCATCGGCACCGCTGACCATCGCCACGCCCGAGGCGCTGCGGCTTGTCCATGAGCCGGTCGCCGACTGCGCCCGATACGACAGCCTGAGGAGCTTTTATGGAACGCCACGAGATCCTGGAGATGATGGGAACGCTGAAGCTTGCCGGCATGCGGCACGCCTATGACGAGGTGATCACCGACGCGGTGAAGCGGCAGCACACCCCCGGCCGCGTGGTCGGTGATCTGCTGAAAGCCGAGATCGACGAAAAGCAGGCGCGCTCGATCAAATACCAGATGACGATCGCCAAGCTGCCGCTGGCCAAAGACATTACCGGCTTCGATTTTGCCGCGACGCCGATCAACGAAGGCCTGGTCCGCGACCTTGCCACCGGAGCGTTCCTGGCCAGTCAGCGCAACGCCGTGCTGGTCGGCGGGACCGGCACCGGCAAGACGCACCTTGCCATCGCGATCGGGCGATCCTGCGTGCGCACCGGCGC
>NZ_BAAAEH010000013.1:0-109713 GCF_039522915.1 Sphingomonas oligophenolica
ATCGTCGCGATCGTCGGACTCTCATCCTGATCGTCGCTAGACTCTCATCCAGATCGTCGCGCTACAGTGAGCCTTTCGCGATTGAGCCGCACTCCAATCCGCGCTCCGTCAGCGAGCGTGAGCAGCTGCTGATCGATCCAGGGTTCGGCAAGGTATTCACTGATCATATGGCGACGGCCCTCTGGTCGGAGGGGCGCGGATGGCACAGCGCAACGATCGGCGCGCACCGGCCTTTCACGCTCGCGCCGGCCGCAGGCGTTCTCCATTACGCTCAGGAGATCTTCGAGGGCATGAAGGCGTACCGCAGTGGCGACGGTGGCATCATCCTGTTTCGTCCGGAGCAGAATGCTCGACGCTTCAACGCCTCCGCGCACCGCCTGGCGATGCCCCAGATGCCTGAAGACATGTTTCTCGAGGCGATCGAAGAACTGGTGCGGATCGATCAGGAATGGATTCCATCGGGCGAAGGCAGCCTATACCTGCGCCCGTTCATATTTGCCTCGGAAGCCTTTCTGGGGGTGCGTCCGGCAAAAGAATTCACCTTTTGCGTCATAGCGTCGCCTGTCGGAGCTTATTTCAAGGGCGGCAAGCGATCCGTTTCTCTTTGGGTTTCCGAGCACCTCAACCGTGCTGGCCCGGGAGGAACCGGCGCCGCCAAATGTGGCGGCAACTATGCGGCAGGTTTGATGGCGCAGGCTGAAGCCATTGAACATGGCTGCGACCAAGTTGTCTTCCTCGATGCAGTTGAACATCGCTGGGTTGAGGAGCTCGGCGGGATGAACCTCTTTTTCGTTTTTGAGGACGGAGGACTGATCACACCACCCCTCACTGGCACGATCCTGCCAGGGATCACCCGCGCTTCGATCATCGAGTTGCTGCGGCGAAGAGGGGTGAATGTGGCTGAAGAGGCCTATGCGATTGACCGATGGAAGGCAGACGCGGAAAGCGGCTTTCTTACTGAGGCCTTCGCTTGCGGGACCGCGGCTGTGGTGACACCAGTTGGTGCGCTCAAAAGCAAGGATGGCGAATGGACCATCGGCGATGGCCTTGAGGGGGAGCTTACCGCCTCCATTAAAGCTGAGCTTGTCGGTATACAGCGTGGGCTTTTTGAAGCGCCGGACAGCTGGGTTCGACATATCCCGAAAACCATATCTAAAGGAGAGCCGATATGATCCGAGCACTGGCCGAGGATTTTTGGAGGGCCTGCACCGCATCAAAGATGGGCAGAGTGGGCTGACCGGTGTGATAGCCATTCATTCGACGCGGGTGAAGGAAATCGCCCTGGGACCGCCGCGATCCTCGAACAAGCCAATCAGCAAAAGCGGGCATTGAACCGGATCGCCGATACCCTCGCCCGCGAGAGGATCGCCAGCGCGGCTCGGCGCGGGGCCTGATTTCCAGGGCCCCGCGACACGCGCTCGATCACGTCGATCGGGCGAACCGGAAAGTGTACATCGCGCGACCCTTGATGTGCAGGGTCACGAAGTTGCCGCCCCGCACGCGGTGCGGTACGACTATCTCGTCCTTCCCTACGGATCGGTTAGCAACGATTTCGGGACTCCCGGCGTCGCCGAACACTGCCTTTTCCTCGACAACCGAGCGCTAGCCGACGGCTTCCGCTACCAGCTTCTCAATCACTGCCTGCGGGTCTCGCGCGACGCAGGCCGCCCCGGCGTCCGATACCCGCGTGAAGATTGCCATCGGCGGCGGCGGTGCCACCAGCGTCGAGCTTGCGGCGGAGCTGTATAGTGCCGCCGACGCCCAAACTCCTACGGACTTGAGGTATTCGACCGCAGCCGGCTCGACATTACCCTGATAGAAGCTGGTCTCCGCATCCTAGCCGGGGAGCGCGGGCTCGGTACGCTGCGCGAAGGTCTTGAGCACGAAACTCGATTGAATATGGGCGATGCCGTCCAGTCGGGTGAGCTGCCCCAACAAGAGCCGATAATGCTCGAGATCCCGCACGAAGGCATGCAGCATGTAATCCGAGCCGCCACTCATCAGATAACCGCCCATGATCTCGGGCAGCGCGAGAACCGCAGTTTCGAACGCACTGAGAGCTTCGTCAACTTGTCGCTCCAGGGTGATCGAAATGAACACGGCCATCGATCCGATCAGCCGCGTCTGATCGATCTGAGCGCTATACCCTTTGATGACCCCGTCCTGCTCCAGCTGGCGAACGCGCCGCAGCGTCGGAGTGAGCGAGAGGCCGATCCTTTCGGCAAGATCCCGCCAACTGATTCGGCCATCTTTCGCCAGGGTTTTGAGAATCTCGCTGTCGGCGCGGTCGAGAGCGAGCGATCTAGTATCTTTGTTGGTCATTATCGCAATCCTATAGTTCAAAAATACTACCAATGCCAATTTTGTTTGGGAAATTTGGTCACAAATGCGTTCAATGTGAGGATATATACGGCCACCTTAGGAGAATGGCCGTGGAACACGAACGCATCACGAGCCTGGACGCGATTTACAACGCGGAAACCGGGCCGACCTTCATGACCGGTATCCAGGCGCTCGTCCGCCTCCCGATGATGCAGCGCCGGCTCGATCGGATACGCGGACTGAATACGGCCGGTCTCGTCTCCGGGTATCGCGGCTCACCGCTCGGGGCCTATGACCAACAGCTCTGGAAGGCGGAAAAACAACTCGCCGCCCATGACATCGTCTTTCAGCCCGGCTTGAACGAGGATCTCGCCGCCACCGCCTTGTGGGGTGCGCAGATGCACAAGGCATACGGCCCGACCAAGGCCGATGGCGTGTTCGGAATCTGGTACGGCAAGGGCAATGGCGTCGATCGCACCGGCGACGTGTTTCGCAACGCCAATATGCTCGGCACGTCGCCGCTGGGTGGCGTGCTGGCGGTCGGTGGCGACGATCATGCGGCCCAGTCGTCGATGTTCCCACATCAGACCGACGGAATCTTCCAGTCGGTGATGATGCCAGTGCTGCAGCCCGCACACGTCTCCGAAATCCTTTCGCTCGGCCTCGCCGGAATCGCGATGTCGCGTTTCTCCGGCGTGTGGGTCGCGATGAAGACGATCGCCGAAGTGGTGGAGAGCGCTGCCACCTTCGAGCTTCCCGACGCCTATCCGGAATATCTTTCACCTGCCGATCTCATGCCGGCGCACGGCTTGAACTGGGATCCAACGATCGCCTGGCCCGGCCAGCGCGCCGAATATGAAAGGCGCATGATCGAGGAGCGTATCCCGGCTGCGATCGGCTGGGCGACCGCCAACCGCATCGATCATCCGGTGTTCGAAAGCGACCGCAAGCGCCTGTGCATTGTGACGGTCGGCAAGGCGCATCAGGATGTGATGCAGGCCCTGTCCAACCTGGGCATCTGCGAGGACGAAGCGCAGGCGGTTGGTATCTCGATCTACAAGGTGGCGATGAGCTGGCCGCTCGCCGCCGACCCTCTGCTCGCCTTCGCAAGCGATGCCGACGAGATATTGGTGATCGAGGAAAAGGGACCGACCGTAGAAGAGCAGATAAAGACGGCTTCATTCCATCGTGCCGGCAAACGCGTCCGTGTGACTGGCAAGAAAGATGAAAAGGGGAAGCCGTTGCTACCGCTTGTCGGCGAGTTGACTCCGCTCACGGTTGCTGAGGTCATCGTCCGGAGGCTCCGCGATGGCGATGTTGTCGGAATTAATGACCGGTTGACGGCGCTGATCGCCCGGGGAAAGCGCGGTGAGATCATTCCGTTCCCCGTGCGGAGACCCTTCTTCTGCTCGGGCTGCCCGCATAACAGCTCGACTAAGACGCCCGAGGGATCGATGTCGGGCGGCGGCATCGGTTGTCATGTCATGGCGCTGGCGCAGCCCAAGCTGAAGACGCCGACATTCAGCCAGATGGGCGGCGAAGGGCTGCAATGGGTCGGCGCGGCGCCGTTCTCGCAGACGGGCCACATCTTCCAAAATCTCGGCGACGGCACTTATCAGCATAGCGGTCTGCTCGCGATCCGCGCAGCAGTTGCGTCGAAAACCAACATCACGTTCAAGATTCTCTACAATGACGCGGTCGCGATGACTGGCGGGCAGCCGGCCGAGGGCGTGATCGAGCCGCGCCGCATCGTCGCACAATTGCTGGCTGAGGGCGTCGGCGACGTGCGGCTGGTCAGCGACGACCCCGGCAAGTGGCGTAATCTGCCCGGCGGCGTGAAGGCACTGCACCGTGACGACATGGACGCTATCCAGCGCGAGCTGCGCGAAGCCCCAGGCGTCTCGGCGATCGTTTACGAGCAGACCTGCGCCGCCGAGAAACGCCGCCGCCGCAAACGCGGCGCATTCCCCGATCTCGATCGTCGGCTGTTCATCAATCCGCGCGTCTGCGAAGGCTGCGGCGATTGCTCGGTCCAGTCGAACTGCATCGCGGTCGAGCCGGTGAAGACCGATTTCGGCACCAAGCGTCGGATAAACCAGTCCGCCTGCAACAAGGATTTCTCCTGCGTGAAAGGGTTCTGCCCGAGCTTCGTCGAGATCGACGGGCCGGTGCTCCGCAAGCCCGATGGCGACCGGATCAAGGCGGTGGAAGCCGATCTGTTCGCCACCCTGCCGGAACCGACGTGCGTTGCCATTGATGGTGTCTACAACGTCTACGTCGCCGGGATCGGCGGTCTCGGCGTGCTCACCGTGGGCGCCTTGCTCGGTGCCGCGGCCCATCTCGAAGGGCTTGCTTCGACGGTTCTCGACTTCACCGGCCTCGCGCAGAAGAACGGCGCGGTGGTCAGCCAGGTGCGGATCGCCCCGCACGGCACCGCGATCCATGCCGTGCGCATCGGCGCCGGCGAGACCGACCTGCTCTTGGGAACGGACTCCGTTGTTGCGGCCAGTCCGGATGCCCTGAGCAAGTTCGCCAAAGGGCGCGGCGCGATCGTTCTCAATGGCGACGAGACACCGACGGCGGATATCGTTACCGATCGCGACGCGACGCTGCCGACCGCCCGCATGATCGATGTCCTGCTGACGCGCGCCGGTGACAAGGGGTTCCTGCTCAGCGCCACCCGCATCGCGGAAGGGTTGTTCGGCAATAGCGTCGCGGCGAACACGCTGCTGGTCGGCTATGCGTGGCAGAAGGGCCTCTTGCCCCTTTCGGCCGAAGCATTCGAGGCGGCGATCGAGGCCAATGGCGCCGCAGTGGCGCTCAACAAACGCGCTTTCTTATGGGGTCGGCTTGCAGCGGTCGATAGCTCCAAGGTTGAGAAGATTGCCGGCCTCATCGAGACAGATGCCGCGATCGAAGAGACGCTCGATGCGTTGATCGATCGGCGCATTGTCGATCTGGTCGCTTACCAGGACCAGGCTTATGCCGCGCGTTACGTCGCGACGATTGAGCGCGTGCGGGCCGCGACCGCAGGACTGGGCGCGGAAGGCAACGACATGCTTCGCGCAGTCGCTGTAAATGCCTACAAGCTGATGGCCTACAAGGATGAGTATGAGGTCGCCCGCCTCTATGCCGATCCGGCGTTCCAGCAGACGCTGGCCATGCAGTTTGCCGAGACGAGGCGGGTCTCGGTCTGGCTTGCCCCGCCGATCATCTCGCGGATCGATCCGCGCACGGGACGGCCGGTAAAGCGCAAGTTCGGGCCGTGGGTATTCACTGCCTTCACCTTCCTGGCGCGGTTGAAATCCCTGCGGGGCAGTTGGGCGGATCCATTCGGTCACACGCATGAACGCCGCGCCGAACGCGCCCTGCGTGACGACTATATCGCGATGATCGAGGCGCTGTGCAATGGCCTAGACAAGACTGGACTCGACCATGCCAGGACGCTCGCAAGCCTACCGGACATGGTGCGCGGCTATGGGACGGTAAAGGAGCAGGCGATGGCCGAGTATCGCACCAAGCGTGCCGAGCTGCTGGCGAAAGTCGAAGACCAGCCCGAACTGATCTCGAGCGTAAGCGAGGCTGCCTGAACGATGACGATTTTGACGAAAACGCAGGTAGCGATCCGCGACGTTGTGCGGGATTTCGCACAGGATCGAGTGCGCCCGCATAGCCAACGCTATGAGGCGGAGGGCGGCTATCCCGCTGCCTTGTTCCAGGAGGTGGCGGGGCTTGGCCTGATGGGCATGACGGCGCCCGAACGCTACGGCGGCGCGGCAGCGGACTATGTCAGCTATGCTCTTGCGCTTATCGAGATTGCTGCGGCGGATGGCGCTTTGTCGACGATCATCTCGATCCAGAACAGCCTCATCGTATCGGGCCTGCTCAAGGACGGCACAGCCGAGCAACAGGCACGTTTCCTGCCCGATCTGATCGCCGGCACGATGATCGGCGCCTTCGCACTGACCGAGGCGGACGCCGGTTCCGATGCGGCAGCGATGCGGTGCCGCGCGGTCAAGGTAGAGGGTGGATATCGCTTGAATGGCGCAAAGCAGTTCATCACCTCCGCAAATATCGCAGGACTTGCGATCGTCTATGCCGTGACTGATCCTGCGGCGGGTAAGCGCGGCATCTCCGGGTTCCTCGTTCCCACCGAGCGCGCCGGCTATGTCGTCGACAAGGTCGAACACAAGATGGGGCAAGGCGCATCCGATACCTGCGCGATCCGGTTCGAAGACCTGTTTGTCGAAGACGATTTGCGGCTTGGCACAGAGGGTGCTGGTTACGGCATCGCACTTTCCAATCTCGAAGCCGGCCGGATCGGAATCGCCGCACAAAGCGTCGGCATGGCGCAAGCCGCCCTGGCTGTCGCGGTCGACTATGCGAAGGCTCGCCAAAGCTTCGGCCAGCCGATCATCCAGCATCAGGCGGTCGGCTTCCGTCTTGCCGATCTCGCGACCCGGCTGGAAGCTGCACGTCAATTGGTACTGTCGGCAGCTGCGCTCAAGGATGCGGGCGAGCCCTGTCTGACGCAGGCGTCGATGGCCAAATTGTTCGCTTCGGAGACCGCCGAGGCTGTGGTGTCCGGCGCGCTCCAGACGCTCGGCGGCTATGGCTATCTCGAGGAATTCGGGCTGGCGAAGATCTATCGCGATGTGCGGGTGTGCCAGATCTACGAGGGCACGTCCGATATCCAGCGGCTCGTGATCGCACGGGCGCTCTAAGGACCTTTCATGGCAGACAATAATCATCTCCGCTTACGCCCGCACGCCGATGGGCGGCTTCCAGGGAGCACTGAGCGGCGTGTCCGCCGTCGAGCTTGGCGCAGTTGCCGTGAAGGCGGCGGTCGAGCGCTCGGGCGTCGACCGGCAAGCTATCGACCGCATCTACATGGGCTGCGTCCTGCCCGCCGGCCTCGGTCAGGCACCGGCGTGTCAGGCGGCGCTCGCCGCAGGCCTGCCGCGTTCGGTTGAAGCGACGACCGTCAACAAGATGTGCGGATCGGGCATGCAGGCCGCCATCATGGCGAGCGAAGCGCTCGCTTCGGGCGGCGCCGACGTGGTGATTGCGGGCGGCATGGAGAGCATGACCAACGCACCGTACGCCCTGCCCAAGCATCGCGGGGGCGCGCGAATTGGCCATGACCGCATCATCGACACGATGATGATGGACGACCTTGAAGATGCCTATGATCGCGGCAAGCCGATGGGCGCCTTCGCTGAGGAAACGGCAAGCGACTATCGGTTCACGCGCGCCGGGCAGGACGAACATTCGATCGCGAGCCTCAGCCGTGCCAACGCTGCGATCGCCGGCGGCGCTTTCGCCGACGAGGTGGTGCCGGTGACGGTGCCGGGCCGCGGCGGCCCCACGATCGTTGCGCAGGACGAGCAGCCTGGCAACGCGAGGCCGGAGAAGATCCCGACCCTAAAGCACGCCTTTGCCGCAGGCGGTTCGATCACAGCCGCAACGTCGGCGTCGATCTCGGACGGTGCGGCGGCGCTGGTGATGACGAGAGCGAGCGTCGCGGAACGCCTGAGCATGAAGCAGGAGGCCCGGATCGTCGCGACGGCGGCACATGCGTATGCGCCGGCCTTGTTCACTACCGCCCCGGTCTTCGCGATCCGCAAGCTACTGGAGAAAGCCGGCTGGTCGGTGGACGGCGTCGACCTGTTCGAGGTCAACGAGGCATTCGCGGTCGTCGCGATGATCGCGATGCGCGACCTCGGAATCGCGCACGACAAGATGAACGTAAACGGTGGCGCGACTGCACTCGGCCATCCGATCGGTGCCAGCGGTGCGCGGATTCTGGCAACGCTGATCAATGCGCTGAAGCGGCGCGACCTGAAGCGCGGTGTGGCCGCACTCTACATCGGTGGTGGCGAAGCGACGGCGATCGCGCTCGAACTTATCTGAAGGACCAAACACATGAACGTTGAAGGGTTGGCCGCGATCGTCACGGGGTGGCATGTAGGCCGCGCGATTATAGGCGCCTTCGACCTTCTCCTTCGGAGCATGCGCCAACATCAAATCGATGATCGCTCGGTCGCCTGCCTTTCCGTGGCGCTCAGCCCATTCGTTCACGATCGTCGAGAATGCTGCGCAAACCGTGCGGGACGTGGTGCCCGTGATAGCCGGCACGGTTGAGCAGATAGCCCAGCGCATTCTCGCTCATCGGCTGATGCAGTGCCGTGCGCTAGGAAAAACCAGCGCACCGTCGCCCGTGAGCGGCCAAAGTGCCCTGAGGACCGCGACCGCTTGCCGTGCGAGCGGCACGAGATGATCGCCGCCGGCCTCTTCCTTGCGATCGAGATCGCCCTTCATGCGCGCCGCGGGGATCCGCCACAGCGGCGAGGGATCATCGAGGTTCTCGAACTCGTTCCACTCCGCGCCGCGCAACTCGTTCGGCCGGACCGCGGTCAGGGCGAGGAAGCGAAGGGCGAGCCGCGTGACAGGCCGCGCATCATCCTGTTCTGCAGTCCGCATCATTACCCTGAGCGAAGCTAGGTCGGTAATGGCCGGCTGCCGCCCGCGCCGCAAAGGCTTGAGCGCTTCGCCGAGCCGCTCGGACGGGTCGCTCTTCGCCTTCCCTTCGGCGATTGCGAATCCGAATACGCAGGATATCCGCTGCAGGACGCGCTTGGCCGTCTCGACGGAGCTCCGCGCTGGTCGGCTAAGCATCAGTATTCAGGTGGAAAAAGCGAGATCAGTGACCCGATATGGACCCCTGAGGAGGGCCCCGTGGCGGAGAGGGTGGGATTCGAACCCACGGTACCCGTGAGGGCACAACGGTTTTCGAGACCGTCCCAATCGACCACTCTGGCACCTCTCCGCAGAGGTCTTTGAAGCAGCCTGGCCTCGTGAAAAGCAAGCGCGCCGGTCGAAGAGCGCGCGCCTCTAACGCAATCGACAGGAGGACACAAGCATCCGCCGGACGCTATCCGCTTGTGCGGCGCAAAAGAGCCATTAGATTGGTCACATGCCCCAAGCCCATATCCCCGCCCACCCCTTCGACGCGGAGATCCCGCTGCCCGCCGTCTCGCATGCGCGCTTCGCGATCGGCGATGTCGTCCGCCACCGCGTGTTCGATTTCCGCGGCGTTGTCTTCGACGTCGATCCGATCTTCGCCAACAGCGCCGAATGGTACGAGGCGATCCCCGAAAATATCCGGCCGCGCAAGGACCAGCCCTTCTATCATCTCCTCGCCGAGAATATGGAATCGAGCTACGTCGCCTATGTCAGCCAGCAGAATCTGGTCGCCGACGATACTGACGAGCCGATCGACCATCCTGCGATCTCGGGCCTGTTCAACGACTTCGCTGACGGCCGCTATCAGCTTCGGCGCGAGCACACGCACTGAGTCCGAAGGCTGGACGAAGGTGATTTCCGGCCCTGGCGACACGTGCCGCGAGGACGCGCAGGACTGAAGTTTAGCTCGATTTCAGTTTGCTTCCTCCGAGATCATGACTGTCTTCACGCACCGCCTGGCCCAGCTCGACGATCTCGATGCGCTCCGCGCCCTGATGCGCCGGTCGATTGAACAGCTGCAGCACGGCTTTCTCACCCCCGAGCAGATCAGGGCCAGCCACAAGGTGATGGGCCTCGACACCCAGCTGGTGCACGACCAGACCTATTTCATCGTCGAGAAGCAGGGCTCGATTGCCGGATGCGGCGGCTGGAGCTGGCGCGCCACTCTGTTCGGAGGTGACGACAGCGTGGTCGCTCGCGAACCCGCCCCGCTCGATCCAGCGACCGACGCAGCACGAATCCGGGCGATGTACACCGATCCCGTATATGTGCGCCAAGGAGTCGGCGGCCTGATCATGGACCTGTGCGAGGGCGCTGCCCGTGCCCGCGGCTTCCGTCGCGTGGAGATGATGGCGACTCTTGCGGGCGTGCCGCTATATGAAGCCCGCGGCTATGTGCCGATCGAGCATTTCACTCCCGCGCCGATCAACGGCGTGGTCGTGCCGCTGATCCGCATGGGGAAGGACCTGCCGGGCCAGCCACGGCCTCGATATGGCCTGAGCAAAGGCGCTGTAGGTGGTTGACAGAATCACCTGCGCCCCTTAGCTGCGCCCCTTCTCCCGCCGGGCATGCCTGCGCGGGCATATGCATTTGGAAAGTGATAAGGGCCATGTTCGCAATCGTGCGCACAGGCGGCAAGCAGTATCGCGTTGCCGCCGGAGACAAGATCGTCGTCGAGAAGCTCGACGGCGAAGCCGGGGCGTCGATTACGCTCGGCGACGTCCTGCTCGCGGGCGAAGGCTCGGAGCTGAAATCGGTCGAGGGGCTCACCGTCTCCGCCGAGATCATCGCGCAGGCGAAGGCCGACAAGGTCATCATCTTCAAGAAGAAGCGCCGTCACAATTATCGTCGCAAGAACGGCCATCGCCAGCAGCACACGATCCTGAAGATCACCGCGATCGGTGCTCAGGAGAAGAAGGCAAAGGCGAAGAAGGCCGATGCGGCCCCCGTTGCGGCCGAGGGCGAAGCCCCGGCAGCCCAGGCGTAAGGAGTAGTTCGAGATGGCACATAAGAAAGCAGGCGGCTCCTCGCGCAACGGTCGCGATTCGGCCGGTCGTCGCCTTGGCGTGAAGAAGTTCGGCGGCGAAGCCGTCATCCCGGGCAACATCCTCGTCCGCCAGCGCGGCACGAAATTCTATCCGGGCGTCAATGTCGGCATGGGCAAGGACCATACCCTGTTTGCGCTTACCGACGGCCGCGTGGCGTTCCACGAAGGCAAGCTCGGGCGCAAATTCTGCTCGGTAGAGATTATGGCGGCTGCGGCCGAATAACGGGCAACCAGCCGGGTTGCCCACTTGGGCGACCCGGGTTTCCAACAGGAAACCGCAAAAAGGGAGACGGGTCGTCCCAGTCTCCCTTTTTTCATGCTCCCTCCACACCCATTGTCGCTTCACCGTCATCCTGGCGTGCGAGCGACAATGCGACACTGAGGAGAGTCTTGATGTTTGCGCGGACTTCCAGATTGACGCTGCGCCCTGCCTGGCCGGAGGACGCCCCCGCCTTGTCTCAAGCGATCGGCCATGAGCAGGTCGTCAAGATGCTGTCGCGGGTGCCCTGGCCCTACGCCCTGCGCGACGCGCAGGATTTCCTGTCGCGCCCGCGCGCGCGCACCGAGGCTTTTTTCCTGATTCTCAGCCACGAACAGGAATATCCCCGGATCGTCGGCGGCATGGGCATCCACCCCGAGGAGAAAGCGGGCCACGAATTCGGCTATTGGCTGACCCCAGGCGCCTGGGGCCGCGGCTATGCGACCGAGGCCGGCCGTGCGGTGGTCGCGATCGCGCGGCACGCGCTCGGGCTGAAGCTGCTCCATGCCGGGCATTTCGTCGACAACCCGGCGTCGGGCCGTGTGCTGACCAAGCTCGGCTTCCGGCCGACCGGCGCTGTCGTGCCCCGCCATTGCCAGGCGCGTGGCACTGATATGCCGTGCGCCGAGTTCGAGCTCGACCTCAGCGAAGGCCGACCGTGCGAGGAGCGCATGGCCGCGTGATCAAGGCCGCCCTTTCTCCGGGAGAAAGGGCGGCCTTCAACTGCGATAGCGCAGCGCATCGACCAGCGGGGCGAAGGCTGGCGCCAGCTCGGATGACGGAGAATAATAGCCGGCAAAGGGCGAGTACCAATCCTCGAGGTCATGGTTGTTTCGTACTGACCCACCGCTTCTCGAGCGCAGCGCGTTCGTCGGCTGCGTCGAGGGGCTCACCAACTATCAGATCGTCGACGAGATCGGCTATCCGTGAGCTCGCAGCCAGGCGATAATCGCCGGATTGGCCACCCTCGCGGCCAAGCAGGCCTCGCACTTGCCATGCATTACGATCCCTGCACGCAACCCCTTCGGCTGCCTCGGCGGTGAAACTGCGGCAAATCGCTCCCTCACGATCCTTGAACGTCAAACCAATCCGCACCGCCGCCGAGGGCGATTGCGTGCTTGCCAATTGTGTATCGAGCGCCTGCTCGATCTGGCCTGAGACGACGAGGTGTCCCCCGCGTTGCGCTATCAGCCCGCTGTGAGTTCCATTGAGGAACGACCCGCCGATGATGCCAGCCACTAATGTTGCTGCCATCGCACTCCATTGAGGTAGCCCCCAGGCGGAAGCCCGGCGCTCGCGATTGTTACGAGCATCGGCCAGGGAATGGACATTTGATCCCGGCGCCGTGGCTGCGGGCATCAGAGGAGGCAGCGGCTCATCGAGAATGGCTGAATAGGCACCCCGTAAATGGCTCGCCAGTGCCCGGTGCTCCGCAACCATCGCCTGCAGAGCGGGGGCGGCTGCGATGGCTGCTTCGACCCGTACCAAATCGTCGCCCTCGAGTTCGCCGTCGATATAGGCAAAGATTGATTCTTCATCTGTCACTGGATCAACCCTTCCCGACCAGCGCGAGCAACGCCGTGCGTCCGCGCACCAGGCGGCTGGATATGGTGCCGATCGGCAAATCGAGCAGTTCCGCAGCCTCGCGATAACCAAAACCTTCGATGAGAACCAGCGCGACGACCTCGCGCTGCTCGGGCGGCAGTTGATCCATCGCACGCATCGCGCGCTCCAGATCTATCTTCGCATCCATTCCAGGCCTGGGATCGTGCCCGACATTCCTGCCAGCTTCTTCGGCAACGGCGACCCTGCCAGCCCGGGCCCGCGACCGCACCGTGTCGATCCAGCAATTGCGCATTATGCGGAAAAGCCAGGCATCGAGACGAGTCCCTTCCTGCCACTGCGCCCTGGCGCGAAGCGCGCGCTCGATCACGATCTGTGTCAGGTCGTCGGCGTCGGCCCGGTTCGCCGTCAGCCCATGGGCGAATCGCCGCAACCGCGGCAAGATTGCCTGCAGGCCCTCCTCGAATTCGCTCAAATGGCTTTCCTGTGTTCATGCGGATGAAACGACATGGGCGGGACGTTTACTCCCACGACAGGCCAATAATGAAGGAATTGCCGTGCTCAGCCTCTCTTTTCGCATCTTTCTCGTGTCCGGTGCGGCGCTGCTTGCGGCTGGCGCAGGCCGAGCGCAACTGCTGCCCGACATCGGAAACGTGCCGGGCCAGGTTGTCGGCGGCGTGCTTGGGCAAGGTAGCAACGCACCCGTCGCGGGCCCTGTGGTCGATCGCCTGAACGACATTGGCGGGCTTGTGACGGCCGACACGGCAGGTTTGCTCGAGCTCCGCCGGGCGCGGCTGAGCGGACTGGTACATGATCATCGCAAGGTGCTGGAAGCGGACCGCGACGGCAATCCAGTCCGCAAGGGCGAGCTCGTCGCGATTGACCCGACCGCCGATATGATCGCGCGGGCACGCGCCGCGGGCTTTCATATCCTGGATGACGAACAGATAGAAACCCTCTCAATTCGCTTCGTGATATTCGCGCCTCCGTCCGGTGACAATATCCGCGAAGGCCTGGCACGGCTCAAGCGAATCGCACCCGAAAGTCAGATCGACTATGATCATGTATTCGAGCCGGCGGGTGACGGTCTGCTGACGACGAGCAGCGCCGCGGTTCGGTCCCGAAATGATATCGGCGCTATTTCGGTCGGCATGATCGACGGTGGCGTTGCCGTGCACCCGGCGCTCAGAAATGCAACCATCGAGCAGCGCGGCTTTACGCCTCAAGGTGCGAGACCGAGTGGCCATGGCACCGCCGTCGCCTCGCTCATCGTCGGCTCCGACGGACGTTTCGAAGGGGCGCTTCACGGCGCATCGCTATTCGTCGCTGACGTTTATGGTGGCGACCCGGCTGCTGGATCCGCGGTGACGATCGCGCGCGCGCTGGGCTGGCTGGCCTCACGCGGCGTTCACGTCATCAACATGAGCCTCGTGGGGCCTGCCAATCCACTGTTGGAACGCGCTATCGCCGTCGCGCGTGCCCGCGGCATCCTCATCGTCGCCGCGGTCGGGAATGACGGGCCGGCGGCCCCACCGCAATATCCCGCGTCCTACCCCGGGGTCATCGCGGTAACCGGCGTCGACGGTCACGATCGCGCGCTTCCAGAGGCCGGCAAGGCTCTGCATCTCGATTTTGCGGCGCCAGGCGCCGACATGGCTGCCGCTCTTCCGGGGAGTGGCTATTCAATCGTGCGAGGGACGTCCTTCGCTGCCCCCCTCGTAACTGCGCGGCTGGCCGGGGTGGGAAACCGGGCCTTGGCTATCGAGACGATTACGCGTGAAGCCGTAAAAGGGCATGGCAAGGTGGGGAAAGGCATCGTGTGCGAAACCTGCCGCGTCGCCCCGCGCGATGTCGGTGCGAAGCGATGACGCTTTCGCGCTGGAAACGGCCGCGGACAAAAATCATCCCGAAGTGGGATTAAAAGGATGGCAGGCGTCGTTTGCCACAATGAAGGAAGCCTCGATGGCTTCCCGAAATTGAGGAGCAAAGACATGAAAAAGCTGATCATCGCAAACGCGCTCATCCTGGCCGCCATCTTCGTCTCCGTGCCCTCGCAGGCGCAGTTGCTGGGCAGCAGCGGGCTCGGCGGATCGCTTGGCGGCGCTGTCAACGGTACGCTTGGCGGCGCGGGATCGCTCGGCGGCACGCTGGGCTCTGTCGGTTCGGCGAGCCAGAGCGTCACGGGTTCGATTACCGAGTCGGGAAGCGCAACTGCCAGCAAATCGCTGGATACTCGGTCGGGCTCCGCCAATGCGAATGCCGGTCTCGCGGGGACGGTCACCGGTGCCGTCGATAGCGCCACTTCCGCAAACGCCCTTGGCAACTCGCTGGCCGGCAATGGCTCGGCATCCGGCAGCCACTCGGTGAACAAGAGCGCCCATGTCGGTGCCGAGGGGATTGGCACCGACGCCGTCGGCTCTCTGGCTGGACAGGCAGCGGGCACGGCTCAGGGAACGGCACACGGTGCGGCTACGACCGCAGGCAAGACTGGCGCCGAAGCACAGGGTTCAGGTCGCGGGGCGATTTCGGGAGCAGATTCTCTCGCCAGCAACCTGCACGGCGACGTTCCGACGTCGTCACTTGATGGCAACGCCTCCGGAAATACCTCGGCTTCCGGGCGTGGCCACGCGCGGGGCGTATCGGGCAGCTCGCAACCGTGATCCAGGTGACGCCCCTTCTGCCTCGAAAGAGAAGGGGCGTCGGCCATTCGCCGATCCTTCGAGGCCGCCGGACGATTGGCCCGTATCGACGGCATGAGCTTATGTCGGTGGTTCCTATGTCGCGCGTCTGAAAGGTGCGATTACCATCTTGACCCGGTCCCTGGGGCCGGTCCGATAAGGGGCGGGATCAACGAAGAATGAGGTGAGCCGTGAGCCCGTCAGCCAGGAATCTCAGCCCTTCGAGAGCAGCCGCCAGGCTCGGCGTTTCGGCAAAGGCGCTGCGGCTCTATGAGCGGCACGGCCTGATCGTGCCGGGTCGGACGTCGGCCGGATGGCGGGTCTACGGCCCCGCCGAGATGGCGCGCGCGACCGAAATCGTGTCGTTGCGAACATTGGGGCTCAGCCTCGCGCAGGTGGCCCGGGTGCTGGACGGCGATTCAACCGACCTGGACGCCGGCCTTGCTGCCCATGAGGCATGGCTTCGAGGCCAGGAAAAGGCAATCACCACTGCCCTGGACAAGGTGCGACGCCTTCGGTCCGATCTCCTCAATGGGGAGGTCCCGCCGCCCGCCGCCCTGGCGCGAATGCTCGATACCGGCACCGGCCTGACGGTCGCCTTCGATCTTCCCTGGCCATGGGGTGGGGAAGCATTCGCGCTGCGCGACATCCGGCCACTGACCTACATCACCGGCCCGCTCGGCAGCGGCAAGACCCGGCTGGCCGAGCGCCTGGCCGAAACGCTGCCCGGTGCCGCGTTCGTCGGAATGGACAGGATCGCCGGTGACATGGCCGATCCGGCGCTGAAGACTCGCGTCGAGCAAGCCCTGGCATGGCTGATCGAGGACGGCGCCGAGGCGTCGGATGCCCTGATCGCGCTCATCATGGCATTGGAAGCGGATGGGCCGGAAATCCTCGTCATCGACATGGTCGAACAGGGCCTGGAGCGGGCCACTCAAGAAGCACTTGTTGCGCATTTGCGCTTGAGGGTCCCCAGGAAGCGGGCGCTGTTCCTGCTGACTCGTTCATCGTCAATTCTGGATCTGGAGGCGGTTGGCGAGGGAGAGACAATCATCCTGTGCCCCGCAAATCACAGCCCGCCCATCTGCGTCGCCCCTTATCCGGGCGGGCTGGGATATGAAGCCGTTTCCACGTGCCTCGCCGCGCCCGACATCAGAGCGCGAACCGCCGGGGTCATTGCCTGGCGACCTCACGCCGGCGCGTAAAGGCCAGCGCGCGGTTTGGGCCTACTTTACGGGGTAAAATGATTTCTTGGCATTAATCCCCACCAAAAAGGAGGATCATCGGCACAACCAGCGGAAACGAACGTTTCCCGGCAGCCAAAACCAGAAAAGGGGTTAGAGAAATGAGATCACGATCAACGCTTGCCGTCGCCGTATCGACATTTGCGCTCGTTCAGATTCCGTTCGCCGCCGCCCAGGAGACACCGGCGTCGCCCGTCACTGCATCCGATGCGCCTGCGGCGGGAACCCCTGACGATGTCGTCGTCACCGGCACGCGTACCGCGGGTCGTTCGCGGCTCGACAGCACCTCTCCGGTTGACGTGCTGAGCGCAGCGAGCCTGCAGCACCAGGGCACCACCGAGGTGGGAGCATCGCTCGCGGCGATCGTCCCGTCGATCGACTTCCCGCGCTCGTCAGCAGTGGACGGCACCGATTCGATCCGCCCCGCCACCCTGCGCGGGCTGTCGCCGGACCAGACCTTGGTCCTGATCAACGGCGTGCGGGCGCACACCTCGGCGCTGCTCAACGTCAACGGCTCGGTCGGGCGCGGTTCGGCCGCCGTCGATCTCAACACCATCCCGTCGGTCGCGCTCGATCGGATCGAAGTGCTGCGCGACGGTGCGTCGGCGCAATATGGTTCGGATGCGATCGCCGGCGTGGTCAATCTGCGCCTTCGCGAGGCCCGCAGCGGTGGCGGCGCCACGGTCAGCTACGGCCAATATATCACTGACGTGAATACGGCGCGCGGCTCGCGCACCGAGCATGACGGCGAAACCGTGACCGCCTCCGCCTGGCAGGGCGTCAGCCTCGGATCGGACGGCTTCCTGACGGTCTCCGGCGAATATCTCAACCGCAACCCGACCAGTCGCGGCGATTTCGATCCGCGCAAGACGCCGATCCGGGTGCGCTCGCGCTTCGGCGATCCGGATGTCGAGCAGTACAGCTTCTATGCCAATGCCGGGAAGCCGATCGGTGACAGCGGCTGGGAAGTCTACGGGTTCGGCGGCTATCAGCATCGCGACAGCACGAGCGCGGCCACGCCGCGCATCGCCGGCGGTACCGGCAACAATGTCAACGCCAGTGCCGACGCACTGGCCAGCATCTATCCCGACGGCTTCACGCCGCTGATCGCGGTCGAGTCCGAGGATCTGACCGCGACCGGCGGCCTGCGTGGCGAGCTTTCCGGCTGGAAGGTCGACCTGAACGTCTCCTATGGGCGAAACAAACTGACCTTCAACACGCTCAATTCGGGCAACGCCACCTATGGGGCGGCGTCCAAGACAAGCTTCTACGACGGCACGCTGACCTATGATCAGCTCGTCAGCGGCCTCGACGTTTCGCGCGAGCTGCCGCTGGGAAGTGGTACTGTGAACCTTGCCGGCGGCGTGGAATATCGCCGTGAGGGCTTCCAGATCGGCGCCGGGGAGCCGGCTTCCTATGATCGCAATCCGAGCCTCCCGGTCCCTGCTCCCTCCACGCTCGGCTCGGGTGCTCAGGGCTTCCCCGGCTTCCAGCCGTCCAACGTGGTCAACGTGCATCGCAGCAACGTGTCGGGTTATCTCGACCTCGAAGCCAAGCCGGTCGAAGGACTGACGCTGGGCGCAGCGGCGCGCGGCGAGCATTATTCCGACTTTGGCGACACGCTGAACGGCAAGCTGTCGGCACGCTACGACTTCGCGCCCTGGATCGCATTGCGCGGCACCGTTTCGACCGGCTTCCGCGCGCCATCGCTGCAGCAGCAATATTTCACGTCGACCGCTTCGGTGCTGAGCAACGGCAACATCGTCGAGACGGGCACTTTCCCATCGGTAAGCCCGGTCGGCGTCGCGCTTGGCGGCAAGCCGCTCCGTCCGGAAAAGGCGACCAACCTGTCGGCCGGCGTGGTGCTGCGGGGCGGCGGTTTCGATCTGTCGGTCGATGCCTATCAGATCAAGCTGCGCGACCAGATCGCGTTGTCGGAGAATCTCAGCGGCCCGGTGGTCGTCGATGTGCTGAAGAACGCACAGATCACCAGCGTTACCGCGGGACGCTTCTTCCTCAACGGAATCCGCTCGACGACCAAGGGCATCGACGTGGTTGCGCACTATCGCACCAGAAGCGATGGCGCCGGCACCTTCGATTTCACCGTCGCCGGTAATTTCAACGACATCAAGCTCACCAAGACACCTGCCCCGGCGGTCATCGCCGATCCGCTTGTTCCTGGCACCAGTGCGACGTTGCCGCTCTTCGCGCGCCAGCGCATCATCTCGTTCGAGCAGGGTACCCCGCGCACCAAGGTCGTCGGTACGATCGATTGGTCGTTCGAGAAGCTCGGAGTCACGGCGCGTGCTTCCTATTATGGCGACGTCACCCAGCCGAGCAGCAACGGCTTTGCCGAGGACGATATCCATACCGGTCGCCACACGATCTTCGATCTCGAGGCGCGCTATCAGGTGATCACGAATTTGAACCTGGCGGTGGGTGCGAACAATCTGTTCGATACCTATCCGGATTATGTGAAGCTCACCTCGTCGCGTGGAACCACGCTCAACAGCACCGGCCTGGTCGGCTTCCCCTATTACTCGCCGTTCGGGTTCAACGGGCGCTATGTCTATGGCCGCGTCAGCCTGACCTGGTAAATGCGGGCGGAGAGTCGGGTGCCGGCTCTCCGCCTTCGTTATCAGGCGACCACGGCGTCTCGCGGCAGTGCCGCTGCCTCATAATCGCTTTCATACAGGCCGATCAGCTTGCGGTCGTCATGGTTCCAGGGGTGGAAACCCGGCATGAAAAAGGCGAGCCACTGCCCCGCGATCTTGCGCGCCATGCCCGGCCTGCCGAACGCATACCAGAACATCCTTGCCCACACTTTCGGGCCGGTAAGCCCGTCCTGCCGCAGGAGGTCGAGCATCCCGCGCGTCCGGCCGCGCGTGAAATTGCTGGTGACGGCAAGCATCACGAACGCCTTGACCTTGAAGCGCCGCCACTCGGACCAGTCCCGGGTTGCATGGAGCCAGGTGTCGTAAGCGACGCCCTTGTGCTCGATCTCCTCGGCCGAATGCCAGCGCCACAGCGTGCCGAACTCCCCTTCGGCGCCGGCGAGATGCCGCGGATTGGCGAGCAGTTCATGCGCGATGATGGCTGTGAAATGCTCGAGCACCATCGTCGCGGTCAGGTTCGCGATCGGTGGGCGTCCTTTGGTCAGGTCGAGGCCCTGCTGCACCCGGGCCTCGAGCGGCGCGATGTCGTAACCCTGATCCACCACCTGACGATTGAAGGCGACATGCTCGCGGGTGTGCATCACTTCCTGCTTGATGAACGCCTGGATCTCGCCGGCGAGCTTGGGCGGAACCCCGTCGCGAAAGGCGCGCACGCTCTCGATGAAAAAGGCCTCGCCCTTGGGGAAAGTGACGGACAGCGCGTTGTAGAAGGCAGTGGCATAGGGATCGTTGTTCAGCCACCAGCGGCGCATCGCCTGGCCACGACCGAAGCGCCGATCACGCGGCGTGATGGTCAGGTCGCCGGGGGTAGTTGCTTTCGCCACGAAAAGCTCCGAACAGATGCGACAGTGTCGCCAACCCGGCCATTTATAGGCTCTTACTTACACTCGTGTCAATAATTCGCAAACGCCTCAGCCCCGAAGAATCCCGCGATGCCGCGATCGAAGCGGCGCGAGCGCTGCTCGTCGAGGAGGGCCCACAGGCAGTCACGCTCAAGGCAGTCGCGGCGCGGATCGGGCGGACCCACGCCAATCTGCTCCATCATTTCGGCTCGGCGAAGGATCTGCAGCGCGCGCTGATCAAGGATCTCGCGGTCAAGATCACGGCGCAGATCGGCGAAGCGGCGAAGCGCGCCCGGGCGAGCGACCAGAATCCGCGCGAAGTGGTCGACATGACCTTCGACGCCTTTGCACGCGGCGCGGGCGCGATGGCGAGCTGGATGATCCTGACCGGCAATGAGGACGCTCTCGACCCGATCCTCGAGGCGATCCACAATCTCGTCGACGATCTTGCCGAGGATCACAAGCATGAGGGCTGGAGCCTGCAGGAGGAGACACTCCAGCTAGTGCTGACCGCGCTCGGCGATGCGCTGCTCGGCGGCCCGATGGCCAAGGCGCTCGGCCTGCCCCGAGAAAAGGCGCGCGAGCTTGCGGTCAGCGCGCTGATCGCGTCGCATCGGGTCGAATGATGCCCGCTACCGCCGCCACGGGGTGACGCGGCGCGCCAAATGCCTATATAACGGTTCATGCATTTTCTCGACCAAGCAAAGATCTTCGTCCGCTCGGGCGCAGGCGGCCCCGGCGCCGTCAGCTTCCGGCGTGAGAAGTTCATCGAATATGGCGGCCCGAACGGCGGCAATGGCGGCAAGGGCGGCGACATCATCTTCGAAGCGGTCGCCGGCCTCAACACGCTGATCGACTTCCGCTACACCCAGCATTTCCGGGCGCCGCGCGGCGCCGGCGGCTCGGGCTCGAACATGACCGGCGCCGGGGGCGAGGATCTCGTGATCAAGGTACCGGTCGGCACCCAGATTCTGTCCGAGGACAAGGAGGAGGTGCTTGCCGACTTCACCGTTGCGGGGCAGCGGGAGGTATTCCTGCGCGGCGGCGACGGGGGGCGCGGCAATGCCAGCTACAAGACCTCGACCAACCGCACCCCGCGTCAGCACGGCGCCGGCTGGCCCTATCAGGAGGCCTGGGTGTGGCTGCGGCTGAAACTGCTCGCTGATGCCGGGCTCGTCGGCCTGCCCAATGCCGGCAAGTCGACCTTCATCAACGCGGTCACCAATGCCAAGGCGAAGGTCGGCGATTATCCCTTCACCACCGTCCGCCCCCAGCTCGGTGTGGTCAGCCGCCACAATCGCGAGTTCGTGATCGCCGACATCCCCGGCCTGATCGAGGGCGCCGCCGATGGCGCGGGGATCGGCGATCGCTTCCTCGGCCATATCGAGCGCTGCAAGGTGCTGCTCCACCTGGTCGATGCGACCGAGGAGGATCCGGTCGGCAACTACCGCATCGTCCGCGGCGAGCTCGACGCCTATGGGGCCGGGCTCATCGACAAGCCCCAGGTGATCGGCCTCAACAAGGTCGATGCGCTCGATCCTGACACGGTGAAGAAGCTGGCCGCCAAGCTGAAGCGCGCCAGCAAGGCCGAGGTGATGCCGATGTCGGGCGCCGGCGGCGCGGGCATCGAAGCGGTGCTCGACCGACTGATCGAGGCGATCGGCCCTGCCGAAGCCGCGCCGGTGCGTGACGACGGCGAAAAGGACACGATCGAATGGTCGCCCCTCTAAGCTGATGTTCTCACCAGCCGCCTGCCCTCGCCTGATCGTCAAGGTCGGCTCAGCGCTGCTCGTCGCCCCCGACGGCACGGTGCGGCGCGACTGGCTGACCAGCCTCGTCGCTGACCTCGCGGCGCGGGCCAGGGCGGGCCAGGAAATCGCGGTCGTTTCCTCGGGCGCGATCGCGCTCGGTGCGCGACGCCTCAAGCTCGCCAAGGGCGGCCGCGCCAGCCTTGAAGACGCGCAGGCCGCCGCCGCGACCGGGCAGATCGCGCTCAGCCAGGTCTGGGCTGAACTGCTCGCCGCCGAGGGGCTGACGGCCGCGCAGATCCTCGTCACGCTCGACGACCTCGAGGACCGGCGGCGCTATCTCAACGCAGCCGCCACGCTCAACCGCCTGCTCGCGCTCGGCGTCGTGCCCGTCATCAACGAGAATGACAGCGTCGCGACCGAGGAAATCCGCTTCGGCGACAATGATCGCCTCGCCGCGCGGGTCGCGCAGGCGGCGGGCGCGCAGGGCGTGATCCTGCTTTCCGATGTCGACGGCCTGTACGATGCCAATCCGACGACCAACCCGGGCGCGACGCTGATCGAGCGCGTCGACCGCATCGATGCCAGGATCGAAGCGATGGCCGATGGCGGATCGGGCTCGGGCATGGGCTCGGGCGGCATGGTTTCGAAAATCGCCGCGGCGCGGATCGCGACCGCCGCCGGCGCGCATCTGGCGATCGTGTCGGGTCATGTCACCAGCCCCCTCGCCGCCTTTGCGGGAAACGGCCACGGGACGATCTTCGTCGCTGAAAAGGCCGCGCCGGCGCGCAAGGCATGGCTTGCGGGCGGACTCACGGCCAAGGGCGAAATCCACATCGACGCCGGCGCCGCGCGCGCGCTGACCGGCGGCAAGAGCCTGCTCCCGGCGGGCGCGGTGCGGATCGAGGGCAAGTTTCGCCGCGGCGATCTGGTCGCGATCTGCGGCCCGGACGGCAAGCCGCTGGCACGCGGACTCGCTGAATATGACGCAGCCGACGCAGCGCGCATCACCGGCAAGCGGAGCGATGTGCTCGCTGCGATTCTCGGCTACGCACCGCGCGCGGCGCTGGTCCACCGCAACCACATGGCGCTGCTGTGATCCTCGCGATTACGGGCGGCACCGGCTTTGTCGGCGGCAAGCTGATCGAGCTCGCGGTCGAGGCCGGCCACGAAGTCCGTGCCCTCACCCGCCGCCCGCAGCCGGACATGCCTTGCGTGACCTGGGTGCCTGGCGCTCTCGACGCCCCGCCTGCGCTGACGGCGATGATGCGCGGCGCCGACGCCGTCATCCATGTCGCCGGCGTCGTGAATGCGCCCGATCGCGCAGGCTTCGCCGCGGGCAATATCGACGGCAGCCAGGCGGTGGTCGATGCCGCGACGACCGCCGGCATCAGGCGCTTCATCCATGTCTCGTCGCTCGCGGCGCGTGAGCCACAGCTCTCCCATTATGGCTGGTCCAAGGCCGGCGCCGAGCATGTCGTCGAAGCATCCGGCCTCGACTGGACCATCGTGCGCCCGACAGCGATCTACGGCCCGGGCGACATGGAAATGCGCGACATGTTCCGCATGGCGAAATTCGGCCTCGCCATGTTGCCCCCGCCGGGCCGGATGTCGGTGATCGAGGTCAGCGATCTGGCGCGCCTGCTGCTGGCGCTCGTCGCGAACGATCCCGGCCGCGTCATCCTCGAGGTGGACGATGGCGCCGAAGACGGATGGACCCATGCCGATTTCGCCCGGGCGATCGGTGCGGCCGTCGGCCAGCGCGTGCTGCCGCTCGCCTTGCCCAAGACAATCCTGTCGCTCGCGGCGCGGGCTGACCGTCTGTTGCGCGGCGGCAAGGCAAAGCTTACCGCTGATCGGGTCGGCTATCTCAGCCATCCCGACTGGACCGTCGACCCAGCCAAGCGGCCCGAGACCGCCCTGTGGCGCGCCGAGGTGCCGACACTCCAGGGCCTCACCGCGACCGCCTCATGGTATCGTGCCAAGGGACTGCTATAACATCGTCAGAAAGCCGCCGCATTTGCTTGGCAGGGGCGGCGCATCCAATTTCGAAGGACATGTCTTGACCGACCGCACCCAGGTATTCGACACCGTCACCGGCCTGATCGAGCCCTTCAACAAGAAGGGCGTCGCGCTTTCCGACGCGACCACCTTTCAGGGCGATCTCGAATGGGACAGCCTGACGGTGATGGATTTCGTCGCGGCGATCGAGGACGAGTTCGAGATTATCATCACGATGAACATGCAGGCCGAAATCGAGACGGTCGGCCAGCTCGTCGACGCGGTGATGAAGCTGAAGGCCTGAGACGATGACCGATTCCGCCCAGACCGCCGACGCCCCGCCGATCGATCCGCCCGTGATCCCGCCCGAGCGCGATCTGTTCACCAAGTACGACGCGCTGATCGCGGAGCGCCAGGCGCTGCTCGATACCGGCGTGCGCGATCCCTTCGCGATCGTGATGGACGAGGTGAAGTCGCCGACCGTCGCGGTGATCAAGGGCAAGGAGACGATCCTGCTCGGCACGTACAACTATATGGGCATGACGTTCGATCCCGACGTCATCCAGGCCGGCAAGGACGCGCTCGACCGCTATGGTTCGGGCACCAATGGCAGCCGCGTGTTCAACGGCACGTTCCACGGCCATGCCGATGTCGAGGCGGCGCTGCGCGAATTCTACGGCACCACAGGGGCGATCGTTTTCTCGACCGGCTATCAGGCCAATCTCGGCATGATCTCGGCGCTTGCCGGCAAGGGCGAGTATATCATCCTCGACGCCGACAGCCATGCCTCGATCTATGACGGCTGCTCGATGGGCAATGCCGAGATCGTCCGCTTCCGCCACAACTCGGTCGAGGATCTCGACAAGCGGCTCGGCCGCCTGCCGCCCGAGCCGGGCAAGCTCGTCGTGCTCGAAGGCGTCTATTCGATGATGGGCGACGTGGCGCCGCTCAAGGAAA
Organism: Sphingomonas oligophenolica; assembly: GCF_039522915.1. Taxonomy (NCBI): domain Bacteria; kingdom Pseudomonadati; phylum Pseudomonadota; class Alphaproteobacteria; order Sphingomonadales; family Sphingomonadaceae; genus Sphingomonas; species Sphingomonas oligophenolica. The sequence continues at coordinate 24,862 of NZ_BAAAEH010000013.1, forward strand.
TGGTTGCGGTCGCCAAGAAGCACGGCGCTATGGTGCTGGTCGACGAGGCCCACTCGATGGGGTTCTTCGGGCCTCATGGCCGCGGCGTCTATGAGGAGCAGGGGCTCGAAGACCAGGTCGACTTCGTCGTCGGCACCTTCTCGAAATCAGTCGGCACGGTGGGTGGCTTCTGCGTCTCCAACCATCCCAAGTTCGAGATCATGCGCTTCGTGTCGCGCCCCTATATCTTCACCGCTTCGCTGCCGCCCTCGGTCGTCGCGACCGCCGCTGCCTCGATCCGCAAGCTGATGTACGCGCATAACAAGCGCGCGCATCTGTGGGCGAACAGCAGGCGGCTGCATGGCGGCCTGACCGAGATGGGCTTCACGCTTGGCACCAGGACGCCTGAATCGGCGATCGTCGCGGTGATCCTGAAAGACCAGACCCAGGCGGTAGCGATGTGGCAGGCGTTGCTCGAAGGCGGGCTCTATGTGAACATGGCACGCCCGCCCGCGACGCCGGCCGGCACCTATCTGCTGCGCTGCTCAGTCTGCGCCGAGCATAGCCCCGAGCAGATCGAGACGATCATCGCAATGTTCAGGGCCGCGGGACAGGCAACCGGAGCGATAGACTAACGCACATCAAGGCGGGTTCTCAGGAGTCACGCCTGGGTCTAGAAGGACCGCAATGACCCGGAACGACGGCGAGTTCACGGCTCCGCGGGGGCCCCGAAGTGCGTGGCGCGTCATCATGCTCGTCGTGGTGGCGCTGCTGGGCGCGCTGGTGGTGGTCGCGCTGATGCTGACGCTCGACGCGGCAAGCCGCAAGCGCGACGAAGCGCTCAAGCTCCAGAGCCACAGCTTCGAGGTGATGATCCTGGTGCGGTCTCTTTCGGGGACCCTCGCGCAATCCGAAGCGTCGCTCGGCCGCTATGTGATCAGTGGCGACAAGACGCTCGGGCGCCGATTCTCCGACCAATGGCAAGTCGCAGGACAACAGATCAACCGACTGGACGAGGTCACCGACGATCATCAGCAGCCGCTGATCGACTCGCTTCGGCAAGCCTATGACGCGCGGGGCAAGGAGCTTTCGCTGATCGCGCTCAGCACCCTGTACAAGAAGAACGACCAGGCCCTCGCCCGTTTCTACCAGGCCGGCACAGCGCCGTCGCTGGCGCGCATCGACAGGCTGCTCAACCAGATCATCACCAACGAACGGGCCTTGCTCGACGTTCGCACCGGCGCTGCGATGCAATCGGTCGCGCAGTCGACCAGTGTCGCGCACGCGCTCATGGTCTTCGGGCTGTCGATCGTGCTCGGGGCGATCGCATTGGGCTGGATGACGATACAGGCGCTTGGCCAGCGCGCGATCGCCAATGCCGAAACCGAAGCGGAGCGGCTGCGCGCCGAAGAGCTGGAAGTCGCCGTGGCGCACGCGACCGCTGAGCTGATCGACAAGGAGGCACGGCTTCGCCAGGTCCAGAAGATGGAGGCGATCGGGCAGCTCACGGGCGGGATCGCACATGATTTCAACAATATGCTCGCCGTCGTTCTGGGCGGGCTCGAGCTGGCGCGGCGCAATGTCGGCGATGCCGAACTGGCCACGCGCCATATCGACAATGCGACCGAGGGCGCCAATCGGGCCGCAGCGCTGACCCGGCGCCTGCTCGCCTTTTCGCGCGAGGAAGCATTGAAGCTCGAGGCGCTTGATCCGGGGGCGCTGGTCGCGGGCATGTCAGACCTGCTCGACCGCACGCTGGGCGACGCCATCGTCGTCATCGCGCACGACGAGAGCGACGGGTGGCGGGTACATGCCGATCGCTATCAGCTCGAAAATGTCGTCCTCAACCTCGCGGTCAATGCACGCGACGCGATGGACGGGCGTGGCGAACTGACCATCGCCACCAAGGGCACGACATTGGCGGCCGAGGAAATCGGGACCTGCGTGGCCGGCGACTATGTGACGATTGCAGTGACCGATACCGGCTGCGGCATGCCCCCCGAGGTGCTCGAGCGGGTCTTCGAGCCCTTCTTCACCACCAAGCCGGTCGGCACCGGAACCGGCCTGGGGCTCAGCCAGATCTTTGCCTTTATCCGCCAGGCTGACGGCGAGATCAGCATCGTCTCGGCACCCGGCAAGGGCACGACGGTGACGCTGTACCTGCCGCGTCACACCGGTGTTGACGCGCTGCCCGCACCTCGGGAGGCAGAGGCATTGCCCGCTAAAACGGCCGCCCTCGATATCCTCGTCGTCGAAGACGATCCGCGCGTCCTGTCAGCGACGATGGGTGCCCTGGCCGAGCTTGGCCATCGTCCGATCGCGTGCAGCGATCCGCTCGCGGTTCCGACGCTGCTGGACGCGGCGGCGGGGATCGACCTGATCGTCTCCGACGTCCTGATGCCGGGGCGGACCGGCCCCGAGATGATCGCGGCACTCGCGCCCGATCATGGCCATGTGGCGGTGCTCTTCGTGACCGGCTATGCCGGCGAGGCGGGCGGCGAGGCCGAATTCGGCGGCCATCATGTCCTGCGCAAACCCTTCACCATCACGGCGCTCGAACGCGCGATCGGCGAGGCAATGACGGCATCGCGTACCGCGCCGCCCGCCTTCGTCGCGGCTGAATGATTTCGTAGCTGACGTTGCTCTCCTCCCCGGATATAGCCCCCCGACCGGGCATTCGATAAGCTCCTCACGCAGAAGGCCGATCTCGCCAGCACCATGAAGTCAATCGACCGCTACATGGCCCGACTGATCGTGGTGCCGTTGTTTTCGACACTGATCATCTTCGCGATGCTGCTGGTGCTCGATCGCATGCTGCGCCTGTTCGATTTCGTCGCGACCGAGGGCGGCCCGGTCAGCGTGGTCTGGCGGATGCTCGCCAATCTGCTGCCCGAATATCTCGGGCTCGGCATTCCGGTCGGCCTCATGCTCGGCGTGCTGCTCGCCTTTCGCAGGCTCGCCACGAGCTCCGAACTCGACGTGATGCGCGCGGTCGGGGTGAGCTACACCCGGCTGCTGCGGGTGCCCTATATGTACGCGATCGGCCTCGCGATCGTGAACCTGCTGATCGTCGGCTATATCCAGCCCGATGCGCGCTACAATTACGAAAAGCTGCGCTTCGAGTTGCGGACGGGCGCGCTCGGCGCGTCGATCAAGGTCGGCGAGTTCACTCACCTGGGCGCGAAACGGACGATCCGGATCGAGGAAAGCCATGACCAGGGCCGCAAGCTGTCCGGCATCTTCGTTCATACCGTCGATGACAAGGGCGGTTCGATTTCGGTGACCGCCGCCACGGGCAAATTCCTCGCCACCGACAATCCCGACGTGATCATCTTCCGGCTGACCAACGGCACGCTGGTGCGCAACGAACCCGGGGTGGCGACGCCGCGCGTGCTGCGCTTCACGCTGAACGACCTGCCGATCGACTTGCCCAAGCTGGAGAATTTCCGGCAACCCACCGGTCGCCTCGAACTGACCCTGCCCGCGCTGGCGCAGATCGGCGGGGACCGTACGGCATCCGAAATGGATCGCGACTCGAGCCGCGCAGCCCTGCATTTCCGCCTGACCCAGGTCGCCGCGATGTTCCTCCTGCCGCTGCTTGCGCTGGCGCTCGGCGTGCCGCCCAAGCGCTCGACCTCAGCGCTCGGCGTGTTCCTTTCGATCGTCATGATCGTCACCTATTTCAAGGTGAATCAATATGCCCAGGGGGTCGGCGGGCTCGGCAAGATCGACCCTTTCCTGGCTCTCTGGGTTCCCTTCGCGATCTTCGCGGCCCTGGTTTTCTGGATGTATTACACGATCGCCTATGTTCCCGGCGGCCAGCCGATCGGCGCGCTCGAGCGCGTCTTCTCCAAGGCGGGCAAGGCGATCGGCCGCTGGCTGCCCGGCCGTCGCAAGAGCGAGGCCGAAGCACCATGATCGCGCTTCAACTTTTTCCGTCGCGCACCGTCTCGCTCTATATGGGGCGGATGTTCCTGGTGCGGACCTTCGCGGTTCTCGCGGCCCTGGTTTTCGTGCTCCAGTTCCTCGACCTGTTGAGCGAGACCAGCAACATCCTCGCTCATCCCGGGAACGGCACGCCCGAGATCCTGCACTATCTCAGCCTTCGCCTGCCCGAGATCATCTCCCGCTTCCTCCCCTTCTCGGTGTTGCTCGGCACCATCATCACGCTGACGACGATGAACCAGAACAGCGAGATCGTCGCCCTCAAGGCGTCGGGCCTTTCGGCGCATCAGGTACTGGCGCCGCTGATCCTGGCGAGCATGGGGGTCGCGATCGTGTCGTTCGCCTTCAACGACCGGATCGTCTCGCGGGCGACCGCGACGCTCAACCAGTGGAAGAATGTCGATTACGCATCGATACCGATCGACCGCGGCGATCGATCCAACGTCTGGGTGCGCGACGGTGACGACCTGATCCAGGTGGGCCAGATCAGGGGCCGCGGCAATGCGGCGCGTCTGAGCGACATCACCCTGTACGATCGCACCGGCGGCAATCTCGTCGGCGTCGTTCACGCCCCGAGCGGCGTGCGCGCCGGCGACGGGTGGAAAGTCGGCCCGGCGACCCGCTTCGACGTCGCGAGCGGCAAGATCACGACGATCGGCACGACGATCCTCGGAAAGGGGGTACGCCCCGACCAGTTCACGCTGGCGACCGTCGATGCCGACGGGCTCTCCTTCGGCGGGCTCAATGCAGCGATCAACGACCTGGCGGATGCCGGCCGACCGACCAAGGCGCTCGAGGGGTCGATGTGGCACAAGCTCTCGAGCCCGCTGTCGGCGCTGCTGATGCCGCTGCTCGGTGCGATCGCCGCCTTCGGCCTCGCCCGATCGGGCAAGCTGTTCGTCCGCGCCGTGATCGGCATGGCGCTTGGCTTCACCTATTTCGTCGCCGACAATTTCGCGCTGGCGATGGGCAATCTCGGCGCCTATCCGCCCTTCCTCGCAGCCTGGGCGCCCTTCCTGCTGTTCTTCCTGATCGGCGAGGCGGTGCTGATCCGGACCGAGGAATAAGCCGCCCGGCCCCGGCGGCATCCAACAGCACGCGCGATTCCTGGCTGTTCCTGGCTGTTATATCAGCCAGCTATTTTTTTGCTGGCTGATAATCCGGCCTTCCGGCGATAATTCTCAAGCACGTTCAACAGGTTGCAGGTGTGCTGGCTGTTATCGAATAACAGCCAGGTATCAGCCAGCTATCAGCCAGCTTTTTCGCCGGAACAGCCAGCTATCAGCCAGCTAACAGCCAGCTCAAACCGTCCAACAAATCCAACGATGCGAAAGAGCGCGCCGGGGAGCGAACGCTATCCGGCGCCGGATGGGCTGCAATAATTGGCGTTGGAGTTGAATCGGATATCCCGTCACATCGCCACCCTCGGCTCGCGCCTGCATTCGCCACGCCCGAGATCAAAGCAGCGGTGCGCCGGCGGACCGGTGGGTGCCGAGACAAGCATGTCCTGAGCTTGTCGAAGGGTGGGCATGGCGGCCAAGCGGCCCTAGCGCGCGACGCGGCCCATCGTGCTGCGGACGAGCCGCCCCACCAGCCTGGGCAGGCCGCGATAGCTCGCCGCATGATAGGGCGACTGCTCGTCGAGCGCGGCCGACAGGCGGCGATGCGCCTCGCCGAGCGCATGATAGGGCACGCTCGGGACCAGATGGTGGAGCGCGTGATAGCGCAAGCCCACGGGCGCCCACAGCACCGGCAGCAGGCCCGGCGGCGGCACGTTGACCGAATCGAGATATTGCGCGGTGACCGTCATCGCCTCGCCCTCATTCTCCCAGAGATGCGCGACGAGCGTCCTGATCTGGTTGATGACGGCGATGCCCGAGACGATCGCGAGGAAAATCAGAAAGGCGCGCAGCGGCATGATGCCGGTCGCCACGGCGGCAAGCAGCGCGATCGCCCAGAGGCTCGTGGCCACTTCCTGCCAGTGCCAGATCGCCTTGAACTCCCCCTCGGGCGGACGCCGACGAAAGCTCGGGTTGATCGCCAGCCCCGAATAGCGTTCGACGACCCAGGTCCGCACGGCCGGAAACACCGCCGAGAGCGGCGCCAATATCGCGAACCGCACCAGCAGCGCGACCGGTGCGAGCAGCGCGGTCAGCACGAACAGCGGCACCGTCCAGGGCTTCATCAGCGCGAGCGGCAGATATTCGGGATCCTCGATCGTGCCATAGCGGGTGCGCGCATGGTGAAGCGTATGGACGCCCTCGTACATGAAGGACGGCACCATCAGCGGAATGCCGACAATCAGGTTCCAGCCGAAGCGGAACCACGGCACCGTGCTATGCTTCATATGGGTCAGCTCGTGGGTGAAGCCGCCGGCACGGTAAAGCGCGAGGATCGCGACCACCCCGGCGCCGATCGCCCAAGCGACCGAAGTGCTGGTCATCGCGACAGCCAGCGCCGCATAGCCGAGCAGCGCCGAAGCGAGGAAATCCGACCAATAGATCAGCGGGCGCGCGTCGTGGAGGTCGCGCGTGAGCTCAGCCGCAGTCCGCAGCATGGCCTTGTCGTCGGCCACGCGCTTCGCGCCGGCCCGGGCGACGACGTCCGCTTGCGCCGGCGGGTCGACTCGATCGAAAGCGAGAGGGGTGTTCATGGCCTGGCCCATTGCCGGAACATAGTGGCAGCATGGTGGCGATACCAGTCAAGGCCGCCCATTCGCCTGCTGACGGCTTGACAGGAAGACGTGCAGGCGGGAGTGCGCAGTCTACCGGGACAGGCACCTGAACGAGGCGACATCATCTTGGCAACCGCAATTCCCCTCTCGATCCGCCCGATCAGCAGCAAGGCAGATCGCAAGAAGTTCGTCGACCTGCCCTTCCGGCTCTACAAGGATGATCCAAACTGGGTGCCGCCCCTCAAGAGCGAAGCGCTCGGGCTGATCACGCCGGAGAAGAATGGCTGGTTCAGCCATGCCGAGGCGCAGCTTTTCCTCGCCGAGCGTGGCGACACCGTGGTCGGCCGCATCTCGGCGCATATCGACACGCTCGCGCTCACCATGCCGGCCGCGCAGGGTTTCGGTCCAGGCTGCGGCCAGTTCGGTTTGTTCGATGCCGAGGACGAGAATACCGCCAAGGCGCTGATCAACGCGGCTGAAGCCTGGCTTCGCAACAAGGGCATCACCAGGGTGCTTGGCCCGATCAGCATGTCGATCTGGGAAGAGCCCGGATTGCTGATCCAGGGCTATGACCATCCGCCGACGATCATGATGGGCCATGCGAAGCCCGAATATCGCGGCTGGATCGAAGGCGCGGGCTATACCCACGCGAAGACGCTCTACACCTATGATCTCGACATCACCCAGGAATTCCCGCCGATCGTGCGGCGGATCATCCAGTCAGGCGAAAAGAACGAACGAATCCGCATCCGCGAGGTCGACAAGTCGAAGTTCGACGAGGAAGCCGCGATCATCCTCGCGATCCTCAACGATGCCTGGTCGGACAATTGGGGCTTCGTGCCGCTGACCCCGCCCGAGATTGCCGATGTCGGGGTGAAGTTGAAACCGATCGTGTTCAACGACCTGATCCGCATCGCCGAGCTCGACGGCAAGCCGGTCGCCTTCATGATCACGCTTCCCGATCTCAACGAGGTGATCAAGCCGCTGAACGGCAATCTGCTCCCGTTCGGCTGGGCCAAGATCCTGCTGTGGCTGCGCAAACCCAAGGCGCGCACGATGCGCGTGCCGCTGATGGGCGTGGTCAAGGAGCTTCAGGCCTCGCGCATGGCGGGCCAGCTCGCCTTCATGATGATCGAATATATCCGACGCGCCGCGGTCAGCCGCTATGGCTCGACCCGCGGCGAGATCGGCTGGGTGCTCGATGACAATCAGGGCATGAATGCCATTGCCGAGACGATCCAGAGCAAGATCAACAAGACCTATGTGATCTACCAGAAGGCGTTGTAGCCGTCGGCCCGCAGAGGGGGCGCCGCGCAGGACGCCCCCCAGGCGGCGATGTTATTGCTTGGCAGGGTCGAAACCATAGGCTTTGATCCAGGCATCGCGCGACATGCAGGTCTTCTTCTGGATGTGCGAACCAGTCAGCGTCTCGACGGCGCAATATCTCTTGGTCGCTTCGGTCGGCGCCGGTGCCTGCGCAGCCGCGGCTGCGTCCCGTGGGGCGCCTTCGGCGCTCGGGGTTGCGTTCGAGACACCGGGCACGATCGCCAGTGCGGCACTCGCAATGATCAACAACAGGGGCTTGGTCATGGAAACTTCTCCGCTCAGACGGACAACACCGGTTGTTCCGCAGGTGTGTCACTGCATTAGCCATGCCAAACACTAGAGTGTAGTTGAATCAATGGGTTAGGTCGATCTGCCATGCCGACAAGGTGTTTGGAATGACCGATTCCGGGCGATCCGCACCAGTTTTTAGGAAATCCTGCGCGAAAGCGAACAGTCAGAATCGACGCGACACGCCAAGATAAAGCTCTGCATCGGGTGCATCGCGATTCAGGCCGGCGACCGCACCGACATCGAATTGCCAGTCCTTGCGCGGCATCCAGCCGAGCGAGGCGGAGGCCAATGCCTGCACCGTCTTGCCCGACGGATCAGCATCGCGCAGCGCCTGGACCTCGATCGTGCCGCTCACCGTCTTGCTGAGCGCGACGCCCAGACCGACCGTGCCGCTCGCGGCGAAATGCCGACCATTGCCATCCTGATCGACGGCAGCGTCGATCTCGGGCGTGAACTGAAGGCTGAGCGTGTCGTTCAGCGCATAATCGACCGGCGCCACCACGCCGGCGCCCCAATCCCCGGCGCCGGCCGGGCTGCGCCCGATCGGCAGGGTGACGAAGGGCTGGATCGCGGCCGATAATCCGCTGCCATCGGGATGATGAAGGTTGATCTTGAAGCCGAGCAGCGCGTCGCCGACGGCGCCGGTGCTGTCGACCGTGCCGGCGGTCTTGTCGCGGGTGCGGACATGGCCATAGGGCGTCCAGCCGATCTGCGCCTCGATCGTGTCGGTCAGCCCGACCCTGACGAGGGTGTCGCCGACCAGCACCGTGTCGGTACGCTGGCTCGAATCCTGCTGGAGCGTCCAGTCGGCCAGGCTGGTCTCGACCGAAACGCGGCCGGGCGAGATCGTGCAGGCAGGCGTGCCGAGCCCCGGCCGCGCCGGGCAGTAATCGCGTTCTTCGGCAAAAGCGGGCGCCGCGATGAGTGCCAACAGGCCGATGGCCAATCCGAGCCGCATCAACACCCCCTTTTCATGCACCTAGAGCAGCGAGGGCGAACGGGCTGGTGGTTCCGATTTCACGCACGATGCCCTAGCGCAGCCGCACCCAGGTCGGTGCATGATCGCTTGCCTTCTCCCGAGCGCGATAGTCCTTGTCCACCCCGGCATCGGCCAGCCGGTCGGCGGCGATCGGGCTGAGAAGCAGATGATCGATCCGGAACCCGGCATCGCGCTGCCAGGCGCCTGCCTGATAGTCCCAGAAGGTCCACACGCCACCCTTGGGATGACGGGTGCGTAGCGCGTCAGTCCAGCCCTGAGCGACCAGCGCGCGGTAGCCGGCGCGGCTTTCCGGCTGCATCAGCGCGTCATTCTCCATGGCCCGGACGGAGAAAGTGTCGTCATCATTGGGGATCACATTGTAATCGCCCGCCAGCACGACCGGCTTTTCCTCGGCCAGCAGCGCGCGGGCGCGATCCGACAGGCGCTCGATCCATTTGAGCTTGTAATCGAATTTCGGGCCAGGTTGCGGATTGCCGTTGGGCAGATAGATCGACGCAATCACCACGCCGTCGACCTCAGCCTCGAGATAGCGGCTATGCGCGTCTTCGGGATCACCGGCGAGCCCGCGATGGCGCTCGACCGGATCCTTGCCCTTGGCGAGGACCGCGACGCCGTTGAAACCCTTCTGGCCGTGCCACACGGCGCCATAGCCGGCGGCGCGGATATCAGCCTCCGGGAAGGTCTCGTCGCTCGACTTGAGCTCCTGGAGGCACAGCACGTCGGGCGATTGTTCGGCGAGATATTCAAGCAGCCGCGGCAGGCGCGCCTTGATGCCGTTGACGTTGTAGCTGACGATTTTCAACGCAAGAGGCCGCGATCAGACCGAGAAGCTGGAGCCGCAGCCGCAGCCCGAGGCAGCATTGGGATTGGTCACCCTGAAGGCCGCGCCGCCAAGTTCCTCGACATAATCGACCGCCGACCCGCGCACGAGATCGAGGCTGATCGAATCGACGACGAGCTTCACGCCCGCATTTTCGGCGACCGCGTCATCAGCATCGACGCTGTCCGCAAAGCCGAACTTATACTGGAACCCCGAACAGCCGCCGCCATCGACCGACAGGCGGAGGATCGCAGGCTTGCCCTGCTTGCCGGCAATCGCGGCGACGCGCGCCGCGGCTGAATCGGTGAGCTGGATTTCAGGAGCGGTTACGGTTGCCATGGTGCGGAGATAGGCGGTCGCGGGGGGAACGGCAACCGGCTGATGACGGTGGTCACCCAAGCTCGCCCGTCATGCCGGGCTTGTTCCGGTGTTCGAGCTTTGGCTTTCCCCCGGAAAGCCAAGATTGTGTTCGGGGAACACAATCCCGCTCGAACACACTGCGCCGCAAGAGCCTCGATCGCGAAACCAGGCGGCACGGTGGACCCCGGAACAAGTCCGGGGTGACGATCGTCGGATCAGTCGGCGGCTGCAGGGCCGCCCATGGCGACCGGAACCGTCTTCACCGCGCGATCCTGTGCCGCGAGCAGGTAATCGGCGGTTTGCAGGAAGGGCACCGGGTTCACGGCATGGCCGTCGATGCGGACTTCATAATGGAGATGCGGGCCGGTCGAGCGGCCGGTCGAACCCATCAGCGCGATCAGCTGGCCGCGATGGACGCGGGTGAAGGGAGCGACGAGGATCTTGGAGAGATGGCCGTAACGGGTCTGGATGCCCTTGCCATGGTTGATCTCGACCATGTTGCCGTAACCGCCGGCGCGTTCGGCGCGATCGATGATGCCGTCAGCGGTCGCATAGACCGGGGTGCCGACCGGGCCGGGAATATCCACGCCCGCATGCATCGCAGCGGTGCCGCGGAACGGGTCAGTGCGGATGCCGTAATTGCTGGTGAACTGGAGATGCTCGACCGGCTGGACCGAAGGGATGGCGATCACGCCCTGCTCGAGCGAATCGAGCTTCTTCCAGGTCATGAACAAGGAGCGGAACTGCATGTCGGCGCGAAGATCGGCCGCGGCTTCGGCGCTGTCGGCCGCTTCGAACGGGCCGCCCATCGCAACCACCGGCGGCGCGAAGCGCTCCGGGTTGAGGCCGAGGCTGCGGACGCGCGCCGTCGCCGCCGCATACCGCACCTCGACAGCATGACGTGCCTTGACCGCCATGCCGAGCTGGCGCTGCTCGACCTGCTTGAGCGGGGCGACGACATCGGCGGCGAGCTTGTCGGCCGCGGGATCGATGACCGGCACCATCATGGACAGCTTGCGCGGATCAGCCTTGCCGGAAAGGGCGGCGGAGATCACGGCCTGGTTATGCTCGACCCGGGCTGCATGAGCCTGGGCGGCCGCCTTGATGGTTTCGACATCGGCCTGCATCGCAGCGACCTTCGCCTGCATCTGCGCGACCTTGGCTTCGGGCGACAGGGGGGCGCCGATAATGCCGCTCAGCGCAACCGCGCCGACCGCCGCCTGCGCGACGCCATAAGCCGAGAAACACAGAGTAATCGTGGCGACGCCGGCCATCAATGCCTGGGTACGGCCACCGACGCTGAAGCGCCGCAAATCACGACCATCGTGAAAGATAAAGTCCCGGGTGATGAAATACGTCTTCAGCCGCGACAGTATCTGCGCGCTCGACGCGATCGATATTTTGTTCATTTGTCCCCGGCGACCATGAATGCGATTGCCGGAGAATCCAGCGCCCGCCCCTAATTTGTCCCGAGTGCGGCCCCTCCACGCCCCGGACATGTCGCAAATGACCCAAATTTTCAGACAGGGGCAAGGGGCACGTAATATTCTCGCGTCAAACCGGCTGAGTCACGCGCCGAGTCGTTGAACGGCGGCTTAATGACCCCGCGAAAATATCGCGACACCAGCGAGCGCCAGTGCGATTCGGGAACGAACCCCTTCGCTGAACAGGCGAATTCGAACCAGATAGTGCCCGCGCGCACATGCCGCACCTCGTCGTTCAGAATGCGCGAGAGGATTCGGGCGCTGGTTTCGTCGCGTGCCGAGGTGAAGCGCGCGATCGTCTCGGGCGTTACGTCAAGGCCGCGCGCTTCGAGCACCATGGGCACGACAGCGAGACGGGCGAGCGAATCGTGCGCGGTAGCCGTCGCCGATTCCCACAGCCCGTCATGCGCCGGCATCGCGCCATAATGGCTGCCCAGCGCCCGCAACCGGCGGTCGAGCAAGGCGAAGTGCATCGCCTCGTCGGCACCGACGGCGATCCAGTCGTCAGTGAAGGCGCGCGGGAAATCCGCGCCGAATCGCCCCACCATGTCGAAGGCGAGATCGATCGCGACGAACTCGATATGGGCAAGGGCATGGAGCAACGCGATGCGCCCACGCTCCGAGCCGCCCTTGCCGCGCCTCGGCATCCGGCTCGGCGCGAGGAGGTCGGGCGCGGCGGGCCGTGCCGGCCGATCGGGCATCGCGACGTCGAAGCGATGCGCGAGCCCACCGCGCCGCCAAGCCCGCGCGGTCTCACGCGCGGCGCGGATCTTGGCGGCCGGCTCAGCGGTCTCAAGCACCGCTCGCGTCGCAGCGGCGATCGTGCGTGGCCCGGTCAGCCCGGATCCTTCCTCCTCGGTGATCAGCCGAGTTCCTTCAACGCTTCGAGCACATCGATGACATGGCCGGGCACCCGTACCCGCCGCCACACCCGCACCAGGATGCCCTGAGCGTTGAACAGATAGGTGGCGCGGTCGATGCCCATATAGGTCTTGCCGTAGAGCGTCTTCTGCACCCACACGCCGAACGCCTCCATCGCCTGGTTCTTGTCGTCGGTGGCGAGCGGTACGGTCAGATCATATTTGTCGATGAATTTCTGGTGCTTGATCGGCGTGTCGCGCGATACGCCCAGAACCTCTGCGCCATGGGCCCGGAATTCGCCGAGCAGCCGGCTGAAATCCTGCGCCTCGCGGGTACAGCCCGAGGTGTCGTCCTTGGGATAGAAATAGAGGATGAACGGCTTGCCGAGATAGTCCCGCAGATTGACCTTGCCGCCGCTCGGCGTCGTCAGATCAATATCCGGGAGCTTGTCGCCCTCATCGATCGGTGCCGCCATCATTCAACTCCCCGGCTGCCGGCCACCATGGCCCAGAAATCGGAAACCTCCTGCCGGGTCGCCGCGAACGACGCAACCACCCCGCCCCAATCAGCGACCCCCAGGGCGCGGGCAATCAGCGCGCGCGTCGCCGGCGCAGGAACCTGCGCGTCGGGCGCGACGAGCCGGAGCGTGACCAGCAGGCGGGTGAGGAAGTCATGCGCCGCGGCGAGGCCAGCGGGCACCAGGCCCAGTGCCTCGAGCTCGACGATCGCGGCGCCGAGATGCGGGGCAAAGCCCGTGCGATGAGTCAGCTGAACGACATGGACGGCGAATTCGAGATCGACCAGGCCGCCGGGCGACAATTTGGCGTCGAGCGGCCCTTTGGGCGGCTTGTGGGCGGCCATTTCGGCGCGCATCGCGATGGCGTCCGCAACGACGTCGCGCGCGGGACGATCGCCGCGCAACACGCTGTCGATCACGCCCTGGGTCGCGGCGCGGGCCGATGCCGATCCGAACACGGGACGGGCGCGGGTGAGCGCCATATGCTCCCAGGTCCAGGCGTCCTCATGCTGGTAGCGGGCAAAGCCGTCGAGCGAGACGACGAGCGGCCCCTGGGTGCCCGAGGGCCGCAGCCGGGTGTCGATCTCGTAGAGCGGGCCGGAGGCAGTCGGCACCGACAGCGCGCCGCTGACGCGCTGTGCGAGGCGGTTATAGTAGAGCACGGCGCCGAGCGACTTTTCACCATCGGACTCAGCCATGTAATCGCCGGTGAACAGGTAGATGAGGTCGAGATCGGAGGCATGAGTCAGGGCGCCGCCACCCATTCTGCCCAGCGCCAGGATCACCAGCTCGCTGCCCGGCACACGTCCATGCCGCGCGGTGAATTCAGCGACGGTCGCCTCGGCCAGCACGCCGATCGCCGCCTCGGCGACGCGGGCATAGCCGGCGGACACGTCGAGCGGGTCGCTGACGCCCGCCACGATCTGGGTGCCGAGCGCGAACCTCTTCTCGCCGACGATGCGGCGGACATGATCGAGATGCGCCTGGAAATCGTTCCCTGCATCGGCCATTTCAGCCATCAGCGTTTCGACAGGGCCGACCGGATCGAGCGCGGTGGCGTCGATCAGGCCGTCGAACAATTCGGGCCGCCGCCCAAGCGCTTCGGCGAGAGTCGGCGTGTAGCTGAGGATCGCGCCGAGCAGCCGGGCAAGCGCCGGCCGCGCCTCGAGCAGGCGGAAGAAGTTGATCGCACTCGGCAGGCGCGCGAGCATGACGTCGAGCCGCACCAGCGCCCCTTGCGGATCGGGCGCCGCGCCGAGCGCCTCGACCAGCCCGGGCAACACTGCCTCGAGCGCCTCGCGTGCCGCCGGGCTGCGCAACGCCGGATAGCTGCCGCCCCGCCATTGCTCGATCCGCCGTGCCGCGGCGTCATGGTCGGCAAAGCCTGCTTCGGCGAGTTGCTGCTCGAGATGCGCAGCATCGTGCGACAGGCTGTCCCCATCCTCCGGGTCGAGCGCGTCGTAGCTGCGCGCGGTCGCCGCGACATGGGGGCGCAACAAGGCGAGAAGCGCGGCGCCGTCGTCCAGGCCATGGAGCCGCGCCAGCCCGTCAAGCGCGGCACCCGTCGGCAAATGATGGGTCTGGCGATCTTCGACCATCTGCGCGCGGTGCTCGATCGTGCGGAACAAGGTGTAGGCGGTGGTCATCGCCTGCGCCTCGTCGCGCGCGATCCATCCCGCCTCGGCGAGTGTGGCGAGCGCGTCACGCGTCGCGGGCGCACGCACCGACATATCGCGCCCGCCATGGATCAGCTGGTGGATCTGCGCGAAGAATTCAATCTCGCGAATGCCGCCGCGCCCGCGCTTCAGATCGAAGCCGGGGCCGAACATCTGGCCTTGCGCGTGATGATCGCGGATGCGGCGCGAGATTCCCCTGATCTCGCCGATCGCGCCGAAATCGAGCGCGCGGCGCCAGATGAAGGGACGGATCGTGTCGAGAAAGCGCGTGCCCAAAGCGAGATCGCCCGCGGCGGCGCGGGCGCGGATGAAGGCGGCACGCTCCCAGGGCAGCGCAAGCGATTCATAATAGGAGATCGCCGCATCGACCGGCAGCGCGATCGCCGTCACCTCGGGCGATGGGCGCAGCCGAAGGTCGACGCGCAGCACATAGCCATCGCCATCGCGCGCCTGGAGGATCTCGACCACCCGGCGCGCGATCCGGACCGCGGCTTCGTCCGGCGCCTCGCGCGGCCTGAGCGGCAGCGTGTCCGGATCGAAGATCAGGATCGGATCGATGTCAGACGAGTAATTGAGCTCATGGCTGCCCTGCTTGCCGAGCGCGATCGCGGCGAAACCGACGGCGCAGGCTTCCGGCGTGCGTTCGGCGATCGCAGCGGTGATGGCGGCGTCGAGCGCGCGGTCGGCGAAATCGGACAAGGCGCCGGTGACGGTGGTGAGATCATAAGCGCCGGCGAGATCACCGATCGCGACGAGCAGGGCAAGGCGCCGCCGCTCGAGCCGCAATCGCCGCATGACGGGCATGGCCGGATCGTCGATCACCGCTTCAGCGAGTCCGGGGAGCGCGCCCGAATCGAGCCGCGCGGCCAGCGCCGGTTCGCGATCGAGCAGCAGCGCGAGGAACGGCGCCTCGGCGCGCGCGCGCCGAAGCGCGTCCGCAATCATGAGTTTAGAATAAGTGTCCTGCATGCAACATGATCCGCCCTCCGGCCCATTAGGTATACTTGGCAAGCAACAAATGCGCGGCTGAAGTGTTCTATCTTCATGTCGATCAATACCGCCCCTCTCGCAGACGATACCGGCATGAAGGGTTTCATGGTTGCGGCACCGCGCTCGAGCGACCCGATCAGCGGGGCATTACGGGCCGCATTCGGGCTGCAACCGGACAGTATTTCGGACGATTTCTCGGCGCTGTTGCGGCGCATCGACCAGGCTGACCGCGAGGCAAGCAGCCACTGATCAGTCGCGACGCTCGCGGCTCAGATCCTCGACCTCGCCCATGATCGTATCAAGCGCCGTCATGCCCGGCTCGTTGCTGTGCGTGCGACGGGATGGCAGCGAATTGTCGTTCATGATCGTTTCGAGCGCGACCCTGCCGCGCGCGACACGGCTCTTGATCGTACCGACCGCGACACCGCAAATCTCAGCCGCTTCCTCATAGGCGAAACCCCCGGCGCCGACCAGGATCAGCGCCTCGCGCTGGGGCTGCGGCAGGTGCAGCAGCGCGCGCTGCATGTCGCCGAGTTCGACATGACGATCCTGGCTCGCCGGGGCCGCCAGCAAGCGATCAGCGACGAGATCGTCCCACTCGCCCTTGAAGCGCGCGCGGCGCATTTGCGAGAGATAGAGATTGCGCAGGATGATGAAGGTCCAGGCGCGCATATTGGTGCCTGCCTGGAAGCGCTGACGCGCCGCCCATGCCTTCATCAACGTCTCCTGAACGAGATCGTCGGCGAGATCGCGGCTGCCCGAAATCGAGCGGCCAAACGCGCGCAGATGGGGGATCACCGCGGCGAGCTGCGTCTTGAACTCCGGATCGGACAGGGCGACATGCTCCACCGGCTCGGTGGGAAAATCGTCGTCGTCAGTCTCGAGGGCGTCGGTCATGAACATCCGTTTCGTCGTCCGGCTTCGCAGACATGAGGACAGGTCCGGGTAACATACCCGGCTTTTTCAAAGGCTTGGCTTATCAGCGGTATAGCAGGTACGCAAAGATAAGAATCACCAGCACCAGCGACATGCCGAGGATGTAGCGCGTCATATGGGGAGTCGCGCCGCCCCTCGCCTCTTCGCCGGTGAGGTGAGTCGGTTCGTTTGGATCAGCCATAAGCCTATAACCCCCGAATGTCGTTTTGGGTCCGTATCAGATGGAACTCCAATGCGGGGGCGCCGGCAAAAGTTCCCGATCAGGCGACGGGGATCGTTGCCTGATCGAAGAACAGGGCCTGGCTGATCGCCGCCTTTACCGTCGAGCGTTGGAAGGGCTTGGTGATCAGGAAGGTCGGCTCCGGGCGTTCGCCGGTCAGCAGTCGTTCCGGGAAGGCGGTGATGAAGATCACCGGAACCTGGAATTCGGCGAGGATGTCCTTCACCGCATCGATTCCCGAACTGTCGTCGGCAAGTTGAATATCAGCGAGGACGAGCCCGGGACGGTCCTCCATCGCCAGCGCGACCGCTTCGTCGCGGGTTACCGCGACACCCGTCACGTCATGGCCGAGATCGCGCACGATCGTCTCGATATCCATCGCGATGATCGGCTCGTCCTCGATGATCAGGACCCGGGCACGGGTCTGCTTCTCGATTTCAGCGAGCGCCTCGGCGACAAGCGCCTCCACTTCGCTCGGCTCGACCTCGATCAGATAGGCCGCGTCCTCGGGGGTGAATCCCTCCATCGCGGTCAACAGCAACGCCTGACGCGAGAGCGGCGTCATCCGGGCGAGACGCGCGCGCGCAATCGCTTCCTGGCTCGAGCTATCCTCGGTCTCGGCATTTTCGGGCGTCTCGTCATAATTGGTCGAGGCCCAGATCGCCTGGAACATGCGGTACAGGCCAAGGCGCGGATCGACGTCGCGCGGGAATTCAGCCGGGGCTGCGACGATCGCCTCGAGCGTGGCGCGCACATAGCGGTCGCCATGCTTCTGGCTGCCGGTCAAGGCGCGGCCGTAGCGGCGCAGAAAAGGAAGGTGCGGGGCAAGCTGCTGTCCAAGCGACATGACTGTCGGGATCTCCTAACGTGAGCGCCAAATTCTATTCGTCTATCGGGGGTCCTTGTGGAAGCGGCCCCCCGGCTTTGCAACGCGTTTTGATACCGAGCGCACTTGCCCGGCTTTTTCGCGTCGTGCATGGAACAATCGAAGCGATGTTTTGTTTCATGCACTCGTCACGGTTTATATGCGTGACATACCTGCCCGGCTCCTCGGGTGGGTTTTTTCGATTTGCCCGGCCAGTTCCGGATGCTCAGGGGGACGATTTTGCGTTCGGGCGACGACTCTTCGAAAAAACCGCGGGCCGCGCGTTCGGCCAAGGTCCAAAACAAGGACCGCGATATGGGGGCCGCGCTGCGTTCCGTGTATCAGAAGACGGTCAACGAGACGATTCCGCCTGAAATGCTCGACCTGCTGGGCAAGCTCAACTGACAGCCACCATGGCGGAAACCGCCGTCACACCTGCAACACCGTCGCGCATTACCTTCGTCGCGCAGATTCCGACCGGCGCCAAGATCTTCCTGATCCTCAGCGCGGCGTTGCTGCCGCTTGCGATCATCGCCTTTTTCGCGTCGCTGAAAACGACCCAGAGCGCTGACGAGAGCGCCCGCGCCCAATTGCGCATCGCCACCTCGGAAAGCGCCCGCAAGCTCGCAATCGAGCTGATCGGCGACATGACGGCGTTGCGCGTGGCGCTCAACGCACTGGACGCCGACAAGGGCGACGCCCCGAGTTGCGCGCGCGCACAGGGCGTGTTCGCGCAGCAATCGGAGAGCGGGACTCGCTTCGTGATCATGGACCGGCGGCAGCGCGCGCTGTGCGGGTCGGATTTCCCGCCTGATCTGGCGCACAAGGTTCCAGCCGGCACCGATCCGATCTCCGCGCATGTCATTCCCGGCCGCGGCGTGATCCTGGCGATCGCGGGCGCCAGCGGCGCGACAAGCGCGGCTGCCTTTTTCCCGGCGCCGTTTCTTTCAGCGACGAGCAAGCCAAGCGATTTCGCGCCGCCCTATGAAGCGCGGCTGACTCAGGGCAGCGATACATTGTTCCTGGCCGAGTTGCCGCCGCGCGGCGCGCTCGAACGGCGGGAGAGGATGCGGATGCAGCTCGGCATCGGTTCCCTCACTCTCGAGACAAGCGTGCGCAGCGCCCCGATCACCTCGCCGCTGATCATCGCGATGCTGCTGCCGATCCTGATGTGGGCGGCGGCGGCCGGCATCGGCTGGTTCGTGGTCGACCGCCTTTTGATCCGGCCGCTGCGCCGGCTGCGCACCAGCGTCGCCGCGTACGTGCCAGGCGAGGAGATCGACGCGGTCGAGGCTCGCGCCCTTCCCGCGCAGGAGATTCGCGAGCTGGGTGAGACCTTCCGGACGATCAGCCGCACCGTCGCGGCGCACGAGGCAGGGCTCGCCGAGGGACTGGTGCGCCAGACGAGGCTGACCCGCGAGGTGCATCACCGGGTCAAGAACAACCTTCAGGTGATCTCGAGCCTGATCAATTTCCATGCGCGCGGCGCCCGCAGCGCCGAGGCGACCGCCGCCTATGCCTCGATCCAGCGGCGGGTCGACGCCCTCGCGGTCGTCCATCGCCATCATTTCGCTGAACTCGAGGAAAATCGCGGCTTGTCGCTGCGCTCGGTGATCGGCGAGCTCGCCTCGAACATTCGCGCGACCGCGCCCGAAGGATCGTCGCAGCTTAGCATTTCGATCGATATCGACCCCTTCCTCACCAACCAGGACGTGGCGATCGCGGTTGCCTTCCTGATCACCGAAATCGTCGAACTGGCGATGACCTTCAACCCGACCGCCCAGATCCGGATCTCGGTGAAGCCGGGCGAAACCGACGATCGCGCCATCCTGCGTGTCAACTCCCCTGCCCTGGTCGACAGCGACGCGCTGCGCGGGGTCGTGGCGGAACGCTACGGCCGGGTGATGGAGGGCCTGTCCCGTCAGCTCCGCTCGCGCCTCCATCACGACCCGCTCGTGGGCGCCTATGAAATCGCGATCGCGGTGACCGGACGCGACTGATTCAATCGACTCAAAAGATTCGAAAAAAATTTTCAAAAAGGTGGAACCCGGCCACGAGAGCTACGTTCTTAGCCTCGGATAGTGAATTTATGCCCCCCCGCTCTCGCTATCCAAGACATGGGCCCGGAAGCGTCTACCCCTCCCCCCCCGGTGATGCTTCCGGGCCCAAAACCTTTCTTCCCAAGATAGTTGAGGCCGTTCCCATGACGGAACGAACGCCCGCCGATCATTGAATCGGGTGGCTGAAGCCGATCACATCAGGAGATATTCGATGCGTACGTTCATTGGACTGGCGCTCGTCGCCGGGGCGCTGCTGGTCAGCGCGTGCAATACCATCGAAGGCATGGGCAAGGACGTATCGTCCGCCGGCAGTACTGTGGCCAAGACCGCCGACGACGCAAAATAAGACGCGCGATCATTCGAAAAGGCCCTGCCTCGCAAGAGGCGGGGCCTTTTCTATGCGCTTTCGACCTCGACGATTTCCTTCGAGCGCCTGCGCTCGGTGAACCAGATCGCGATCAGCGCGAGTTCGTAGAGCAGGACCAGCGGCACCGCGAGCAGGATCATCGATCCCGCGTCGGGCGGCGCGAGCACGAGCGCGATGGCAAAGCAGCCGATGATGGCATAACGCCGCGCGCCGACGAGCTGCTTGCGTGTCACGATCCCGGCGCCTTCGAGCAGCATCAGCAGCACCGGCAACAGGAAAGCGATGCCGAAGGCGAAGAGGAACTGCATCACGAACGACAGATAATTGGCAAGCGACGGCAGCGCCTCCTGTTGGATCCCGCCGATATTCGTCTGATAGCTGAGCAGGAAATGCAGCGCGGTCGGCACCGCGACATAATATGCGAGCGCCGCGCCGGTGAGAAACAGCACCGGGGTCGCGAGAATGAAGGGCAGCAGCGCCTTCTTCTCCTTGCGATACAATCCCGGCGCGACGAACTGCCAGAGCTGGTTCGCGATGACCGGAAAGGCGAGCATGATCGCCGCGAAGAAGCCCACCTTGATCTGGACGAAGAACGCCTCGAACAACTGAGTATAGATCAGCTTGTTCTGCCCCGCCTTGACCAGCGGATGGACCAGGAAACCGAAAATAGGCTCGGCGAAATACAAGCCCACCAGGAAGGCAAGCACGAGCGCGGCCATGCTGTACAGCAGCCGGCGGCGCAGCTCGATCAGATGGTCCATGAGCGGAGCGCGGCTGCTCTCCAGCTCGTCAATGGGCTCGTTCACGGATCGACCTTGTCTGGTTTCGGCTTAGGCGTCCGCTTTGCCCTCAGCTTCGGCGCGGGCTTCGACGCAGCGTCCATGGCCTGGATCGGTTCGGGCTCCGGCGCGGGGCTGACGACCGGTTTCTCCGTCATGACCGGGAGCGCCGGCTGCTCAACCAGGTCGCCCGGCGCGGGCGACATCAGCATGGCCGGGGTCGGCGGATGCTCGCGCATGATGCGCGCATTCTCTTCAGCCCAGCGCTTCTCCATTTCCTGGAGTTCGGCATCGCGCAGCATCGAATCGAAGCCGGAGCGGAATTGCCGCGCCACGCCGCGCGCGCGACCGACCCAATAGCCCGCGACCCGCATTGCCTTGGGCAGGTCCTTGGGCGGAATCACCATCAGGGCGACCGCCCCCAGGACCAGGAGCTCGGTAGGCGCAACATCGAACATTCAAGAAAATCCCGGCAGGATAAGAACGTCAGCGATCTTCGCGCAGCTTCTCGGCCTGAACCTCGACAACGGGTTCAGCCGCCTTCTTGGTTTCTATCCGGCTCGGATCCCGGACAGGCTCATCCTCTTCGGCCATGCCCTTCTTGAACTGCTTGATACCCTTGGCAACGTCGCCCATCATGTTCGAGAAGCGTCCGCCGCCCAGCACGAGCACCAGTATCACGCCCAAGATCAGCCAATGCACAAGGCTGAAACTACCCATCTTCAATCTCCTCGAGGATCCCGGCCTATCTAGGCCTCTTCGCCGGGGTTTTCCACCTCGACGTCATCGCCATCCGAAAGACCGGCATGTTCCATCGCCAGGTCGACCGGATCGAGCAGCCCGGCGGCCTTCAGATCATCGATTCCCGGCAGGTCACGCCTGCTCGCAAGACCGAAATGGGCCAGGAACTCGGGCGTGGTCGCATACAGCAATGGCCGGCCAGGTACTTCCCGCCGGCCGGCGGGACGGATCCAGCCGGCTTCCATCAGCACGTCAAGAGTGCCCTTCGAGATCTGCACGCCGCGAATCGCCTCGATCTCGGCGCGAGTCGCCGGCTCGTGATAGGCAATGATCGCCAGCGTCTCGATGCCGGCGCGGCTGAGCTTGCGCGGCTCCTCCCTGTCCCGGCGCAGCAGATGCGCCATGTCGGGCGCGGTCTGGAAGTGCCAGCGATCGCCGCGGCGGACCAGCTCGATGCCGCGTCCGACATAATCGGCCTGGATTTCCTCCAGCACGTCGCGGATTCCGCCCGCGTCCCCCAGATGCGCGCGGATCGCGTCGGCGGTCATCGGCTCGGTCGCGGCGAACAGGACGGCTTCAACCGCGCGGGTCAGGTCATCGGCCCGCTTCATGCCGGAACCTCGCGGGTCGGCGACTTCAGGTACAACGGTGCGAAGGGCGATTTCTGGCGCAGCTCCACCTTTCCCTGCCGCGCCAATTCGAGCGCAGCAACGAAGCTCGAGGCAAGCGCGGACTTGCGGAAGATGCCCTGCGCGCTCTCGGGCAGGAAGCTTTCGATCACGCTCCAGTCGATCCGTTCGCCGACAAGCCGGGACACGCGCTCGAGCGCAGCGTCGAGCGTCATGACCGGTCGGTTGGCGACGATGTGCATCACCGGCCGGGTACGGGCATTGATGCGGCCATAAGCGGCAATCAGATCATAGATTTCCGCCTGCCACAGCGCCTTGCGCACCGTCCGCAGCCCTTCCGGCATACCACGCAGAAACACATCGCGGCCGATCCGGTCATGTCCCATCAGCCGCGCGCCCGCCTCGCGCATCGCGGCAAGCCGTTCGAGGCGGAGCTGGAGCCTGAGCGCGAGCTCCTCGGGGCTGGGCTGCTCCTCGGGGTCGCGCGGAAGCAGCAATGCCGATTTCAGATAGGCGAGCCACGCCGCCATCACGAGATAATCGGCCGCCAGCTCGAGCTTGATCGACTTCGCCTCCTCGACGAAGCGCAGATATTGATCGACCAGGGCAAGGATCGAGATTTCGCGCAGATCCACCTTCTGATTGCGGGCGAGCGCAAGCAACAGATCGAGCGGGCCTTCCCAGCCGTCAATATCGAGAGTCAGGGTTTCGGGATCGGAATCCATCGGCTCGTTTAGGCGAAGCCGAGCGCGCTGCACAATCCTCCCCGAAAAGGATCAGGACAGCGCGAGCAGCGCGTCGCGCCTGGCGATCAGCTCAGCCATCTCGCCCTGCGGCACCACGCCGGCGATCGTCGCCATCGCCCGATCGAGCCGCGCGCGCGACCGGTCGGCGATATCGCCGAGCCGCGCCGCGATATCCTCCATCTCGTCCATCCGGCCCCAACAATCGAGCACGAGATCGCATCCGGCCGCGATCGCCCCGGCCGCCTTGTCGCCGGCGGTGCCGGAAAGGGCCTTCATGTCGATATCGTCAGTCATCAACAGGCCGTCAAAACCGATCCGCTTGCGGATCACGTCCTCGATCACGATCGGCGAGAGCGTGGCGGGCCGCGCCGGATCCCATGCCTCGAAGACGATATGCGAGGTCATTCCCATCGGCGCCCCGGCGAGCGCCCTGAACGGCGCAAGGTCTATTTCGAGCTCGGCGTCCGAAGCGGTGACGGTGGGCAGGTGATAATGGGTGTCGAGTTTTGCCCGGCCATGCCCCGGCATATGCTTGACCACACCGACCACGCCGCCGGCGCGCAGCCCCTCGATGATGGCGCGGCCCATCGCGGCGACGCGCATCGGCTCCGATCCCAATGCCCGAGTCGAGATTGCCTCGGTCGTATCGGGTTGCGACACGTCGAGCAGCGGCAGGCAGTCGACCGTTATGCCGACTTCGGCGAGCATCAGCGCGATCGCCTGGGCATTCGCCCGTGCTGCTTCGATCGCCGAGATAGGCGCGATGTCGTAGAGAGCGTCGAATTTGGGTCCCGCAGGAAAGGCAGGCCATTCCGGCGGCCCCATCCGGGCGACGCGGCCGCCTTCCTGGTCGATCAGGATGGGCAGATCGCCCCGGCCGGAGATCGCGCGCAGATCATCGGTGAGTGCGCGGAGCTGGGCGCGATCGGCGATGTTGCGTTTGAACAGGATATAGCCGGCGGGCTCGGCCTGAAGGAAGAAGGAGCGCTCTTCGGGGGTGAGGGTCGGGCCTGACAGGCCGTAGATGACAGGCTTCATGCGAAGACGCTTACAAATATAAGGCAGGGCTGAGTAGGCCCGAAGCGCATTCCGTTTTTTCTCTCCGGTGACAGAGGAAAAGCGGACTGAACGCCAAGCTCAATTGTTCGCCACGAAACACGCCTCGCCCGCGACTTTCAGCTTGCCGCAGAGTTCAGTCGCCTGGTTCGCGCTGCCCGCATTGACTCGCAGGCGATAGACCGTCCTGCCGTTCACCTCGGCCATCTGCACTGATTTGCCGAGCGGCGCGAGGTAGGTGAAGCGCTTGGAAGCCCTTTCCCAGGCGGCGTTGGCTGACGCTTCGTCGGGGAAGGAGCCGAGCTGCACCAGCGCGCCGCCAACCGAAGCGCCTGCTGCCGGGGCGGCCGAAGGCCTCGCCGCCGTCAGCTTGCCGCCCGATGCCGGAATCGCCACCACTGCCTTGCTTGCGCCGGCGGTCATGGCAGCCGCAGGCGCCGCCCTGGTGCCGGCGACCGGCGTCTCGGGCGTAGCGCTCAGATCGATCGAGGCGTTGCCGCCACCGGCACCGTCGCTGGTGGCAATCGCGGTATCGCCTTCTCCCTCGACCTTGAGGCCGCCGGGATTGTCGGGCTTTACCTTGTAGTCGCCCTCCTGCGCCGCGATCAGCGCACCATTGCCGTCAGCGCGCTGATGCTGCTTGTACCAGTAGAAGCCGAAAATAGCGGCGGCGATGATCGCAAGGCCAAGCAACACCATCAGGATGACGCGAAAGACCGAGGGACCCTCGTCATAATTCTCATCGACAGTTTCGAGCCAGGGCAGCCGATCCTCGTCGCGCATCTCGAAGTCGCTCGACGTCGCCATCAGTTCATCTCCTGGACCGCCTGCACCCCCATGATGCCGAGTCCGTTGCGAATAATCTGCCCGATTGCCTCGGCCAGGAAAAGACGCGCACATGTTATGGCCGCATTCTCCGTAATCAGGAAGCGCCGTTCGGGGTTGTCATTGCCGAGATTGTAAAGTGCGTGGAATGCAGCCGCCAAGTCGTTCAGATAGAAAGCGATGCGATGCGGCTCGCGCGCCGCCGCCGCCGTCTCGATGATCCGCGGAAACTGAGCAGCGATCTTCACCAGATCGAGCTCAATAGTGTCAAGTTGGGACAGGTCCACCGCGCCACAGACTATTCCCGCCTCGGCGGTTTTCCGACGCAGGCCGGCGATGCGCGCATGGGCATATTGAACGTAAAAGACCGGATTCTCGCGGGAAAGTTCAACCACCTTGGCGAAGTCGAAATCCATCTGCGCATCCGACTTGCGGGTGAGCATGGTGAACCGAACGACATCCTTGCCGACCTCCTGCACGACATCGGCGAGAGTCACGAAATTGCCGGCGCGTTTCGACATCTTCACCGGCTCGCCGGCGCGGAGCAACCTGACCATCTGGACCAGCTTCACGTCGAACCTGGTCTTGCCGCCGGTCAGCGCCCGCACTGCCGCGACGATCCGCTTCACGGTGCCTGCATGGTCCGCGCCCCAGATATCGATCAGCGCATCGGCGGTCTGCGCCTTCTGGTAATGATAAGCGAGATCGGCGCCGAAATAGGTCCATTGCCCGTTCGACTTGCGGATCGGCCGATCCTGATCGTCGCCGAACTGGGTGGAGCGGAACAGCGGCAGCACGACCGGCTCCCAATCCTCGGGCGTCTCGCCCTTGGGCGCTTCGAGCACGCCGTCATAGATCAGGCCCCGCGCACGCAGTTCGGCTTCAGCCGCCTCCGGCTTGCCCGCCGCCTGCAATTCAGCCTCGGACGAGAAGAGATCATGATGGATGCCGAGCAGCGCGAGATCGGCCTTGATCAGCTCCATCATCGCAGCGACCGCCCGCGTGCGGAACAGGACGAGCCATTCCCCTTCGGGCGCGTCGGCATAGCGATCGCCGAACTCGGCAGCCAGCGCCTTCCCGACCGGCACGAGATAATCGCCCGGATACAGCCCCTCGGGGATATCGCCGATCTCTTCACCGAGGGCCTCGCGGTAGCGCAAATGCACCGAGCGCGCGAGCACATCGACCTGGCCGCCGGCATCATTGACATAATATTCGCGGATCACCCTGGCACCGGCGAATTCGAGCAGGTTGGCCAGCGCATCGCCCACCACCGCGCCGCGGCAATGCCCCATATGCATCGGCCCGGTCGGGTTGGCGGAGACATATTCGACATTGACGGTCGTGCCGCGGCCCCGGGTCGAGCGGCCATAGTCACTCCCCTCGTCGCGGATCGCGGAAAGCTCGGCGCGCCAGGTGTCGTCGGTCAATGTCAGGTTGATGAAGCCGGGCCCGGCAACCGAGACGGACTCGATCTCCTCCAGCTTGCCGAGCTCGGCGGCGATCTTCTCCGCCAGTGCGCGCGGGTTGGCGGCGGCGGGCTTGGCCAGCACCATCGCCGCATTGGTCGCGAGATCGCCATGGCTCGTATCGCGCGGCGGCTCGACCGTCACGTTCGCGCGGTCGAGCCCCGCCGGCAGGTCGCCCGCCGCAACAAGGGTATCGAGCGCCGCATCGAGATGCGCGGCGAAACGGGTATAAAGGGTCATTGCTGGTCCGGTCGGTTAAGCGAGCGCGCGCCTTAGCGGATGACGGGCGCGCACTCAAATCGCGACTGCAAGGTGGTTATGGTGGGCTGGCGGAACAACCGCCCGGTTGCGGGCGTGAGCCTTGGAACCCGGCCCCGCCAGCCCGAGCTATATACGCACCAAAGCTTCTACCGGACGCACGCCCCTGCTGTCGGGGAACAGGGCCGCGATCGTCCGCCCCGGCTCGACGCCGAAATGCTCGGCCGCCGCGCCGGCGATCAGGGCATCGAGCTGAAGCGTCGGCTTGAGGTCACGACCCTCGAACAATGCCGCCGGCGCGAGCCCAGGCCAGTCAGCCAGCACGCGGCCGCCCCTTACGCCGCCACCGAGCAGCATCGCCGAGCTCGCGGTGCCATGGTCTGTGCCGGCGGTGCCGTTGACCGCCACGGTGCGGCCGAATTCAGTCGCGACCAGCACCATCGTATCGGCCCAGAGCGGCCCGAGCCCGGCCTGGAGCGCGCCGACCATACCGTCCAGGCCGCGCAACTGCAGCCCCAGGCGCGCGCGCTGCTGCGCATGCGTATCCCATCCGCCGGTTTCGATCATCGCGATCCGCGCGCCGTTTTCCGGCACGAGCAGCTTTGCCGCGAGCGCACCGGTCGCGACGGCATTGCGGCCATTGTCGTCAGCCATGTCGCTGGTGAGCGCGCGGGTGCCCATCGCTTCGCTCCACAGCGCGTGGAGCTGGCTGTCGCCTTCGTACAGCATTGAAACCCGCTGCAGCAGATCGTCCGACGCCCGGGGCAGCGCCGATGGCGCATAGGACGACACCTCATGGCTGCCGCGCAGCGCCAGCGGCACGGTCGCAGCGACGGCGATCGCCCTGGCCTGTGACGGTGGCAACAGGCCGAGCATCCGGTTCAGCCAGCCGGTCTTGACCTGATAGGCACCCGCTCCACCGGTCTCGAGTACATTCTGCCCGTCGAAATGCGAGCGGTCGCGATAGGGCGATGCGACGGCGTGCGCGAAGAGCGCCTGCCCGCCCGTGTAGAGCCTCCCGATAGTGTCGAGCGACGGATGCAGCGCGAACATCGGATCGAGCTTCGCCGCGCCCTGAAAATCCTCCGCAAGCACGCCGCGCGCGCCGGCAAAGGCAGGATCGCCGACCGGCGCGACGGTGCCGAGCCCGTCCGCTGCGCCACGCTGGATGATGAAGACGAAGCGCTTGTCGGTCTCCGCTCTGGCGAAGGCCATGCGCGGTGCGAAGGCAAGCGCGGCCGCACCAATCGCACCGGCGCCGATAAAGGAACGTCGATCGAACATGGCCTATCTCCGCATGAATTCAGGCGCGACGAGCAGCAAAGCCAGTGCCTGCCCCGGACTCTCGGCGCGCGCAAGCGCCTGGGTGGTAGCGGGGCCCACCGCTGCGGGGATGATCTTGGGGGCGAGCACCCGTGCATCGATTGTCGCGCCGGCCCGGGTCGCGAAGCGCTCCGCTGCCTCGACCCGGCGGAGGATCGCATCAGGCCCCGCCCAGCTGGCTGCGATGTCATCAAAGCCGGCGGGCGATCCGGGCTTCCAGGTCGGCTGGCCGAGTTGATTGAGCAGCCCGGTGACCATCGGCGGCGCCACCGTCCTCATGCCGAGCGCGCGCATCGACGAGATCGACCATTCCCACGGCGTCTTGAACTTGGGCGGTTGCGCCACCCAGGTTTCGGGCGAGTCGATCAGCGCGCGGTAGACGCTCGGCAGGTCGCCGCCGGTCCTGAGATAGGCGGCCTGCAGGCGCTGGACGAGCGCGGGCGGCGGCGTATCCCCGGCGAAATGCCGAGCGAGCTTGGTGGCGATATGAGTCGCGGTGGCGGGATGCACCGCGAGGTCGCTCAGCACGGCCTGGGCCTGATGCTCACCCTCCTGATCGTAAACCTTGCCCATGATCGTCCGCGCACCCGGCTCGTGGAGGGGCGCGGCGAAGACGAAATCGCCGGCCTGGCCATCGGTTCCGCTGAAACGCGCGCCGGGGCCGCGGCTGAGGCCGGAGACAGTCCAGCCGGTCATTGCGCGGGCGAATTCAGTGACATCGGCCTGATCATAGCCGGTGCGGACGCCGAGCGTGTGGAGCTCCATGATCTCGCGTGCGAGATTCTCGTTGAGGCCGAGCTTGCGGTTAGGTCGGCTGCCGAAGCGCGTGCCGATCACGCTATCTGGTCCGACTGATTGCGCCTGATCGAGATAGAGAAGCATTGCCGGATGGCGCTCGACCGCGTTCAGCATGTCACCGAACCTGCCGAGGACGTGCGGGCGGATCGCCTCGAATTCGAGCAGTCCGCCCAGCCCAACCACCTGCACCTTGTCGATCGAGATGGCGAAGTGGTTCGCCCAGAAATGTACCAGCCGCTCGACGAACGGCGCCGGCGTGGTGAGTGCGGCGTTGGCCCGGCCCCCGACCGCACCGATATAATAGTCCCGCGCCTGCCGCTGCGCGAAGCGGCGCGCCTGCGCGACCGGGTCGTTCGGATCGGGCGCTTGGGGCGTCATGGCGTCAGTCTGTGGCTTGCCGCCGGGCAAAGCGGGCGTTGCCGCGCTCTGATACCCCTGCGTCATCGGCGCGTTCATATCGGCCGGCCGGCTTATCGCTGCTGCTTGTGCCCGCCGCGCAACTGGCCGACCCGCTTCGCCACGGCCCGACTGTCGCCGCAACGCCCTCAGCTGATCGAGATAGTCGGCCAGTTCCCCGGCAATCGTCCGCCGGCCCGGCAGCGCAGCGATCGCGCTCGGTGCCGCATCGAACGAGCCGAGCTGCGCATGCAGCCATTTCCGGGGATCGGCCGGTGTCGGTTCGTCGGGCCGCGCTCCAAGCCCGAAGCGATTAAGCGCTATATTTGCGTCCGCCATGATGGTTGTCGCCCGATACTATGGCTCCGACCTATACCCGACGTGTCGCAAGAGTTTGTCAGACCCTCAGGGGCAATGCGATTGGCCGTCCGTTTGTTGCAACTGGTCGCGCAATTTTTGCGGTTGGGATTTTGCTGCACTGCAATATGATTGGAACACAGCAGAAGATGCGAGGGGATGCTGATCTGGCTTTCGACCACCGAAAGGATAGATCATGACCAAGACCCTCCTCGCAGCGGCGCTGTTCGCGTCGCTGGCCGCCCCCGCTTTCGCCAGCGACACGCCCGCTGAAAGAACCTTCACCCGCGACGGCGAAACCTATGTCTATACGACCCAGATCAAGACGGACCGCGTCGTCATCACCGGGCGAAGCCATCCCGATGGCGGTCCGTTCGAGCTGGTGGTTCGCGGCGACTCGGTCACTGGCTTCTCCGGCGGCATTCCGGTCTCGTTCTTCATGAAGGGCGTCCAGGCCAAGTTGATGCCGGCAAAGCTCGCGGCGCGCTGATCTAGAAGCCGTCGGGCAGATCGATCGGACCGACCGCCTCGCGATAGCGCGCAACGGCATAGCGATCGGTCATCCCGGCGATGAAATCGGCAATATGGCGGCTGCGCGCGGGCTCTTCCGCGGGCAGCCGACCATACCAGTCAGCGGGCATCAGCGCCGGGTCGGCACGATAGGCCTCGAACAGCCCGGTGACGAGATCGCCCGCCATCCGCGCCGCCTCGAGCTGGCGCGGATGATGATAGAGATTCTCGTACATGAAGCGCTTGAGCACGCGTTCGGCCTCCCGCATGTCAGGCGAGAAGCCGGCCAGACAGCGCCCGGCGGCGCGGATGTCCTCGACAGTCTCCACCTTCGCTTCGGCGACACGGCGGCGCGTTTCCCCGATCAGGTCATTGACCATCGCCCCGATCTGCGAGCGCACCAGTTCGCCGGTCAGCCGCTCGGGCGCGAGATCGGGAAAGCGCTCCCGGGTTGCTGCCCAGCCCGATGCGATCACCGGCACCGCGAGGATCTGGTCGAGCGTGAGCAGGCCGGCGCGCAGGCCGTCGTCGATATCGTGATTGTCATAGGCGATATCGTCGGCGATCGCGGCGACCTGCGCCTCGAGCGAGGGCCAGCGCGTGAGATCGAGCGGGAAAGCGGCATCGGCCTCGGCCAGCGCCCAGCCCGGCTGAAAGATCGGGCCATTATGCTTGGCCAGGCCTTCGAGCGTCTCCCAGGTCAGGTTCAGGCCGTTCCAGCGCGGATAGGGGCTGTCGATCACCATCAGCGCACGGAGCGTATGGCCGTTGTGATCAAAGCCGCCCTGCCCCGCGAGCGCCGCCTGAAGCGCGTCCTCGCCGGCATGACCGAAGGGCGGGTGGCCGATATCATGGGCGAGGCAAAGCGCCTCGGTGAGGTCCTCGTTCAGCCCAAGCACGCGCGCCACGGTGCGGCCAATCTGCGACACTTCCAGGCTGTGAGTCAGGCGGACGCGGAAATGGTCGCCGTCAGGCGCCATGAACACCTGGGTCTTGTGGCGCAGACGGCGGAAACTGATCGAGTGGACGATCCGGTCGCGATCACGCTGAAAGGCGTCGCGTGGGCCACGAACGGTCTCATTCTGTTCGCTGTGGAGGCGCCCCCGGCTCAGTCCCGGGTCAGACGCCCAGGGCACAAGCGCGCTCACTTCGCCGGCAGCTTGGTGATCTTCTGGCCCGCCTCGCTGGTGAAGGTGAAGGCCGAGACACCTTCCTTGGCCAGTGCGTTGACGAAGGCGCGCGCCTCCTCATTGGTCTTGAACGGACCGGCCAGCACGCGGTTCGTGGCGCGGAGCGGAGTCGTCCAGCCCGATTTGCCCTTGAAGATCGCGGGCGCCTTGTCGCGGACCTTCGCCCATTCCTTGGGCAGGGTCCCTTCGTTGGCACCGCCCGCCACCTGTACCCAGATGCGCGCCGGCTCGAGGATCTTGGGGTCGTTCTTCTTTTTCAGTTCGGCCGCCTTTTTGGCATCGGCGAGCTTCTTCGCATCGGCCAGCTTCCTGGCGTCGGCCGCCTTTTTGTCAGCCAGCGCTTTCTTGTCGGCCAGCGCCTTCTTCTCGGCCGCCGCGTTCGCCTCCGCGGCGGTATCGACCGGCGCGGGTTCGGCCTTCACCGGCGCGGGCGCTGCAGCCGGTGGCGGCGCGACCTCGACCGGCGCCGGCTCGGCACCCGGATCAGGCGTCGCGACGCTGGCGATGATATTGGCGAGAATCGAATCCTCGTTTCGCACCGGGGCCGGCATGGGCGGCGGAGTCGACGAGATCGAGGCAGGCGGCGTTTCGACGCGCACGGGCGCCGCTGCGATAAATCCTGGTGCGACAGTCGAGGCAGCGAGGACAGCGGGCGCCGCTGCGGTTTGTCGCGGTGGTGCGGTCGAAATCGGCGCCAAAGGCGTCGGAGCACTGCCAGGAATACGGGTATCAGCCTCGATCGGCGCACTCGCGCGCCCGGGTTGCGGCGTTGTGCGTGGC
Organism: Sphingomonas oligophenolica; assembly: GCF_039522915.1. Lineage (NCBI taxonomy): Bacteria > Pseudomonadati > Pseudomonadota > Alphaproteobacteria > Sphingomonadales > Sphingomonadaceae > Sphingomonas > Sphingomonas oligophenolica. The sequence continues at coordinate 57,090 of NZ_BAAAEH010000013.1, forward strand.
GGCAGCGAAGCGACTTCGCCATGTTGAGCGGGCGCTGGCGCAATCGCGGCTGGCCTGGGGGGCGTCGTCACGACCTGCGCCGGTGGCATGGCCGGCATGGTCGCCGGCGCGGCAACCGATCGCATCGGAACGGGCCCGCCGGCGACCGGCGGGCTCACGCGCGCGGGTTGCGGCGTCTGCGTCGTGACGATCGGGCGCGCGGGGCTGAGCGTCATGCTCTGCCGCGGCGCAGCTGGCGGCGCATAGGGCTGCTCCACCGGTGGTTCGACGCTCGCGACATAGGCCGGCGGCTGCGGCAACGGCACGGGTGGCGGCGTATTGATGACCTGGATCGGCTCCGGCCGGCCTTTCTTTCTTTTGTCGCGGCTGCGGCGATCGTCCTGCCGCACGGGCTTCGCCACGTTCTGCGCGACGGCAACCGGCGTCGTCCCGGATTCGGGCGCGAGCGGCGCGAGCGCGGGGACCAGCCGGGCATCGGCGGCCCGTTCCGGCGTCGCCCGCAATTCGCCGAAATGCACCGCGAAGGCGCGATCGACCGGGCCAAGCGACGCCAGCCGATCGAAAAAGGGCTGAAGACCCTGGGCGAGTCCGGGCGGCATCATGTTGGTCGCGATCCGCTCGGCGCCGGCATTGTCGCCGGTCATCGCAAGGATGAAGGCCCGCGCCCGCCACGCGCCGCGATCGCTCCGGCGCAGCAGCGGCTCAAGCTGCTTGTAGGCGAGATCGCCCTTGCCGGAAATGCCGAGCGAAAGCGCGTAACGCCGCACCGTTTCATCATTGGGTCCGCTTTTCAGCGCCAGCCGGTAATCGCGCTGGGCTCGCTCCTGCTCGCCGATCAGATCGTAAGCGAGGCCGCGATCCGATGCGAAACGCTGCGGGTCGAGGCCAAGCGCCTCCGCCTCGCCGAAACGGCGAAGCGCCTCGCCCGGCTTTTCCGCCTGGACAAGCAGGCTGCCCAACCCCGCCTTGACCCGCGGATTGCGCGGATCGATCCGCTCGGCCCGGGCAAAGAAGGTCGAGGCGGCGGTATCGTCGTCGAGCTTCAGGGTAAGCTCGCCCGCCCGCACCAGCGCGCCGACATCCTGTGGATTGACCGCCAACAGCCGCATCTGGGCGGCGAGCTCATCCGCATCCGGGTTGAGCGGCTGCACCATCGGCACCTGCATCTGCGCCGTCCCGCCCATAGCCGCGAGCGGCGTTGCGATAGCGAACAGGACAAGCGGGGCAAAGCGGGAAACGCGCATCGGACTCCAGTCTAGAGCCCAGTCCAGCTGAACCGGCAATGTCCGCCGCGTGCGGTGCGCGCCAGAGCGACGCGACCCGGCGATGAACCGGGCGCGCCGCGTGGCGTCACCTCACTGATTGTTCTGGCGATGCAGGAAGCGCGGGATATCGACCGGATCCTTTTCGGGCTCGTCCTCGCGGGCCGCACCGCGCGAAACGCTCGACATGCGCTCGAACAAGGTGCCGCCGAGCTTGACGCGCGGCGCGGGCGCTGCTGGCTCGCTCGGCTCCACCGGTGCCTCTTCGGCAGCGGCCGATGCAGCCGCACCTGGCGACAGCCAGCGACGGCGCAGGCTGGGCTCGGGCGCAGCCTCGGCAACTTCCTCGGTTTCGGGCTCGTCGCCGAAGGTGGGGATGTCCGACACCTGGGTTTCGCTGCCCAGCACCAGTTCATCGCTCTCGGCCTCAGCGGTTTCGGCAAGGGGCTCGGGCGATTCGGGCTCGGAAACCACCGGCGCCTCAACGGGCGCTGCGGCGACCGGCGCCGGCTCTTCGGCCTTTTTCGGCGCCGAGAAGGTGAAGGCGCGCGACACCGGCGGCGCCGCGCTGGCGGGACGGGCCTCGGCCTCGATGCCGGTCGCGACGACCGACACGCGGATCTTGCCCTCGAGATCGGGATTGAACGCCGAACCCCAGATGATGTTCGCATCTTCGTCGACCAGCTCGCGGATATGGTTCGCGGCTTCGTCGACCTCGAGCAGGCGCATGTCGTCGCCGCCGGTGATCGAGACGATCACGCCCTTGGCGCCCTTCATGCTGACGCCGTCGAGCAGCGGATTGGCGATCGCCTTGGACGCCGCCTCGATCGCGCGATTGTCGCCCGAGGCTTCGCCGGTGCCCATCATCGCCTTGCCCATCTCCTGCATCACCGAGCGGACATCGGCGAAATCGAGGTTGATGAGGCCGGGCATGACCATCAGATCGGTAATGCCGCGCACGCCCTGCTGCAGCACTTCGTCCGCCATCTGGAACGCTTCCTTGAAGGTCGTGTTCGCATTGGCGACGAGGAACAGATTCTGGTTGGGGATGACGATCAGCGTATCGACGTACTTCTGAAGCTCTTCGATGCCGGCTTCAGCTGCCTTGGCGCGGCGATTGCCTTCGAAGGCGAACGGCTTGGTGACGACGCCGACGGTGAGGATGCCCATGTCGCGCGCCGCCTTGGCGATGACCGGGGCGGCACCGGTGCCGGTCCCGCCGCCCATGCCGGCGGCGATGAAGCACATATGCGCGCCCTCGAGCATCTTGGTGACCTGCTCGATGGTCTCCTCGGCTGCGGCGCGTCCGATTTCGGGACGCGAGCCGGCGCCCAGCCCCTGCGTGATCTTTGCGCCGAGCTGGATCCGATGCGGTGCGCTCGATTGCTTGAGCGCCTGCGAATCCGTGTTGGCGACAAGGAAATCGACCCCCTGCACCTCGGCACGCATCATGTTCGCGATCGCGTTGCCGCCGGCGCCGCCTACGCCGATCACCGCAATCCGCGGCGTCAGCTCGTCAACGTCGGGAGGAAGAAATTCGATGCTCATCGCCCTGTCTCCGCACCACCCCAAACATCGGGGCGTTTTTTCAATGATATTGTTCGTTCTGCACCATCGCTTGCGGTGACTCCAGCACGAACAGCTAAATCTTGTCGTATTTCTTTAATAATTCGCCCGGGCGGCCGCCATCAGCCGCTTGAAGATCGCAAGTCCCTTTGGCCGATGCACGATCTGGTGCGCGCCCGACAATGAGCGCAGGTCGACAGGGTCGGCGGCGGCATAGAATGCAAGGCCCGCTAGCGTCGCAAACGCCGGTCCGCCATGGGCTTCGGGCAAAGCGGTCAACCCGCGCGGCCGGCCGATCCGCACCGAGCGGCCGAGCGCCTGCTGCGCATAATCAGCGATGCCCTTCAATTCGGCACCGCCGCCGGTCAGCACGACCTGGCGCCCGACCGGTCCTTCGAACTTCAGGTCGACCAGCGCCTTCTGCACCTCGCCCATCAGATGCTCGAGCCGCTGGCGGATCACCGCGATCAGCTGCGCGCGGGTGATTCGGCTGCTCTCGCTGGCATCGTCCTCGGCCGAGATGGGTGCCACGTCGATCATGTCGTGATTGTCGCGCGGGGAAGCATTGGCCGAGCCATAGAAGCACTTCATCCGCTCCGCCTGGGCCCGCCTCGTGCCAAAGGCCGAGGCGATATCGTCAGTGATGTCGGCCGCCCCGATCGGAATCGAGGTCAGCCCGACCAGCATTCCGCCGGCGAACAGCGAGACATTGGTGATCCCGGCGCCAAGCTCGACCAGCGCAACGCCGAGCTCGCGCTCCTCCTCCGACAGGCAGGCCATGCCGGTAGCGACCGGAGAGGCGATGATTGCCTTCACCTCGAGATGCGCGTTGGCGACGCACAGCCCGAGGTTGCGCACCGGCGACCCGTCGGCGGCGACCACATGGATATGAACACCGAGCCGGTCGGCGTGCAGACCGAGCGGCCGCTTGACCCCCGTCAACCCGTCGAGCGTGTACAGCGCTGGCTGGGCATGAAGCACCATCCGCCCGGCCGGATCGATTGAATCGCGCCCCGCCTGGAGCAGCGCATCGATATCGGACTGCTCGACCCGGTGACCGCCAAGCTCGAACTCGATCGACGCCACATCGGAAACGAGACCACCCGCGGAGAAACTGACCCACACATTCTCGATATTGGTGCCCGCGATCCGTTCCGCCTGCTCGACCGCCTCGCGCACAGCGAGCTCGGTCGCGGCGGCATCGGCGATATAGCCGCGCTTGACGCCCCGGCTCTCGCGCTGGCCGGTGCCGAGCACGATCAGCTCACCGCCATCGCCCTTTTGTGCGATCAACGCGGAGACCTTTGACGATCCGATATCGAGCGCCGTGATCAATCCCTCGGGTGCTGCCTTCGCCATGATATTATCCCTGACTGCTATTTGGAGCGGCGTGCTTTGCTTCAATCAGCGCCGGCCGCACCGGCGCATTGACATCATTGGGGTCAGTGAGCTCGCGATTGCTCACCTGTCCGGGCTTGCGCGCGATGAACTTGGTCGGATCGCGCATGTCGAACCTGACCCAGCCCCTGCCGAGCAACGGCTTGAGCCCGTCCATCTGAGCGAACTTGACGAGCGCGCGGGCCGCGTCGCCCTCGCCTTCGGGCAGTGCCAGCGTCTCGCCCGATTCGAACAACAGGTTCCAGCGCCGGTTGCCGACCCAGGTCGCCGCCTTGACCAGCGGGCGGATCGCCGGCGCCGCATCGAGCAGCTTCTGATAGGCAGCTTCCTGGGCATTGGCGCCAGGGCCGATGACCAAAGGCAGATCGGGCATCGCCTCGGCCTTGACCGGCTCCAGCCACACGCCGTCAGCCGCGATCAGCGACAGCTTGCCGTGATCCTGCCACACTGCGGTCGGCTGCCGCTCGACGATATGGACGAGCAAGGTATCGGGCAGCCGACGCGAGACATGGGCGTCGGCGATCCAGCCATAAGCGAGCAGCTTCTGCCGGACATCCTCGAGATTGACGAGCGGCATCGCCCGCGAGCGCTGATCGAGCGCGACGGCATAGACGGTCATCCGGTCCATCCGGCTGAGGCCGGTGACCTCGACCTGCTCGACCCGGAACCCCGCCCGACCGATCCCCTCGGCCAGCTGAACGCCGATCGCGCTCGGAATGCCGAACCAGGTCGCCGCGGCGAGGATCGCCGCGCACACCAGAGTGAAGATCGACCAGGTCGTGATCCGGTGCAGGGCCTGCTCGCTGATCGGCAGCGCAGCGACGATCCGGTCGATGATCGACGGCTTGGGCGGCTGGCGGCGCCCCTTCTGAACCGGGCGGCGCGGCGGCGATCCGCGTTTGAGGGTGCGGCTCACGTTGCCTTCTCCGGGCTCAGGGCCTCCTCGACGATCTTTTGGACGAGCTCGGCATAGCTCATCCCGATATGCCGTGCCTGTTCGGGTACAAGGCTGAGCGGTGTCATGCCCGGCTGCGTATTCACCTCGAGCAGGAACAGCCCGTCAGCGCCCTGGCTGTCGTCCCAGCGGAAATCGGAACGCGACGCACCCTTGCAGCCGAGCAATTTGTGCGCCTCGAGCGCGATGCTCTTGCAGGCGGCGGCAATCTCGTCGGGAATGTCCGCCGGACAGATATGCTCGGTCAGCCCGTCGGTATATTTCGCGTCATAATCATACCAGCCGCTCTTGGGCTTGAGCTCGGTCACGCCCAGCGCCTCGCCGCCGAGCACAGCGGTCGTCAGCTCGCGCCCGCGGATATAGGGCTCGGCGAGCAGCTCCTCGAATTCGCCCCAGGGGCCTTTGACGCCGCGCGCGATCGGGTTGCCGTAATTGCCCTCGTCAGTGACGATCGCGACGCCGACCGACGATCCCTCATTGACCGGCTTCAGCACATAGGGCCGCGGCAGCGGATCGCCTTCGTACAGGCTCTCGCTCTTCACGATCCGACCGCCGGGCATCGGAATGCCGTGCGGCACCAGCGCCTGCTTGGTCAGCAATTTGTCGATCGCGATCACCGAGGTGACCATGCCCGAATGAGTATATTTGAGGCCCATCAGGTCGAGCATGCCCTGCACCGTCCCGTCTTCGCCCGGGGTGCCGTGGAGCGCGTTGAACACGATATCCGGCGCCGTCTCGGCAAGCTTCACCGCCACATCGCGGTCCATGTCGATCCGGGTGACGCGGTGGCCAAGCGTCTCGAGCGCCTCGGCGACGCCCGCGCCCGACATCAACGACACCTCGCGCTCGGCGGACCACCCACCCATCAGGACGGCGACATGCAGCCTCATTTCACGCCCACCCGTTTCTTGCTGGCGTCGTCGGAGAACACTCCGACACGCTGTATCTCCCATTCCAGCTCGACCCCCGAATGCGCCTTTACCTTTGCGCGAACTTCCTCGCCCAAAGCCTCGATATCGGCGCTCGTCGCGCTCCCGAGATTGAGAAGGAAGTTGCAGTGCTTCTCGGAAACCTGCGCATCGCCGCGCGTCAACCCGCGACACCCGGCCGCATCGATCAGCGCCCAGGCCTTGTCGCCGTCGGGATTCTTGAAGGTCGATCCGCCGGTGCGCGAGCGCAATGGCTGCGATGCCTCACGCTCCGCCGCGATCCGGTCCATCTCGGCACCGATCACCTTGGGGTCACCAGGCACGCCCTCGAACACCGCCTCGACCACCACCGCGCCCGCCGGCAGATCCGAGTGGCGATAGGTGTAGCCGAACCGCGCCGCCGGCCATGTCTCGACATCACCGGATCGCGTGACCACAGTCGCCTCGATCAATATGTCCGAGGTGTCGCGCCCATAGGCGCCCGCGTTCATCTTGACGGCGCCGCCCACGGTGCCGGGGATCCCGCGCAGAAATTCCAGCCCGGCAATGCCGGCATCGCGCGCGGCGCTCGCGACGCTGATCCCCATCGCCGCACCCCCGGCACGAACCCTGTTCTCCGGCTCGATCGCGACCTTCGCCATCGCCTTGGGCAGCCGCACCACGACACCCGGCACGCCGCCATCGCGCACGATCAAATTCGACCCGACCCCGACGGGCAGCACCGGCGTTCGAGGATCGAGCCCGGCAAGAAACACCGACAAGTCATGCACGTCCTTCGGCCGCACCAGCCATTCGGCCGGGCCGCCGGTGCGGAACCAGATGAAGTCGGCGAGGCTCCCCTGATGTTCAGCGGTGCCCTGCAAAGGCGGGAGGGCGTAACAGACATTGCTCATCGCAGCGCCTCGATCGCACCGGCGAGGCCTGCCGCCCATTTCGTAATATCCCCGGCACCGAGACAGACGACCATGTCGCCCGGCTGCGCCATGCCGACCAGCGCCTTCGCCAGCGCATCGGCATCAGCCACGGTCGCCGCCGAGCGATGCCCGCGCCGCTTCAGCCCCTCGACCAGCGCGTCGGCATCGACACCCTCCACCGGCGCTTCGCCCGCGGGGTAAACCGGTGCGACCAGCACCATGTCCGCATCGTTGAAGGCCTGCTGGAATTCCTCCATCAGATTGCCGAGCCGCGAATAACGGTGCGGCTGGACGACGGCGATCACACGGTTCTCGACGCCCTCGCGCGCGGCCGACAGCACGGCACGAATCTCGACCGGGTGATGCCCATAATCGTCGATGATCGTCACGACGCCCCCACCCTCGACCGGGACTTCGCCGACCTTGGTGAAGCGCCGCTTCACCCCGCCGAACTTGGCAAAGCCCTGCTGGATCGTCGCATCGTCGATGCCGAGCTCGAGCGCCACGCCGATCGCGGCGAGCGCGTTCTGAACATTGTGGCGCCCCGGCATCGGCATCTCGATCCCCTCGATCGAGCGGGTCGAGCCGTCACGGCTGCGCACCACCGCCTCGAAGCGATTGCCGCCCGGGATCGGCGTCACGTTCACGCCACGCACATCGGCCTGGGCGGAGAAGCCATAGGTCACGACGCGCCGGTCGCGGACGCGCGGGATGATCCCCTGAACCTCCGGATGGTCGAGGCACAGCAGCGCCGCGCCATAGAAAGGCACATTCTCGACGAACTCGACAAAGGCGTCCTTCACGGCGTCGAACGAGCCATAATGGTCGAGATGCTCGGGATCGATATTGGTGACGACAGCGATCGTCCCGTCGAGCCTGAGGAAGCTGCCGTCGCTTTCGTCTGCCTCGACCACCATCCAGTCGCTCGCGCCGAGCCGGGCGTTCGAGCCGTAGCTGTTGATGATCCCACCGTTGATCACCGTCGGATCGACCCCGCCTGCGTCAAGCAAGGCTGCGATCATCGACGTCGTCGTCGTCTTGCCGTGAGTCCCCGCGACCGCGACGGTCGATTTGAGCCGCATCAATTCGGCCAGCATTTCCGCCCGCCGGACGACCGGGATGCGGCGCTCGAGCGCAGCATTCACCTCGACATTGTCGCGCTTGATCGCAGTCGAGGTGACCACCACCGCGGCATCACCGAGATTCTCGGCGGCATGGCCGATACTGATCGGGATGCCGAGCTTGCGAAGCCCCTCGACGACATAGCTTTCGCCGACATCCGAGCCCTGCACCTTGTAGCCGAGATTGTGCATCACCTCGGCAATACCGGACATGCCGATGCCGCCGATGCCGACGAAATGGATCGTGCCGATGTCGGTTGCGACGCCCCTCATGCGAAAACCGCCTGATCGCCGAACTTGATCGGGCGCGCCTCGCCGATCGGCATATCACCATGCGTATCCTCGAGGCTCTCGACGAGATCGGCAAGATCGCGCGCCGCGTCCGGCCGGCCGCAGCTCCGCGCCCGTGCCGCGGCATTCTGCAGCGCGGTGGGATCGAGCCCGAGCTTCTGCATCTGCTTGGCAAGCTCGACCGGCGTGAAATTGCGTTGCTCGATCGTCCGCGCGCCGCCCGCCGCAGTCATCTCGCGCGCATTGGCGGTCTGGTGATCGTCGGTCGCAGAGGGCAGCGGCACCAGGATCGCCGGCCGCCCGGCAACGGTCAGCTCGGCAAGTGTCGAGGCGCCTGCTCGGGCAATCACGATATGCGCCCATGCGAGCTGTTCGGGCAGATCGGGCAGGTAGGTCGCGAGATCGGCTGCGATCGACAGCTCGGCATATTTGGCCCGCGCCGCGTCGATATCCTCGATTCGCGCCTGGTGAGTCACCTGCAACCGGCGGCGGAAGCTGATCGGCAGCAGCGACAGCCCGTCGGGCACGACCTTGCTCAGCACGCTCGCGCCCTGGCTGCCGCCGGTAACGAGCACACGGAAAATGCCATCCTCCTCGAGCAGCGGATAGGGTTTGGCGCGCAGCGCGAGCACTGAATCACGTACCGGATTGCCGACCAGATGAGTCTTGCCGCGATAGGCATCCTTGAGCCGCGCCACATCGGCATAGGAGGTTGCGATCGCGCTCACCCGGCTCGCGACGAGCCGGTTGACCCGCCCGAGCACTGCATTCTGCTCATGGATCGCGGTCGGGATCTTGAGGTTGAAGGCGGCCAGCAGCGCGGGCAGCGCGGGATAGCCGCCAAAGCCGATCACCGCGGCCGGCTTGAAGGCCCGATACAGCTCGATCGCCATTGACCGCGCCTTGATCATGCTCGAGGCGGCGCGCATCCAGCCGATCGGTCCGCCGGCGAGCCGGCCGGCCGGCAACACATGAGTCTGCACGCCCTCGAACAACCCCGGAAAGCGCACCCCGCGTTCGTCGCTGATCAACGCGACATGATGGCCGCGCCGCATCAGCTCGGCGGCGAGCGCCGCTGCGGGCACCATATGGCCGCCGGTGCCGCCGGCCGCGAGAACGAAGTGCCGTGCAATGCTCATTCGCCGCTCCATCGCGCGATATAGGGGGAACGCGTCACGAACGGATTGCGCCGGGTGAAGGCAAGCAGCAAGCCCATGCCGATCGACAGCGCGACCATGGACGATCCACCATAGCTGATGAAGGGCAAAGTCATTCCTTTTGAGGGTGCGAGTCCCGTATTGACCGCCATACTGATCAGCGCCTGCGCGCCGAACTGCGTGGCGAGGCCCGCGGCTGCATAAAGCCGGAATTCGTCCGTCTCGTCGAGCAGCTTCACGAACACCCGGATAACGATCACGAGGAACAGCAGCGCGATGATCGCGCAGGCGACCAGCCCGAATTCCTCGCCGATCACCGAGAAGATATAGTCGGTATGTCCCTCGGGAAGACGAAACTTCATCGTCCCGCCGCCGGGCCCGGTGCCGCGCCAGCCGCCCGCTGTGATGGTGGCGCGCGCAGCATCGGTCTGGAAATGGTCGGAGCCGCCCTCGGCGCCGCCGCTGTTCGGAAAGAGATAGGCGTCGATCCGGGTGCGCGCGGTGCCGTAGAACAGATAGGCGGCAAGCACGCCCGCCGGCACGCAGCCGATCAGCCCGGCCATGACCTTGGGCGAGGTGCCGGCGATCATCAGCAGGGCGAGCCAGACCGCGGCGAACACCATGGTCTGCCCGAAATCGGGCTGCAGCATCAGCAGCACGCCGACCAGCACGGTCATCGCGCCGGTGATGACGACCACGGGCAGCGTATCGTCCTTCGCTTTCATCGACAGGAGCCAGGCGCAGGTGACGATGAAGAAGGGCTTCAGGAATTCGGACGGCTGGATCAGCGAGACGCTGAAATTGAGCCAGCGCGTCGCGCCGTTCCGCTCGACGCCGATAAAGGGAACCGCGATCAGCATCACCACGCACACCGCCGTCCCGATCAACGCGATCCGCCGCGCGATCGTGATCGGCAGCATCGAGACGATGAACAGCACCGGCAGCGACACCCCAACCCAGGCGAGCTGCCACCAGAGGTAGAAGAGCGGCGGCACATGGTGCTTGTCGTCCGAATAGCGCGCCGCCGCCGCCGGGGACGCAGCGCCGACGGCGACCAGCCCGACCGCCATCAGCAGCAGGGCGAGGAGCAGCAACACCCGGTCGATATCCCAGAACCACATGCCGAGCGGAGACCTGTCGCCGCGCCCGCCCTGGCCCTTCATCCGGTTCCAGAGCGTCAGCGTGCCGGGGCGGGCGGCGTTCATCGCAACGCCTCGACTGCGGCGCGGAAACGATCGCCACGATCCTCGAAATCGCGAAACTGGTCGAACGAGGCGCAGGCCGGGGAGAGCAGAACGGTCTCGCCGGCATGCGCGCCGGCCGCGGCGTCGGTCACCGCTGCGTCGAGCGTTCCGCTTTCCACGACCGGCATGAGCGGCTTGAGGATCGCCGCGAAGCGCGGCCCGGCCTCGCCGATCGTATAGGCGCGCACGATATGCCCGAAATGCGGAGCGCAGGCATCGAGGTCGTCGGATTTGGCCTGGCCGCCGAGAATCCAGTGAATGCGCGGGAAGGCAGCCAGCGCCGGCGCGGTCGATTCCGGATTGGTCGCCTTGCTGTCGTTGACGAAGCCGACGCCGTTCAGCGTGCGGACCAGCTCCATCCGGTGCGGCAGGCCCTTGAAGCTCTCGAGCCCGCGATCGATCGCCGCTTCGGAAACGCCGAGCGCCTGGCAGGCGCCGATTGCCGCAAGCGCGTTCTGCGCATTGTGCGGGCCCTGAAGCGAGGGCCAGCGCGACTGGTCCATGCACACGCCAGGCGCGATCTTGGTGAGGTGCTCAGCCCGTGCCGAGAGGCTCCGCGCGATCTGCGCCGAGGCGGTATCCCCGATGCCGATGATCGCGGCATGGCGTGCCGACTGCATCGCGAACAACCGCGCCTTGGAAGCGGCATAGCCCTCGAACCCGTCATAGCGATCGAGATGATCGGGCGTGATGTTGAGCAGGATCGCGACCTCGCAGTCGAGCGTGAAGGTCAGGTCGATCTGGTAGCTCGACAGCTCGAGCACATAGACGCCGCCGCCGGGAAGCGGCTCCTCGCCGAGGATCGGCTTGCCGATATTGCCGCCGAGCCGCGCCGGGACGCCGGCGGTTTCGAGGATGTGGTGGATCAGCGCGGTGGTGGTGGATTTGCCGTTGGTGCCGGTGATGCCGACGACCTTGTGCGGCGGCAGCGACGCTCGGGCCTGGGCGAACAACTCGATATCGCCGATGACAGGCACGTTCGCCGCGCGCGCCTTTGCGGCGACCGGATGGCGATTGATCGGGACGCCCGGCGAAACGACAAGGCCGTCAAAACCGGTGAGGTCGATCGTCTCGGGATCGGCGATGGTCGCGCCGGAAAACCCCGCCCGCGCAGCCTCGCTCGAATCCCACGCCGCAACCTCGGCCCCACTTGCTACCAGCGCACGCACCGTTGCCGCGCCCGAGCGCGCGAGCCCCAGCACAGCGAAGCGTTTGCCGCGCCAGAGGGGGCTGGTGATCACCTGAGCTTCAGGGTCGACAGGCCGGCAAGCGCGAGCACAAGCGCGATGATCCAGAAACGGATCACGACGGTCGGCTCGCTCCAGCCGAGCTGCTCGAAATGATGGTGGATCGGCGCCATCTTGAACACGCGCTTGCCGGTACGCTTGTAGAAGAACACCTGGATGATCACCGAGAGGGCCTCGATCACGAACAGGCCGCCGATGATGCCGAGCACGATCTCGTGATGCGCCACGACCGCGATCGCGCCGAGCGCCCCGCCAAGCGCAAGGCTGCCGGTATCGCCCATAAACACAGCCGCCGGCGGCGCGTTGAACCACAGGAACGCAAGCCCCGCCCCGACCATCCCGCCGCAGAAGATCGCGAGTTCGCCGGCATGCGGCACGTGCGGAATGCCGAGATAGGTGGCGAACTTCGCGTTGCCGGCCAGGTAGACGATGATCATGAACGCGACCGAAGCGATGATCACCGGCATCGTCGCAAGGCCGTCGAGCCCGTCGGTCAGGTTCACCGCATTGCCGAATGCAACGATCGTGAAGGCGGCAAAGGCGATGTAGAAATAGCCGAGATCGATCGATATCCCGGTGGTGAACGGCAAATAGAGATGCGTGCCATTCTCATGAACGATGATCGCGCTCGCAATTCCAGCGATCACGAATTCGCCGATCAGGCGGATACGGCCCGAGACACCCTTGTGGCTTGCCTTGGTCACCTTGTCGTAATCGTCGAGGAAACCGATCATGCCAAAGCCAAGCGTCACAAAGGCGCAGGCCCAGACGAACGGGTTGGTCAGGTCCATCCACAACAGCATCGAGACGATCAGCGAGGTGAGGATCATCAGCCCGCCCATGGTCGGCGTGCCGCGCTTGGCAAGATGGCTTTGCGGCCCGTCGCTGCGGATCGGCTGACCCTTTCCCTGGCGGACTCGCAGCCATCCGATGAAGCGCGGCCCGATCAGCAGGCCGATGAACAACGCCGTCGCCACTGCCGCGCCGGTGCGGAAGCTCTGGTATCGAACGAGGTTCAATAACCCCGGGAAGCCAAGATATTTGGCAATCAAATAGAGCATTAAGTCATCCCGCCCGCCAGGCCAGCGACAACCGCCGCAAGCCCGACTCCGTTCGAACCCTTGATGAGAACCGCGTCGCCGGGTGCCAGGATCGCCTGAAGGCGATCGCGCGCCGCGGCCGCATCGGCCACATGGACGAAATCGATCTTGCCCTCAAGCGCGTTTGCGAGCGCCGCCATCGCTTCACCGACCAGGATGACCCGTTCGACCCCCGCAGCGAGGATCGGGCCGGCCAGATCGGCGTGATAGGCGTCGCTTCTCTCGCCGAGTTCGCGCATCTCGCCAAGCACCGCGAGCTTGCGGACTGCCGGCTCAGCCGCCAGCACCGCGAGGGTCGCGCGCATCGACGAAGGATTGGCGTTGTAGCTTTCGTCGATCACCAGCGCGTCGCCGCCGGCAACCGGCACGGTCAGCCGCGCGCCGCGCCCGGCAAGCCCGCCAAGCTCGGCGAGGGCGAGACCGGCCAGGGCAAGGTCGCCGCCGACCGCGTCGACCGCTGCCAGCACCGCGAGCGCATTCGATACCCAGTGCATTCCGGGCTGCGACACGGTGAAACTCAATTCCTGATCGCCGAGCCGAGCGGTGACGAAGGTGCCGCCGCTGGCGCTGCGCATCGTCTCGATCGCCTGGACATCGGCGCCGTCGTCGACCCCGAAGGTGACGATCCGTGCCGCATAAGGTCGGGCGGCGGCGATGAGCCGGTCGCGATAGGGGCTGTCGAAGGGCACGATCGCGATGCCGCCCGGCTCGAGCCCGGCGAAGATCTCGCCCTTGGCATCGGCGATTGCGCTCTCGTCGGGGAAAAAGGCGGTGTGCGCCGGCGCGATCGCCGTCACCATCGCGACATGCGGGCGGACCAGGCTGGTCAGATGCGCGAGCTCGCCGGCGTGATTCATCCCCATCTCGAAGATGCCGAAGCGGCTGGCAGCGGGCATCCGCGCGAGGCTCAGCGGCACGCCGGTATGGTTATTGTAGCTTTTCACCGAGCGATGTACCGCGCCCGGCGCGCACCGGTCGAGCGCTGCGAACAAGGCCTCCTTGGTGCCGGTCTTGCCGACCGATCCGGTGACGCCGATGATCCTGGCGGCGGTGCGCGCGCGCGCCGCGCGCGCCAGATCCTCCAGTGCCGCCATCGTATCGGCGACCAAAACATGCGGGTGCGGTGTCGTTACACTGACAACCGCACCCGACGCTCCCCGCTCGGAGCTTTGATCCAGAAATTGATGCCCGTCACTCGCCTCGCCCTTCAGCGCGACGAACAGGTCGCCAGGGACCACTTCGCGGGAGTCGAAGGTGACGCCGGTGACGGTGAAATCGGTGGACGCAATACCGCCGGTGGCGGCCGCAATCTCGGCTGAGGTCCAGAGCGTCACGCCGCCATCTCCCGGGCTACGTTCACATCATCGAACGGCAGCACCATATCTCCGACAATCTGTCCCTGCTCATGCCCCTTGCCCGCAATCAGCACGATATCCCGCGGACCCGCCTCGCCGACCGCGGCCCCAATCGCATCGCGCCGCGATCCGATCTCCGTCGCCTCCGGCGCGCCAGCCATCACCATCGCGCGGATGGCCGCGGGATCCTCCGAACGCGGATTGTCGTCAGTCACGATCACGCGGTCGGCCATCGTCGCCGCAATTGCCCCCATCGCTTCGCGCTTGCCCTGGTCGCGGTCGCCGCCAGCCCCGATCACCACGATCAGCCGCCCGGCGGCATGCGGCTTGAGCGCAGCGATCGCCGCCTCGAGCGCGTCGGGCGTGTGCGCGTAATCAACATAGACCGGCGCTCCGGTCCGCGCGATCACCGCGCGTTCGAGCCGCCCGCGCACCGGCTGTAGCCGCGCCAGCGCCGCCAGCGTCGCCGCGACATCTCCCCCCGTGGCGATCACCAGCCCCGCCGCGGTCAGCGCGTTCGCCGCCTGATAGGCGCCGATCAGCGGCAGCATCACCTTGTGCGCCTTGCCCTCGGCCGCGATCACCAGGCCCTGGCCGAGCAGGGTCGGGTCGCGCGACATCAGTCGCAACGTCTCGCCACGCGTGCCGACCGTGATCACCCGGATGCCACGCGCCCGCGCCACTTCGATCACCCGCGCCGACGCTGGATCGTCAACCCAGACCACCGCCGCACCGTCGCGATCGACCACCTCGGAGAACAGCCGCAGCTTGGCCTCGAAATAGGCCTCCATCGTGCCGTGATAATCGAGATGATCGCGGCTGAGGTTGGTGAAGGCGGCCGCCCGCACCGGCAGCCCCTCGGTGCGATATTGCGACAGGCCGTGGCTCGACGCCTCGAACGCGACATGGCTCACCCCCTCGCGCGCCAGTCCGGCGACGTTGGAGAGGAAGGTGACGATGTCCGGGGTGGTCAACCCGGTCGAAACCTGGTCGTCTGCGGTCGTCACGCCGAGCGTGCCGATCGACGCGGCATGATGCCCCGCCATCCGCCACAATTGGCGGGTCATCTCGACAGTCGAGGTCTTGCCGTTGGTCCCTGTCACCGCCACCGCCGTCTCCGGGAACGGCGCGAAATAGCGCGCGGCAAGCCGGGCGAAACGCTTGCGCGGATTGGCGTCGGCAATGTGCACCACGCCCTCGACCCGCGCCTCGGGCCGCGCCACCACGGCAATCGCGCCGCCGGCTATCGCCGCTGGAATGAAATCCTCGCCATTCACCTGAGCGCCCTCGAAGGCACCGAAGATCGTGCCCGGTGCCACCTTGCGATGGTCGATCGCGAAGCTGGTGACGGTCGCGTCCTCGAGGCCGCCGGTCAGCGCACCGAGCTTCATTCCGGATCGGCCGAGTCTTCGCCCGGCGCGTGCCACAACAGGGGCAGCAATTCGGAAACGTCGACGTCGCGGGTGGTGCTCGGCAGCACGCCGAGCATCGCGCCGGTGCGCGAAATCACCCGGCTGACGACCGGCGCCACGGTCCAGGCGGCGGTCGTCTGGCCGGCCGATTCAGCGTTGGCGATCGGCGCATCGAGCATCGCGACGACGACATAGCGCGGGGCATCCATCGGGAAGGCAGCGGCAAAGGTCGAGACGTTGGACTTCTTCGAATAGCCTCCGGCGCCGGCAATCTCGGCGGTGCCGGTCTTACCGCCCACGCGGTAGCCCGGTGCCTCGCCCTTGCGGCCGGTGCCCTGCGTGACGACCAGGCGCAGCAATTGCCGCATCCGCGCGCTGGTCGCTTCCGACAGCACCCGGCGCCCCGCCGGCGCCGCGCCCGGGGCCAGTTTCATCAAGGTCGTCGGCCGCCAGATGCCGCCATTGACCAGAGTCGCATAGGCATTGGCGAGGTGAAGCGGCGTCACCGCGATGCCGTGGCCATAGCCGGCGGTCATCACCGTTGTCCGCGCCCAGAAGACCGGCCAGATCGGCCCCGCCCGCTCGCGCAGCTCGATCGTCGGCCGTTCGCCGAATCCCATGGCCGTGAACATCGCCGCGAGCCGGTCCTTGCCGATCTCGTCGGCGATCCGCGCGGTCGCGATGTTCGAGGAATGGACCAGCGTCTCGGGAATATCGAGGAAGCGTTTCTGCGCATGGTCGTCATGGATGGTGAAGCCGCCGATATGGAGCGGCTCGGTCGCATCGAAGCGTTTCGACATCGAGGTGACGACGCCTGACTCGATCGCTGTCGCCATGGTGATCGGCTTGAAGGTCGATCCGAGCTCGTACACGCTCTGAGTCACATTGTTGCGCAGCGCGTCGATGCCGGTGCCCGCGAGCTTGTTGGGGTTGTAGACCGGCAGCGAGACCATCGCGATCACTTCGCCGGTGTTCACGTCGAGCACGACCCCGGTTGCCGCCTTTGCCTGGAACGAGGTCATCGCGTGGCCGAGTTCGCTCTCCATCGCTGCCTGGACGCGTGAATCGATCGACAGCGTGATCGGCGTGCCGCGCTGCGCCGGGTTGGTCAGCCGCTCCTCGAACGCGCGCTCGATCCCGGCCCGGCCCATGATCCGCGGGTCCTTCGCCGTCGGCCCGATATAACCGAGCACATGCGCCGCCATCGTCGTCTGCGGATAAAGCCGCTCGGGCTCCTGCGCGAACACGAGGGCAGGCTCGCCGATCGCGTGGATCTGGTTGACCAGGGCCGGCGACGCATGGCGCTCGAGATAGGTGAAATTCACCGGCAATGTCAGTCGGCTGTAATAATAAGCCGCGTCATGTTCGGGCATCGCCTGAGCGAGCTTGTCGGCAATGTCGTGACGGTCGCCGATCAGTTGCGACGGATGGACGCCGATCGTCCAGGCCTCGATCGTCCGCGCAAGCGGCTCGCCGTTGCGATCGAGGATATCGCCGCGCATCAGCGATCCGAAATTCGGCCCCTGCGCGCTGGCCGGGGTGGTGAGCAGGCCGAGCATTGCGATCTTCGCGATCACCAGGGCGAAGCCGGCGGCGATCATCAGCATCAGGATCATCAGCCGCACATGCGCGGTCGCGACCAGCGCGTGGCGCTGGCCGGTCATCCGCCGCGGCGGCAGGGGCCGGGCGACGAGTGCGGTCAATGCGCGCCGCCTGCTTCCGCCCGCGTGCCGCCCAGCAGGTCGCCGATCGTGGAATCGCTCATCAGCTTGCGATCGAGCAGCGCGATCGCCTGCGCCTTGCCGCGCGCGATCGCATGGTCGCGCACCGGCGCCACCGCTGCCGTCATGGTCGGCGCCGCTGCCGCGACCGGCGCGGTCGCCGCCGGTACCACGGGCGCTGCGGGCTTCATCCCCGCGTCAGGCAGCGACGGCACGACCAGCGACGCCATCTGAATCGACGCGCCCTGATGCACGTCGAGCGAGGCGAGCGCGCCCGTATCCGGCACGAACTGCGCCGCGACCGGCGCGGTCAGGCGCAGCGTGTCGCCATTCCATTTCTCGAGCTGGGCGAGATTGGCGCGGGTGTCGAACTCGGTCTCCAACGCGCGGATGTCGCGGTGCGCCTCAGCAATCTGGCTCACCGTCCGGTCGAGCTTCTTGCGTTCGGCCGCCACCTGAAGCGGCACCAGCAAAAAGCCGAGCGCCACGGCCACGCTGGCCAGGAACCAACCGAGAGTTTTCCACGCATACCCAAGCATCACATCGCTCCTTTTACGCGGTCCACGCCGCGGCACTCGTTCGCCGCGCCGTTCTTAACGTCGCCGATCGCGCCCGCGGGTTGCGGGCGATCTCGGCCTCGTCGGCGCGCACCGCGCGTCCGACACTCTCAAAGCTCGGCTTATGGTTAACCTGCAACTCAGGAAGATGCCGCGATCCGCCCGGCATCCCCCCGCTCCGCTCGCGCAGGAATCGCTTCACCATCCGGTCCTCGAGCGAGTGGAATGTCACCACCGCCAGCCGCCCGCCGGGCTTCAGCACCCGCTCGGCCGCGGCCAGCCCGTCGGCCAGTTCGCCGAGCTCGCGGTTGAGATGGATGCGGATCGCCTGGAAGGTCCGCGTCGCGGGATCCTTCTTGTCGTGCGGCTTGTAGCCGAGCGCGCGCCGCACCACCCGCGCCAGCTCGCCCGTCCGGGTGATCGGCCGCGCCATCACGATCGCCCGCGCCACCCGCCGCGCCCGCGGCTCCTCGCCATATTCATGGAGCACATCGGCGATCACCGCCTCGTCGGCGGTGTTGACGAAATCGGCCGCCGTCTCGCCCTCCTGGCTCATCCGCATGTCGAGCGGCCCGTCATATTGGAACGAGAAGCCGCGCTCGGCCTGGTCGAGCTGCATTGAGGAGACGCCGATATCCATCGTCACCCCGTCGACCGGCACGGCGCCGCGCGCCTCGAGCTCGGATTCGAGCGCCGAGAACGTGGCCGGCACCAGGGTCAGCGCGCCGCCCGACTCCGCCTCGAGCGCGCGCCCGGCCGCGATCGCATCGGGGTCGCGGTCGAAGGCGAACACGCGGGCGCCGCGGGCGAGCAGCGCCCGCGTATATCCCCCGGCGCCGAACGTCGCATCGACATGCCGCTCGCCAGGGCTGATCGCGAGCGCCAGCACGACTTCGTCGAGCAGCACGGGGGTATGGGGCTGGGTCTGGGCGGGGAGGTCGCTCACAGCTCGATCCCCTTCAGCGCGCAATGATAGCGCGCGCAGGATTTCTGCACCTCGGGCACGCCCTCGGCTTCCATCAGCGTCTTCGGGTCCCAGATCTCGATATAATCGAACGTCCCGTAGAAGAACGCGTTCGCGCCGATCTTCGCATGGAAGCGCGGGAAGCCCGGCATGATGAAGCGCCCGCTGCCGTCGAACGGCACTGCCTCGCCCACCGCCGCCTGGCGCTTGAAATTGGGGTTGCGCGCGCCCTGGTCGAGCCGGAAATTCGCCTCGCGCTCGTCGAGCTGGGCCTTCAGGATCGGCAGGAAGCCGGGATCATAGGCGATCAGGCACGGGCTGCTCTCGTGCACGCCGATGATGACGGTGCCGCCATCCTTGCCGTCGGCGCGCGGGCTGTTCGCCGCAAGCACTGCCCGAAGCGACGCAGGAATGGCTACCCTGCCCTTGTCATCGACAAGGCCAAGACCGTCTCCCTGATAGTCGATCCGATCTGTCACGCCTGCCCGAACCCTTTTCAGGCATGACTTCTCCGAGCTCGAAAGCGACACGATGCCGCTCCCCAGCGCGTTCCGCGCAAGCGAAATAAGTCTACCCTGTTATAAACAAGGGTTAACTCGGGATTACCGGGGATTCAAGGGGAAACCCGGGGAAAAGCCGGAAAATCACTCTATCCGGTTCGATTCTACGGGGATTTTTTCTGAAACATTTCAACCCGTTCCCGGTGTGTTCTGAACGACTCACGCAAAATGGTGGAAATTCCCCGGCCGTCCCCGGCCCGGCGCCATGTTTTCCCCGGTTCTCCCCGGGGAATCCGGCCGCCGGATGAAGCGCGCGCCATCGTTATTTGCGCTTGCCCGATGCGCCGGCCGCATTGTCTTCGGTCGCAGTGCTCGGCGCGACCCCGAGCTCGGCGAGCGGCTCGCTGGTCGCCGCCCCGTTCGGCAGGGCGCTGTTGCCGGCTGCCATGTTGGCGACGACATCGGGCCGCGCGCCGCCCACCACGCTCAGCGGGCGTTCCTTGCTCGCTGTGCTGAAGATGGCAGCGGCCAGCCCGATGAGAAGCAGGACGGCGGCGAGGCCGATCATCCCGACCCTCACTCGCTGCGACGTCTGCGCCGGATCCTGAGCGATAATTTTCATGCCTGTGGCATAAATGTAACGCATGAAAAGCGTCTTGTCGATGGCACGGCTCGTCGCTGGTGAAGCGGCGCGCGCAAAAACCTCTAATCCCGGGCGAGCCAGGGCGGCACGGCCAGCCCCTTCGACTCGAGCCATGCCCGGTTGTACAGCGTCGACAGATAGCGGAACCCGGTATCGCACAGGATCGTCACGATCCGCTTTCCCGGCCCGAGCTGCCGCCCGAGCGCGACCGCGCCCGCCACATTGATTCCCGAGGACAGCCCCAGGCACAGCCCCTCCTCGCCGAGCAGCCGGGTCACCCATTCCATCCCCTCGGCATCCGAAACGCGGAACTGGGTATCGACCGGCGCGCCCTCGAGATTGGCGGTGATCCGCCCCTGCCCGATCCCCTCGGCGACCGACGATCCTTCCGAGCGCAATTCGCCATGCGCATAATAATCGTAGAGCGCCGCGCCATAGGGGTCGCTCAGCGCGATGCAGACGGTCTCGTCCTTCGCCTTCAGCCCGAGCCCGACCCCGGCGAGAGTCCCCCCGGTGCCGACCGAGCAGGTGAACCCGTCGATCCGCCCCTCCATCTGCTCCCAGATCTCCTCCGCCGTGCCGACGATATGCGCGCGGCGGTTGGCGATATTGTCGAACTGGTTGGCCCAGATCGCATTCGGCGTCTCCTCGGCGATCCGCCGCGAAGTGTGCACGAAATGGCCCGGGTTCGAATAAGGCGCCGCCGGCACCAGCACCAGCTCGGCGCCCAATGCGCGCAGCGTATCCATCTTCTCGCGGCTCTGGGTCTCGGGCATCACGATGATCGTCCGATAGCCCTTGGCATTGGCGACCAGCGCAAGCCCGATCCCGGTATTCCCCGCCGTCCCCTCGACGATCGTCCCGCCCGGCCGGATCGCGTCCCGCTCCTCGGCGTCCTCGACGATGAACAAAGCCGCGCGGTCCTTCACCGAGGCGCCCGGATTGGTGAATTCGCACTTCCCGTAAATATCGCACCCCGAAGCCTCGCTCGGCCCCTTGAGCCTGACGAGCGGAGTGTTGCCGATGAGCGCGAGCGTATTGGGGGTGATGGTCATGCGGGAGAGATAGGGCGAGTGCGCCCCGCCGGGCAAGCTAGCCCGTGTTGGGCGCGGCAAAGTTCGGCTGCTTGCCTATCCGATATCGTTTCCCGGGAAGATTCAGCCGGAAACCCCCGCCGCCCGCAGATGCGGCCCGAGCCGCCCGCTGAGCCACAGGAAGAACATCCGGTAATCGCTCGCCAGGGACCAGAGCGGATAGGTGAAGGTCGCCGGCCGGTTCTTCTCCACCCCGAAATGCGCGCCCCAGGCAAAGCCGTATCCGGCAAGCGGCACCAGCGCCCACCACCACCCGCCCCGCATCAGCGCGAGCGCCAGGAACAGGAAGGTCAGCGCCGTCCCGGCATAATGCAGCCGCCGAGTCTCCGCCTTCGCATGCTCGCGCAGATAGAAGGGCCAGAAGGCGGCATAGGTGGTGATCGGCTTGGCCATCGCCGGCGATCCTACTCCGCCGCCCCGGCGCGACGCAATGCTGTCGCGCGCAGCGTTAACCATTCTTTAACTATCGACATTTACTCTTCGTTACCCACAAAGCATAATAGAGATATTGAAGATATCGCTGCAACACCAGTTGGATCTGTCATGCGGAGTCTTGATGATCTCCTTCGATCCGGCCATGTAAGCCGAGCGGGACGACAAATCCTATATTATTTGTTCGGCCAATTTCCCGACAGCGTCGATATCGATTCCGGAAAATTTGCGGATTTCGGCGACGATGGCGATTTCATCGACGCGGTAGAGGCGCTCAGGGACGAGGGACTGATCCTCTACGAACAGTTCGTCCGCGACGGCATTCATCCCCCGGCCTTCGTCACGGCCTCCCTGTCGGTCAAGGGAGAAAGGCTGATCCGGGAGCCCCCGTCAGATCATCTCATATAGGCGCGACATCAGCTGCTCGGCGATCCGCTGCGATTCGCGGCGCGCCGCCTCCGGCCAGGATTTCGGCGCGCGCCGGATAAGCGCAAGCTGCCCCGATCCGCCCTCGCTGCCGCTTGCGCGGACGATGACCTGAAAGTCGAAGCCGAACGCTTTCGGAGCCGTGGCCTCGAGCAGCGGCAACAGGTCCCTGACGACCGCCAGCGAGCCCGAATCGGCCATCACATAGGTTTCCCGCCCTATCTCCGCGCGAAACAGGACATGGTCTATGCCGAGCGATTCCCGCACTCCATCGAGCAGCGGATCCGTCCTTATCATCATTGCGCGCGCCCCGTTTTCCGCCACGGGAATCCAGTGAGGCATTGCCGGATCTGTCATTTTCGAATCGTCATCCGGATTCGCTCATAGGGCCCCCGCCCCTGCGTGTCAGCAAATGCCTAAATCTAGGTTAATCATCATCCTCTCGAGGCGCGATGCCGCCGGCCCCCGGCTCGCGCCTGTGCAGAGCCCGCCACGCCGCCCGACATTCAATATCCCCCAACCCGATAGGAAAACCCTTGCCACCTCGAAAAAGCCGTGTCACAAACACGGCAGAAATAAGGCGTAAATGTGGCAAAGGAGAGTCCCAATGAAGGCAACCTCGATCCGAACCAAAGCCCTGGCCTGCGTCGCCACCGGCGCGCTCCTCCTCGCCGGCTGTGACAAGGCGCGGCACAACGCCAACAACAACGCCGAAAGCACCAGCCTCGCCGAGAGCTCGAGCGACATGGCTTCCCCCGTCGCCGACCCCTCGGGCGAGAAATACAAGCCCAACGACATCTCCCCGGTCCACGCCGTCGCCGACGCGCCGGTTTCCACCTTCGCGGTCGATGTCGACACCGGCGCCTATGCCAATGTCCGCCGCTTCCTCAACGCAGGCCAGCTCCCCCCGAAGGACGCGGTCCGCACCGAGGAGATGATCAACTATTTCCGCTATGATTATCCCCTCCCCGCCGATCGCGCCGCCCCCTTCAGCGTCACCACTGACGTCGCGCAGACCCCCTGGAACCACGACACGAAGCTGCTCCGCATCGGCCTGCGCGGCTATGACCTGAGCTATGCGAAGCGCCCGCCCGCCAACCTCGTCTTCCTGGTCGACGTCTCGGGCTCGATGGACGAGCCCGACAAGCTCCCCCTCGTCAAGGCGGCGCTCTCGCTCGTCGCCGACAATCTCCAGCCGCGGGACAAGGTCGGCATCGTCGTCTATGCGGGCGCCGCCGGGGTCGTGCTCGAGCCGACCAGCGACGCGACCCAAATCAAGGCGGCGCTAGACCAGCTCAGCGCCGGCGGCTCGACCGCGGGCGGCGAAGGCATCAAGCTCGCTTATGACACTGCCCGCGCCAGCTTCATCAAGGGCGGCATCAACCGGATCCTGATCGCCACCGACGGCGATTTCAATGTCGGCGTGACCGATCAGCGCCAGCTCGAGCAGCTCATCGAGAAGGAGCGCGACGACGGCATCACCCTCACCACGCTCGGCTTCGGCCAGGGCAATTTCAACGATGCGCTGATGGAATCCATGGCCGATCTCGGCAACGGCAATTACGCCTATATCGACAGCGCGATGGAGGCGAGGAAGGTCCTGTCCGAGGAACTCTCCTCGACCCTCTTCACCATCGCCAAGGACGTGAAGGTCCAGGTCGAGTTCAACCCGGCCTATGTCAGCCAGTACCGCCTGATCGGATACGAGAACCGCGCGCTGGCCGAGCAGGATTTCGCCAACGACAAGGTCGACGCCGGCGATATCGGCGCCGGCCACCAGGTGACCGCGATCTACGAGGTCGTGCCGGCGGGCAGCAAGGGCTGGCTGCCCGATCGCCACTTCACCGCCAACACCCGCCGCGCATTGGCCGGCGACAGGCAGAATGGCGAAATGGCCTATGTCCGCCTGCGCTACAAATTGCCCGAAGGCGACACCTCGCGCCTGATCGAGCGGCCGATCGCAGCGACCCTGCTGAACACCCAGGCCCCGCCCCAGGGCGACATGGCCTTCGCGACCGCGGTCGCCGCCTTCGGCCAGAAGCTGCGCGGCGACACGCGGCTCGGCGACATCGGCTATGCGGATATCCGGCGGCTGGCGGGCAGCCAATCAGGCTATTGGCGGCAGGAGTTCGTCAAGCTGACCGAGCTCGCCGAGGCCGGACAGGCGCATGCGGCGCCGCAAGGGGGCGGGATCGACTAGGAACGATCCAATTCCATTGCGATGCCGTGGCAGGGAGCGGCCGGGGATTTCGTCCAGCCCCGGTCGCTCTTTTTTTGGGGGCAGGGCTCTCATTTCCGATGGTGATCTATGGCCGTTAGCTGCTCGATTGCTTTGGATTGAGGATAGACCAAAGCTCACGCTAGCCTTCACCTGCCCAGCCGTGCCAAAGTACGCGCAAAGGAAGGTCAGAAATGCGTCTCCGAAAATTGGCAATCGAAAACGTCCGCAGCTTTCTGGAACGGCAGGAGCTAGACTTAGACGGCCAAATCTCGATCATTATCGGGCCTAATGGCGGCGGCAAAACTAATTTGCTCGACACCGCGATCACCATATTGCGACGCTATATACTGGCGGGCCGATTCTTAACTCAAGGCAACATAAACAACGAAATAGTCTGGACGATCCAAGACAATGGCAACCTCAATCAGCTTGAACTCGACAGACACAGCGCAGCCAAACTTGAAACTCCTCAACGTGTTGAGGTGGAGCTGGAAGCCACCGCCAGCGATCTAGCCAGCATGAAAGCAATCGCTGCCGATGCAGAGAAGCTGAAAAAGGGGTTGAAGCACCGCCTCCAATCCGACCCATGGGATGCTTGCAAGCACTGGGACCTCGGTCAAATTCAAGCTGGCCAGCGATTCACCTATATCTGGAATGGTGTGCATTTGGAGCCCGCCAATGGGCAAGCCGCGAACATGTATCTCGAGTACCTCCGGCTATTTGAACTCGATAACCGTATACGCAGCGATCAAAAGCTGACCGCTGTGCAGATGCCGATGATGTACCTCCCTGTTCACCGAGGCTCCAACGCCTTTACGGCCAGCGTTACGCTAAATGGTTTCGACTACAATGCACAGCGGCAGGGCGCGGACGTTACCAGTTCACGGTCAGGTACGATCTACGTTCCGATGGCGGTCGGCGAAATTGCCAAGAAATTTCGCTCGCTCCAAGAGCAATCGAACGTGGATGCACGAACGGCCTTTTTGAATGACCCACAGATCAAATCTCTCACCGCCGATCTACGCACTCTCGGCTATGATTGGGAGTTGAAAACCACCAATTTCATGAGCAACTCCTATGATATAGAGCTGACGAAACAGGGCTCATCCTTCCTGGTATCGAGTGCTTCGTCAGGAGAACGAGAACTTCTTACCTATCTATTCGCGATTCATGCGCTCAACGTAAGGGACGCGCTCATCTTGATTGATGAGCCGGAATTGCATCTTCACCCGCGCTGGCAGGCATCGCTGCTCATGCTCTTCCGCAAGCTTGAGAAAGAAACCGGCAATCAGTTCGTAATGGCGACCCACTCACCCACCTTCGTGTCGCCCGATTCAATTCAGTATGTTTCGCGGGTCTATAGCGAAAAACAGCGCAGCAAAATTGTGCGCCTGAAATCCAACGATCTTCCCGCCCATAAGCACCTCTTTAACGTCGTCAACAGCCAGAACAACGAAAGAATTTTTTTCGCCGACTGCGTCCTGCTCGTGGAAGGCATTTCAGACCGCATTTTCTTCGAGAAGCTTATTCAATTGCGCGGACAGGACAGACTCGCAAAGCTGAACACCACTTTGGAGGTGGTAAGCGTGGGCGGAAAGGGCCTGTTCTCGCAGTACCAAAAGCTGTTGGATGCCTGTAAGGTCCGCTCGCTCGTGATCGCCGACCTGGATTATGTCGAGCAGGTGGGCACCCCTGAGATCAAGGGGCTCTTCACCGTCAACAAGATCGAAATTGCGAAACGGGTTATCGCTGATCCCGGCAGCACGGACGGCGCGAGCCTCATTGACCGCGTAGAGGAGGCGATGGCGTCCAATAGCTGGGGGGACGCCGTCGCTACATGGGAATACATCAAGTCTCGCCGGATCAAGCTGAAGTCTGAGCTATCCGACGGAGAGCTACAAGCGCTGACTAACTTTGTCGAAGCGAAGCGCTCGGAAGGCGTGAGTATTCTTAGCAATGGTGCGCTTGAAGCCTATCTGCCGGATGGATACCGCCGCAAGGATATGGAGAAGCTGATTACACTGGTGAACGCGGATGATTTCTTTGATCGGCTTCCGGACGAGGGTCGGGACGAGCTCAAGATCATTGTCGATTGGATCTTAGATTCCATTGCACCCAACGCGGCTGTCGCGGCGAAGACAAACGCGGTATCGGGTAGCGACGGCGCTGCCGCCGGCAATGACGGTAATTGGGCGGAAACCAGACACATCCCCCACCCCCCTAGCTGCTGAACAAGGCCGATTGGTCGGGGAGGTCGTTCCGCTCACTCCCGAAACAGCAGCGGCGCGAATTCGCGCAGGCTCCGCCGCCAGGACAGAAATTCATGCGCCGTATTGGGCGACACATAAAACACGCTGTTGATCCCCGCGCGCTTCAGCGCCTCGGCGTTCGCCCGCGGGTCCGCGCGCGGGGCGCCCGGCGGGCCGGCCATGCCGCCGCCGTCGAGCTCCCGGCTGCCGAAGCTGACGAACACCAGCTTGACCTTGTCCCTGAACCCCGGCGTCCGGTTCACGTCGTCGAGCGAGAAGGTGCCGCCGCTCAACAGGCCGATATAGGCGAAGGTGTCGAGGTTTGCCGGCGCGATCAGCTTGGTTTCGAAGCCGCCCATCGAAAGGCCCGCCATCGCGCGGTGGCGCGGGTCGGCAAGCGTGCGGAAATTGGCGTCGATATAGGGGATCAGCTCGTTGACGAGCACGGTCTGGAACGGCTTGATGTCGAAGCTGGCGAGGCCGCCCGGCCGCACGTCGTTGGTCATGCCATAGGTCATCACGATGATGAATGGCCGTGCCTTGCCGGCGGCGATCAGGTTATCCATGATCAGGTTGGCATGGCCCTGGTTGGACCATGCGGTCTCGTCCTCGCCCCAGCCATGCTGCAGGTACAGGACCGGATAGCGCTCGCGCTGGTTCCGGTCATATCCCGGCGGCGTGTAGACAAAGGCGCGGCGCTGAGCATGGGTGCTTGCCGACGGGAACAGCACCTGTTCCACGCGACCATGGGGAACGTCCCTCAGCGCGTAGAAATCCGCGTCATGCGCCGGAATTTCGATCCCGCTTTCCCAGCGCGTCGAGCCGTAGAAATTCAGCGTTCCCGGGTCGTTGAAGGTGCCGCCGTCGATGGTCAGGTGGTAATAATGAAAGCCCTCGTCGAGCGGGCCCGCCGTGGTGCCCACCCAGGTGCCGTCCGCCGCCTTGGTCAGCACCGTGCCTCCGCGTCCGCCCAGGCCGAGGCTCACCTTCACGCTCTGCGCCTCGGGCGCAACAATGCGGAAGCGGGCGCGCCCTTGCGAATTGACCTGCGGATATTCCTGGCCGGGCTGGTTGACCGAGGAGGGCTTAAAATCCTCGGTGACCTCCGGCGCGGCGGTCTGCGCCGCCGCGGCGCCGATCGGGGCGATGGCGGCAGTCGCTGCGGTGGCCGCGGCCAGCATAATGGCAATGGATCGTTTCATCGGGCAGCCTCCCCAAGCAAATGCCACGTCCGCTCCGCGGTTCGCGGTCGAATCAATTACTCAGACTATTGCAAGACTTCAGGGGCGCTGCAAGATGGCCTTCGGAACCTGCCGCTTCCCATAGAGGCTGCACACCCACCGCATTCAACCGAAGAGGAACCGGGCGAAGCTAACGCAGCAATTCACTCACCAGCGATGGCTTCTTCGCGATCATCGCGAGCAGCACCTGGGCAGGCCCGGTCGGGCGGCGGCGGCCGTGTTCCCAGTTGAGCAACGTGCCCTTGGCCACGCCGATGCTCCGGGCAAAGGCACCCTGCGACAGGCCGGTGCTGGCCCGGATCGCGGCAACATCAACGGCGGGCACTTCCACCTGATGAACGCGCGCGCCGGTCTCCCGGCCTTCAGCGAAAGCCAGCGCCTCATTCAACCCCTGCCTGATGCTTTCGTAAGCGCTCATGTCCGGTCTCCATAATGTGCGAGCAAGGCCTTGCTCATGGCGATCAGTTCCGCCTGTTCGGCCCTGCCCAGATTATCCTTCTCGTTCTTGGCGAACACGGTCACCAGGAAGATGGGTATATACGTGCCGCCGAACACGAAGACGGTCCGGTAGCCCCCGCTTTTGCCGCCACCCTCGCGGGCGACGCGGACCTTGCGCAGCCCGCCACCGAGCGAGACGCCTGCCTCGGGGTTGGCGGCAATGAAATCCACCAGCGCGACACGTTCATCCTCGGACATGATCGCCTAGGCCCGCCGCAGAAACTCGGGCAGCTCCACCACGGTCTGCAGGCTGGTCATCGCCATCATATATGTGCCAGTGGCACATAGGTCAATGACACATGAAAATTCAGTCGAAACGCATAGGCTTGCGCAAAGCCCCCATCGACACCCCCACCCCTCCCCGCTAAACCCCCGCCGCATGACGACAGCCCTCTACGATCTCACCGTCCCCGTCTTCCTTCGGGGCTTCCACGCCATGTCCGGCTTCCTCGCCAAGGGCGAAGCCTTTGCCGCCGAGAAGGGCCTTGATCCCGCCGAGCTGCTGAACGCCCGGCTGATCGAGGATATGGCGCCGCTCACCGGCCAGGTGCAGCGCGCCAGCGATTCGGCGAAGTTCACCGTCGTCCGCATCGGCGGCATCGAGAATGTCGCGATGCCCGATGAGGAAGCCAGCTTCGCTGATCTCCAGGCACGCATCGCCAGGACGGTCGCCTTCCTGAACGCGGCCCCGCGCGAGGCGATCGACGGCAAGGAGGATGCGCCCGTCACGCTCACCACCCCGCGCGGCTCGTTCGATTTCACCGGCCGTTCCTATGTGCTCAATTTCGTCCTGCCGAACTTCTATTTCCACATGACGACCGCCTATGCCCTGCTCCGCCACAAGGGCGTGCCGATCGGCAAGATGGATTTCCTCGGCGGGATCTGATGCCGGTGAACCACGCCGCGCCCCGGCCGATCGCCGGCGCCATGCAGGCCGCGGCGCTGGCTGCCGTCCTGCTGCTCGCCCCTCTGCTCTCCGGGTGCGGCGGCAACGGCGACAAGGCCCGCGGCCCGGGCGGCCTGGCGTTCACGCCGATCGCGCCGGACGTCTTCGCGGTCGTCATCGCGCCGGACGCCAATGTCCCGAAGACCGAGGCCGCCTTCCACAAGCAGTGCGACGAGCGGCCGAGCTGCACCATCTATGGCTGGACGGAGGCCGCCGCCGCCGCGCACGGCGTGCCCCTCGATGATCGGCATTATGCCACGCTCGCCGTGCGCTATGTCGCCCATGCGGCCGGCAATGACGACATGATGTGGGATTGCCTCCGCTTCCGCGCCGCCAAGGCCCCCTGCCTGCCCAAGGCCTGATCAGTGCGCTCCACCGGAACTGCGCGACAATCCTTCCTTGATTCACGCGAAGGCGCGAAGCCGCGAAGAGACTCGCGCAACGCGCACTTTTGCTCCTTCGGAAACGCGGTGCCCGAAGCGAAAATGGGAGCCACAGCGTCATTCCCAAACCTCTTCGCGCCTTCGCGCCTTCGCGTGAACATTCTCCCTGCACGGTCACCGAAGCGCTCATGGTCGACGCGCCGATTCAACCACGGGGCCGACTATGGAACGACGGAGCAGGACCGCATGCCACCACGGCTCTGGCCCGCTCTTTGACATGACCGATTTTAGCCCGAAGACGGCCGCCGCTGTTCTGCCCGACAGCCCGCTGTTCCTCCGCTGATATTCCCGCTGTTATTCCCGCTGTTCCGCCGCTGTTATCCCGCTGTTCTTCGATAACAGCGGGATTTCCCGCAAAGCGTTGATAATGCTTCAGGAATTCAGCCGGAATTTCCAACATAACAGCGGGGAAAATTTGATTTTCCGAATAACAGCAAGAACAGCGGGGAAAAGGGCCGGCTTAGACAAGCGCCCCGCCATCGCTAAGGCAGGGGACGCCATGCCCGAGAAACGCTCCTTCCCCCCGATCGTCAGCCCCGATGCCCGCCTGCTGCTCCTCGGCAGCCTCCCCGGAGACCGCTCGCTCGCCGCGCAGCGTTATTACGCTCACCCGCAGAACCAGTTCTGGCGCCTGATGTCGGGCGTCATCGGCCGCGATCTCGTGCCGCTCGACTACGAAGCCCGCCTCGCCGTCCTTGGCGCGGCGCGGGTCGGCCTGTGGGACGTCGTCGCCAGCGCCCGCCGCGAGGGCAGCAGCGATGCCGCGATCCGCGACCATGTCGGCAACGATCTCCCCGCCCTTGTCGCCGCGCTGCCCGATCTCCGCGCGGTCGCCTTCAACGGCGCCACCGCCTTCCGCCACGGATCGAAGCAGCTTGAGGGCGTGGCCGGCATCGCGCTTGTCGCCCTCCCCTCGAGCAGCCCCCTCCACACCGTGGGCGCCGCCGCCAAGCAACCCGCCTGGGACGCGCTGCGGGAGTTTCTGGAGTGACGCCCACTTTCCGTCATGCCGGACTAGTTCCGGCATCCACCGTCCCGCAAACACAACGGCCCATCGCTTTGCGGCCCAGTGGACCCCGGAACAGGTCCGGGGTGACGCAGTAACCAGGCCCGCGCACCTCGATTCAACTCTCCCCTCACTTCACTTACCCCACCCCCAATGCTCACCGGAGTCGCCCCGCCCCAAAGTTCATGCTATGTTCCCCCTGTGCCGGAACCCCAACCCCTCCTGCCCCCACGCCCGCTGCGCTGGCTGTTCCTCGATCTGAACAGCTATTTCGCCAGCGTCGAACAGCAGCTCCAGCCGGAACTGCGCGGCAAGCCCGTCCTCGTCGCGCCCGTCGACAGCGACACCACCGTCGCCATCGCCGCCTCGGTCGAGGCGAAACGCTATGGCATCTCCACCGGCACCCCCGTCTGGGAAGCCAAACGCCTCTGCCGCGATCTGATCGTCACGCCTGCCCGCCACGAAAAATATGTCGAGTTCCACGACGCCATCATCGCCGAGATCTGGAAGCACATCCCCGTCACCCGCGTATGCTCGATCGACGAGGTCGCCTGCCGCCTGCTCGACAACGAGAACAGCGTCGAGGCCGCCACCGCGCTTGCCCACCGCATCAAGGCCGGCATCCGCGCCCATGTCGGGGAGTGCCTGACGAGCTCGGTCGGCATCGCCCCCAACCGCCTCCTCGCCAAGCTCGCCTCGGACATGCAGAAGCCCGACGGCCTCGTCATCCTCCCCGCCGAGCAGCTGCCGCAACGCCTCTACGACATGCCGCTGCGCGACATTGCCGGCATCGGCGCGAAGATGGAGCGCCGCCTCGCCCGCGACGGCATCAACGATATCCGCCAGCTCTGCGAGCGCCGCCCGCGCGACGCCGGCACGGCCTGGGGCGGCACCAATGGCGATCGGCTCTGGTATCTGCTCCACGGCGTCGACCTCCCCGAAAAGGCCACCCAGAGCCGCTCGATCGGCCACAGCCATGTCCTCTCGCCCGGCAAACGCGGGGTCGAGCCGGTCCGCCTCACCGCCCGCCGCCTCGCCCTGAAGGCGACGAGCCGGCTGCGCCGCAAAAGCTATCGCAGCCGCCTACTCGTCCTCCATGCCCGCTTCGAGGACGACAAGTCGGTCTGGCGCGCCAGCATCAGGCTCCCCGCCACCCAGGACAGTTTCGTGGTGCTCGCAGCCCTCGATGCGCTCTATCCGCGGCTGGTCGCGGCGGGCCGCACCCGGCCGGGCGATTTCCAGATCCGCATGGTCGGCGTCACCCTGGCCGAGATCGAGCCGGTCGCGGGCGAGCAGCCGTCGCTCTTCGCCCTGCTCGATCCCGACGATCCGCTCGCCCGCGAGACTCGCACCTTGTCGCTCAGCCGCGCGATGGACCGAATCAATGAGCGCTTCGGCCGCAACGCGGTCAGCGTCGGTCCGCTGCATGGTGGGCGAATCGATCGCGTCGGCACGAAAATCGCCTTTGGCCGCATCCCCGAGCTGAGCGAGTTTCACGAATGATCGGTCACGGAAAATGACACTTTTGTTGCGATGCAATAAAAATGTGGCAGTTCGCGACAGGATATGGCGTCACCCTCTTGACGTCGGGGTTGCGGTAGGCAAAGCACCGCGCGCTATGATCCTCCGCACCCTCCCCATCGCCGCCATCGCGCTGCTCGCGCTTTCGGCCTGTAACAACTCGCAGAAAGCCCAGGAGGTGACCTCGGTCGCCGACGATCCCCAGGCTGCTGCACTGCGCAACGCGGCGCCGATCGAGCTGCCGCCGGCGATCACTGCTGACGTCACGATGCGCTGCAAGGACAACAGCCTCGTCTATGTCACCTTCTTTGCGGGCGACAAGCAGGTCGTGGTCAAGCCGTCCAAGGACGCGAGCCCGGTCACGCTGACTGCCGCCAAGGCCGGCGATCCGCTCAAGGCCGAAGGCTATTCGCTCACCGGCAATTCGAAGAACGTCACCCTCACCCAGCCGGGCAAGGGCACGCTCACCTGCAAGAGCTGAGCCTCTTCGTCTTCCCCTTCATCGCGGCCGGCGGAGCGATCCGCCGGCCGTTTTCATATCTCCAACAGGTTGCCTCGCCCCGCGCTCTCCGGCACGATGCGCCGTCCTCACCAGTGTAAGGAGCGCGCGTGGCCACGATCGCGATCTACAGCCTCAAGGGCGGCGTCGGGAAGACGACGCTGGCGGTCAACCTCGCCTGGTGCTCGGCCACCCTCTCGGCCCGCCGCACCCTGTTATGGGATCTCGATCCCCAGGCCGCGAGCAGCTTCCTCCTGTCGGGCCACAAGTCGAAGGACCAGGCCCAGTCGGTCTTCTCCAAGGATGTCGAGCCGGCCAAGCTCGTCCACCACACCGCCGTCCCGCGCCTCGACCTCATCGCCGCCGACGAGTCGCTCCGCGGCCTCGACCTGCTCTTCCACGAGCTCGACAAGAAGAAGCGCCTGCAGAAGCTCCTCACCGGCCTCGCCAAGCCCTATGACCGCGTCCTGCTCGATTGCCCGCCCGGCCTCACCGAGACGAGCGACCAGGTGATGCGCGCCGCTGACCTGATCGTCGTGCCCGTCATCCCCTCGCCGCTGTCCGAGCGTGCCTATGCCGAGGTCGTCAAGCATCTCGGCGGCAAGTCGCAGGTGCTGCCGGTCCACTCGATGGTCGATCGCCGCCGCAAGCTCCACGCCGAGGCGCTCGCCCGCCACCCGGACTGGCCGGTCATCCCGATGGCGAGCGTGGTCGAGTCAATGGCCGCCCGCCGCGCGCCGGTCGGCGCCTTTGCCGGCAAGTCGCCGGGCGGCCAGGCCTTCGCCCAGCTCTGGCAGGCGATCGAGCGCCGGCTGGCGAAATGAGCGGGCGCCACAGGAGGATGGGAGGGCCATGAGGATCGGCCCGCTCGAGGATGCAGCCGGCTTCGCGCCGCTCGATCCGCAGCTGGTGCTCGGCGCCTATGCGGTCGGCGTCTTCCCGATGGCCGACTCGCGCGATGCCGGCAGCGTCTATTGGGTCGAGCCCAACGAACGCGCGATCCTCCCGCTCGACCGCTTCCACCTCTCCCACTCGCTGCGCAAGACGCTCGTCTCGGATCGCTTCCGCGTCACCGCCGACACTGCCTTCGAGCAGGTCATCGCGCTCTGCGCCGAGTCAGCCGACGATCGCCCCGATACCTGGATCAACCCCCAGATCGAACGCGCCTCGATCGAGCTCCACCGCCTCGGCTTCGCCCATTCGATCGAGGTGTGGGAGGGCGACCGCCTCGCCGGCGGCCTCTATGGCATCGCGCTCGGCCGCGCCTTCTTCGGCGAGTCGATGGTCAGCCGCGCGCGCGATGCCTCGAAGGTCGCAATGGCCTGGCTGGTGGCGCGGATGAAGGTCGGCGGCTTCACCCTGCTCGACTGCCAGTTCATGACCGATCACCTCGCGTCGCTCGGCGCCGTCGAGATCCCGCGTAGCGCCTATCTCGCGTTGCTGTCGGCCGCGGTCGATGGCGCGGTCGGCGCCGGTGCGTCGGCGGCCG
Source organism: Sphingomonas oligophenolica (assembly GCF_039522915.1). Taxonomy (NCBI): domain Bacteria; kingdom Pseudomonadati; phylum Pseudomonadota; class Alphaproteobacteria; order Sphingomonadales; family Sphingomonadaceae; genus Sphingomonas; species Sphingomonas oligophenolica. The sequence goes on from NZ_BAAAEH010000013.1 coordinate 91,491, forward strand.
GTGCGGCCGCGTCCGGCGACTTCTTCGCGCTCGATCGTGGCGCCGCGGCGTCATGGCCCTCGCTGCCGCCGCCGACCGCGACTGAATCGGGCCCGCCGACCGGGAAGGTCATCGCGCAGCTCTTGGTCCACACATCATAGACCGGGTGCTGGACGACGTTCAGCGACGGCCGTTCCTTGTACAGCCACCCCGAAAAGACCCGCCGCCAGGTCTTGTCGAGCTGCTGCACGTCCATCTGGACGAAGGCGCCGGTGTAATGCTCCTGCTCCCAGGGCGCGGTCTGCTCGCAAGCGCGCAGCCGGATGATGACATCGCCGACGCGCGTCGCTTCGCCCGGCTTGAGCTTGATCTCGCGGGCGACCCCGTTGCGCTTGTTGAGCAGGCCGAGCACGGCGACGCGCTGCGCCATCGGCGTCGCGCCCTGCGACGGGTCGACGCTGCTCGGCAGGTCGACCGTCACCACGTCGGACGGGGTCGGCTCCTCGTCGAGCGCCGTGTGCGGGGTCGGCTTGGTCGCCGGCGCCTGGTCCTTCTTGCCGCAGCCCGCGGTCATGAGCAGCGCCGCGATCGCTGCGCCACCCAGTAGCCCGCGGATCACGCCCCGTCCGGCGATCGCCGGAATCACCCTTCGGGCACCCAGGCTTCATAGTCGCCCGTCGCGGCGGCACGGCGGCCGCCCTTCTCGAGCGCGCCGGGCGGGCGATAGGCAAGCGCAGTTCCGGTCAGGTTGGGCACCGCCGGCTTCTCCCAGGCGCGCGGCTTGGGCAGCGACCGCTCGGGAATGTCGTCGACCTGGTGGTGCAGCCAGCCGAACCATTCGGGCTCGACCCGGCTGGCATCGTTCGCGCCGGCATAGATCACCCAGCGGCGGGTGATGCCATTGGGGTCGGTCCCGCCCTCATAATAGACATTGCCCAGCCCATCGGCGCCGACGCGCTTCTTGCCGGCTAGGCCGAGAGTGGTGCCGAAGGTGGCGCCGTTCCACCAGGTGAAGATTGTGCCGAGAACGCTCATGCTCAGCCGCTTACAGGGTGGCTGGCGGGCGGGCAACCGGCTCGTGCGTGGGTGGCTGCGCGAACTCCCGATTCAACGCTGACGCCGTTATGGCATTGTCGCGACCCACACCCTCAGGGATATTTGAGCTTCACACTGATCGCCATGTCATTATGCGGAACCGCGATGCGCACCGAGCTGAACGACGGCAGCCCGAAAAAGGTCGAGGCGTTGTTCGAAAAACCATAGGCCTCCTTCGGCAGCCCAAGCATGTTGCGGTCGAACTTCTGGTTGCCGTTGATGTCGTGATAGACGGCGATTGCATAAGTCCCCGGCGCCGGGAGATGGATGCACACCCGCGTCGTGGGCGCGGTGGCGGCGACCCGGCCGACATAGAGCGAGCCGTGCTTGACCAGGAAGCGCTTCGGATCATCGGCATAAAGAGTGACGGCGATCAGCCCCTGGCTCGACCGCACGCCCTGCACCGTGACATAGAGCCGCGTGGCTGAAGGCGTGCCGGTGCACGCGCCCTCCCCGTCCTGCGCTGCCGGCCGCGCGGCGGCGCCCAGGCTCCCGCTCGTGAGCGTCGCCGCCATGGCGATGCCGGCGAGAAAAAGGGTCCGCGATTTCGGTGACACGTACGATGATCCTTCAGGTAACCGGCGCTGTCGGTGGAGGAAGTCCGGCCGGCGCGATCGCCTCTTGTCGGAAAATACGTCGAAATTACGGTTGGGATGCGTTGCGGTTATCAGTGCATCATTTGCGGGGCGCCGCCAGCACCATGGTCGCGATGCCGTCAACCACCGCCGGATCGATCGCGATACTCGCGTCGCGATAGGTCGCGACATTGGCCGCCCTCCCCTCGCCCGCGACCGGCTTCAGGACATGGTTGACGCCGGGGATCGTCACCAGCTTCGCCGAGAGATCGGCGTTCTTCAGGATCGACGCGTCCTCGAGGCTTACCTGGAGATCCAGCGCGCCCTGGAGCACCAGCATCGGCCCTTTCCAGGCAGCGGCGAGCCTGGCCGGATCATAGCTGAACATGTCGATCAGATAGGGCTGCACCTTGGCCGCGAACAGCGCGGCGAGCGCCGGGTGGAGCCCCGCCGGATCGAATGTCCTGCCGGCCTCGAGCGAATCGATCGCCGTCAGCGCCTGATCGAGCACCGGCGCGTTCGCCGGATTCGCCCTGAACTGAGCGCGCATCACATCGGCCGCGCGCCGCCCCATCGCCGAGACGAGCAGCAGCCCGCAGATATCGGGTGCCGACTGCGCCGCGACCAGCGCGACCAGCCCGCCCTCGCTGTGCCCGAGCACCCACACGCAGGGCGCGCCGGTGCGCTTGCGGATCACGCCGATCCAGCTGCGTACGTCGCCGGCATAGTCGGCGATCTTCACCTTGTTCGGGTCAGGCACCGCGGCGCGGCTGCCGAACATGCCGCGCTTGTCGATCCGGACGCTGGCGATGCCCCGCGCCGCGAGCCCGGCCGCCAGCTGCCGGTAGATGCCGCCGCTGACGCCGAGCGGATTGTCGCCGTTGCGATCGGTCGGGCCGGAGCCGGGGATGATGATCACGATCGGCGCGCCGGCGCCACCGCTCGTCATGGTGCCGGCGAGCGGACCTTGCGGTCCCGGCGCCTCGATCGCCACCTCCTCCCCGCGCTCCTGCGCGATCGCTGCCGGGCCGGACATGGCGGTTACCACCGCCGCCAGGCCGACTGCGCCGCGACTCGCCAATCCGGCCCAAGCCAACCCATTGCGATTCATCCCTCTTCTCCGGATCCTCGAAAATGATGATATCATCATTATATCATCATCCCGGCGCGGGCAAGATGCCGCGCCCATGCCCCCGTCCGACGGCGAGGATCAGTTCCTGCCGTGTCCCGCCCAGGCGACCTTGTCGCCCTCCGCGATCCCGAGTTCGGCCGCGCGGCCGCCATTGATCTCGAGCACCGCCGCGATCGGCTCGCCCGACGGGATTCGCGCTTCCGAATAGGGCACCGCATTGTCGGCGATGCGGGCGATCGTGCCGTCGGCGCGGATGAAGATGATGTCGAGCGCGCTCGGCGTGTTCTTCATCCAGAAGGTCGCTTCGCGCGGGGGTCCGCCCTCGGGCGGATAGGGCGCGAAGATCATGCCGCCGTCCTTGGGGATGTCGGTGCGGTACATCAGCCCGCGCTCCTGCTCGGCTGCGGTCTTCGCGACCTCGACGGTGAAATCATGTGCGCCGTTCGCGCTCGTGACGGTCAGCGGGATCGTCTTCGCTGCCTCCCTGGCGAGAGAAGCGTCAGTCTTGCCCCCGGTGTAGACGCTGTAGCCGGTATAGCCGGCGCCAGCGAGCGCGATGACCGCAAGTGCGGCCGCGAGACCCTTCGACAGCATGACGGAATTCAGCCTTCCTCTTCGACCACCACCGCGAGCGGCCCCTTGCGGCCCTCGACGATGCGCGCCCGCAACGGCTGATCGGGCTCAACCTCCGCGATACCGGCACGCCGCAGCGTTTCCATATGGATGAATATATCGGCTGAATCGGCATCGCGCACCAGGAATCCATAGCCCTTGAGGCGGTTGAACCATTTGACCGTCACCGGCTCGAACGGACCCGCACCCTCGACCAGCGCAGCAGGATCGATCCGGTCGCTACCCGAGCGGTGCCGCGCCTCGGGCTCGATCGCGTCGCTCAGGTCGATCGACAGGATCTCGCACGCCTGCATCCCCCGCGTGCGCTTGACCGCAAGACACTCGACCCGGGCGCCTTCAGGCAGGCTGCGCCGGCCATGCGGCTGGAGAATCGAGAAGTGGACGAGGATATCGCCGACCTCGGGATCGTCACCGACGAGGAAGCCGAACCCGCGCGTGACGTCGAACCATTTGAGCGTGCCGGACACGAGGCGCGCGCCGGATTCAGCCGATTCCCCGGCTGCAGCGAGATCGGACGCCCCCTCGTCCCATGTCCGGCCATCAAATGCCGGTCGCGGATCGTTACGCATAACCAACAAGTCCCCCGGGTGGCATGGTAGCACGGCTTCGCGCCTAGGACAAAAGCGACTTGCACCGATTATCGCTCGAATTGGTCCCAATCCTCACCGGGATCCTCGCCGGGCGCCATCGCCGCGATCCGACGGGCGAGCCCGAAATCATGGCCGCCCCGAATCATCGCCGCGATCTGCTTCTCGCGCCCTGGCCGATCCGGCGCGACATCGGCGAATGGGCCGATCCGGCGCTTCCGGGCGAAGGTCAGCGCTGCCTCGAACGCCCGCGCCTCGATTGCCGGCGCGAGGGCCTCGGCATCCTCGGCGCCGATCCCCACCTGATGGAAGACCCCGGTCACCCGCCTTTTGCCGAGCCCCCGGCGCGCCATGGCGCTCGCCCGCGCCTCGCCAAAGGCGCGATCATCGATATAGCCAAGCTCGGCCATCCGCTCGGCAAGGTCGGTCGGATCGGCGGCATCGCCCTCCCAGCCCCGCTCGCGGACCTTACGCCGCAGATACGTCACCAACCGAGCGCGGGTCGTCGCGAAGCGCTCGACATAGCGCAGCGCAAGCCGCTCGAGCGACGATTGATCGAGCGGCGGCGGTGGGCGCCGGTCGCGGCTGGGCCGGGTGGAGGGCATGGCCATCATTGTGCCACACTCGGAACGGATTTTGAACGCTTGCAAGCGGCAGAGATGCAGGCTTCATACGAAGCGGGCTTTGGGGAAAGCCCGCTATCAAGGGCGCAAGAAGAAGATGGGAAGTGACGTTCTGGAATCGGGAGGGCTGCTGGCCGACAGGGTCGTGCCCACCGCGACGGCAACCGGCGATGATCTCGCCCGTCGTTTCGCTGATTTCGAGACATTGGGCGAAGCCCTGGATTATGCGGCGAGCGGCGCTCGTGGCCTGAATTTCCACGACGCACGCGGTGCGCTGGTGCGCCCCTATCCCTTCAGCGAGCTGCGCGAGGATGCGCTGGCCATGGCCTATCGCCTGGTCGCGGCGGGCGTGAAGCCCGAAGACCGGATCGCGCTCGTCGCCGAGACAAGCGCTGAATTCGCGAGCCTGTTCTTCGGCGTGATCTATGCCGGCGCCTGGCCGGTGCCGTTGCCGCTGCCGACCTCGTTCGGCGGCCGCGATTCCTATATCGAGCAGCTTCGCGTCCAGCTCGGCAGCTGCGACCCGACGATGCTGATCTATCCGCCCGAGCTCGCCCAGATGGCGGGCGAGGCGGCGCGGATCGTCGGGACGGCGGGCCTTGCCTGGGACGAACTGATCGCACGCCCCGCCGCCAGGGTCGCCCTGCCCACGGCCAAGGGCAGCGACATCGCCTATCTGCAATATTCGAGCGGCTCGACTCGCTTCCCGCACGGCGTCGCGATCACCCACCACGCGCTGCTCAACAATCTCGCCGCGCATGGCCATGGCATGAAGCTTCAGCCGAGCGACCGCTGCGTCTCCTGGCTCCCCTGGTATCACGACATGGGGCTGGTCGGCTGCTTCCTGTCGCCGGTCGCGAACCAGGTCTCGACCGACTATCTCAAGACCGAGGATTTCGCGCGGCGCCCGCTCGCCTGGCTCGATATGATCAGCCGCAACCAGGGCACCACCCTCTCCTATTCGCCCACCTTCGGCTATGATATCTGCGCGCGCCGCATGTCGAGCCAGACCAAGGCGAGCGACCGCTTCGACCTGTCGCGCTGGCGCGTCGCCGGCAACGGCGCCGACATGATCCGTCCCGATGTGATGCAGAATTTCGTCGACGCCTTTGCCGACGCCGGCTTCAAGGCGACTGCCTTCCTGCCGAGCTACGGGCTCGCCGAAGCGACGCTTGCGGTGTCGATCATGCCGCCGGGCGAGGGCATCCGAGTCGAGCTGGTCGAGGAAACGCAGCTCTCGGGCGTCGCCGCCGGGCGCGACCGCCCGCAGCGCTACCGCGCGATCGTCAATTGCGGCAAGCCGGTACGCGACATGAAGGTCGAGATTCGCGAGGAAGACGGCACGCCACTGCCTGAACGCGCGATCGGCAAGCTGTGGTGCTCGGGCCCCTCGGTGATGGTCGGCTATTTCCGCGATCCCGATGCAACCGCCGCCTGCATGGTCGATGGCTGGCTCGATACCGGCGACATGGGATATCTGTCGGACGGCTATGTCTATATCGTCGGCCGGGCGAAGGACATGATCATCATCAACGGCCGCAATCACTGGCCGCAGGATATAGAATGGGCGGTCGAGCAGCTGCCCGGCTTCAAGGCCGGCGACATCGCCGCCTTCGCGATCACCACGCCCGGCGGCGAGGAAACACCTGCCGTACTGGTCCAGTGCCGCAGCTCCGACGACGCCGAGCGGGTGCGGCTGCGCGAGGAGATCCGCGAGCGCGTCCGGTCGGTCACGGGCATGAACTGCGTGATCGAACTGATCCCGCCGCGCACCCTGCCCCGCACCAGCTCGGGCAAGCTCAGCCGCGCCAAGGCCCGCAACCTCTATCTCAACGGCGAGATCAAGCCTTACGACATCGCGGCCTAGGACGGCCGGCGGCGGACGATTCGCCTGAGATTGGCTCTTCCCTCTTGAAAAGAGGGTTTCTGGCTCGCCGAAGCCGAAATCCGCTAAAAAAGGCAGCTGAATCCGGTCTGCGCCTAACCATCCGCTAACCAACGGCGGGTTATTGCCGGGATGTGAGCATCGAACCATCCTCCCAATTCGCCAAGCCACGACTTGACGTGCGCGCGCTTCTCGGCCTGTACGATCCGGCCGATACGACTGATTGGGCGCCGATCCGCGCGGCACAGCTCAACGCCGGGGGGCAGCTCGCCTTGTTCCTGCTCGGCGCCAATGTCGTCGGCGCAATGCTCGTTGCCCTGGTGCTTGAGCCCGTCGCGCCGCTCTGGGCGCTGGCGAGCTGGGGTTCGGTCGTCGCGGCTGTGGCCGCCAGCATCACCTTCCGTCGGCTTGCCGCGCGCCAGCGCACCGCGCAGACCGCAACATTGCGCGATGTCCGCGATACGGTGCTCGAAGGGATCGCACTTGCCGCGGTCTGGTCGGTGCCGCCACTTGCCTTCGGGATCAGAAGCGATGTGACCATTGCCTTTGGCTTGTGGATCATCGTCTCGCTGCTGATGACCGCCTCGGCGGTCGCGATGGCGGCGCTGCCGCTCGCGACCCTCGTGTTCCTCGGAATCCTCGGGTCGGCGGTCAGCATCATGCTGTTCTTCGTCGGCGGCCCGTTGATGGCCTCGACTGCGCTGCTGTTCACCACCTTGCTGATGATCGGCTGCTTCATGCGCGGCAAGGCGCTGGTCGTGATTCGCGCCGGCGAGATCGCGCTCTCGGAACGCGACGAGACGGTCAGCCTGCTGCTTCGCGAATTCGAGGATCACAGCGCCGACTGGCTGTGGGAAACCGACGCAAACCGGCGAATCGTCCGCGCCTCGCCGCGCTTCGCGCATTCAGTCGGGCTCGATCCGCTTGCGGTAAACGGCATGCCCTTCCTCCAGGTGCTCGCCGGCCCGACCTGGGAGGCCGGCAATTTCTCCGCTGCGCTGCGCACGCTGGCCGCCAAGCTGAAGAGCCGCGAGGGCTTTCGCGACCTGCTCCTGCCCGTCGAGGTGAACGGCAAGGAACATTGGTGGGAAATCGCCGCCAACCCTCGTTTCGACGAGCGCGGCGTGTTTGTCGGCTTTCGCGGCGTCGGCTCCGACGTGACCGAACAGCGCGTCTCGGCCGACAAGATCAACCGCATGGCGCGCTACGATACATTGACCGGCCTGCCCAACCGCCTGCTGATCAACGAGGCGCTCGCCCAGGCAATGGTCGATGCCGATAAATGGGGAAGCCGCTGCGCCTTCATGATGATCGATCTCGATCGCTTCAAGGCAGTCAACGACACCCTCGGGCACCAGATCGGCGACCGGCTGCTCGGCCGGGTTTCGGAACGGCTCGGCCAGTTGATGACTGACAATGAAGTGATCGGCCGGCTCGGCGGGGACGAGTTCGCTGTCGTGATACGCGACGCGAGCGACACCGCGCGAGTCGAGAAGCTGGCGCAGACGATCATCGATGCGCTGTCGCATCCCTATGATCTCGATCAGCATACCCTCTATGTCGGGGCAAGCGTCGGCGTCGCGACGGGGCCGCGCGACGGGCGCACTGCCGAGATGCTGATCCGCTCGGCTGATCTGGCGCTTTACCGTTCGAAGGATGCGGGCGGCGGCACCTTCCGCAGCTACGAGCCACAGCTCCATGTCGATGCCGAGGAGCGCCGCGTGCTCGAGATGGCTCTGCGCAAAGCGGTGCAGAACAACGAGATGCACCTGCACTATCAGCCGGTCGTCTCGGCCGACACCGGCGACCTGACCGGTTTCGAGGCGCTGCTGCGCTGGACCCACCCGGTCCTCGGCAATATTTCGCCGGTCAAGTTCATCCCCCTGGCAGAGGATGCCAGGCTGATCGCGCCGATCGGCGAATGGGTGCTGCGGACTGCCTGTGACGAGGCGGCACGCTGGAGCTCGCCGGTTCGTGTGGCGGTCAATGTTTCCCCGGATCAGCTTCACAATCCGGCCTTCGTCTCGGTCGTCGCCTCGGCGCTGGCGAACAGCGGCCTGCCGCCCGAACGGCTCGAGCTCGAAGTGACGGAAAGCGTGTTCATGCGTGAAGGCACCGGAGCGACCAAGGTACTCGAGCGAATCCTCGATCTCGGCGTCCGGCTCAGCCTCGACGATTTCGGCACCGGCTATTCCTCACTCGGCTATCTCAGCCGGACACGCTTCTCGTCGATCAAGATCGACCGCAGCTTCGTGCAGGGTGCGTCCAAGGGCGTGCCAGAAGCGATCGCGATCATCCGCGCCGTCGTCGCGCTGGCGCAGAGCCTTGGCATGGCGACGACCGCCGAGGGAGTCGAGACCGAGGAGGAACACCGCATGGTCCAGGATCTCGGCTGTACCAAGGTCCAGGGCTATTATTTCGGCCGGCCATTGCCGGTCGAGGAGGCGCGCGCGATCGCAAACCGCAACTGGAACAAGGCGGCAGCGGCATAGCGTCTTGCCCGTTGGCGCCCGGCACGGATACTCTCCTGGTGGCTGCCGCGGCGGCACGAAGATGAGATTGGACAGGCGGCCGCGATGCTCGAACCTGATAATGATACCGCTGACGACACGCTAAAATCGCTTTCCGGTCGGCCGGAACACCGTCGGTCTCCTCGCTGAAACCATAGGCGCCGCGCATCCTATTTTTTTCGCACCCCCGTCACCGGGAACGTCCCGAACACGCTCTTCACTGTGCCCGAGAAGCTCGTGTCGCTCTGTAGCGTCACCTCGAAACTCAGGGTAACGGGAAAGGGAATATAGGCCTTGCCCGACCATGTCGCGCGCGTGCCACTTACACTCCCCGTCACGTCGAGCGAGCCTTGCGGGGACGATTGCTTGCCGGAGATCGCGTTGCCCTGCACCGCATAGACACCGATAGCCGGCTGCTTGCCGGTGGGGGAATCGATCACCACCTCCCAGGTGCCGGCGAAAGTCGCGTTCGCTGACGGACCCTTTGTCGGCGCGACCTTTGCCGCCTCGGCCTCGTCAGTGAGTTGCCGCCCTCGGGCGCGCAGATATTGGCGGATCGCCTCGATGTCGGAATTGGACAGGTCCGGGAAGGCCGGCATGCCGGAGTTGACCAGCGCGCCGTCCTTCAGCACCTTACGGAAGCCGTCAGCATTGCTCGGATAGGGCGACCCGCGCAGGTCGGGTGCCGATCCGCCGCCGACCGCGTTCCAGCCGTGGCACACTAGGCAGCCCTTCATTCCGAACGCGACCGCGCCCTTGGTTTCGAGCGCCGGGTCGCGCTTGTAGCCCGGATCATCGGGCGCCTTGAGCGGCTCGGCTGTGTCCCTGGGGAGCTGATCCTTGCCGTCGAGAGCAAAGGTCAGCACCCGGCGCGGCATGCGGTAATCGGTACGGTAATTGGCATTGCCGCTCGAGAAGATGCCGCCGCCCGAAGCGCCGCTGCCGGTGATCACCGTGACATATTGCTTGCTGCCGACACGGTAGGTGATCGGCGGTGCCACGACCGGCGCGCCCGTGGCAAAGCTCCACAATTGCTTGCCGTCGCGCGCGTCATAGGCGACGAGCTGGCCGTCGATTCGACCCTGGAAGACGAGGTTCCCCGCCGTCGCCATCGTGCCGCCCGGCCAGTTGCCCGGCAGCTCGACGCGCCACTTTTCGGTCTGCGTCACCGGATCCCAGGCCTTGAGGAAGCTCTTGTGTGCGCCCTCGAGCTCGGGGTCGGGCAACACATTTACCGCCATGCCGCCGATCTTGGGCTGCTTGCCGAAATCGACACCCTCGTCGCCGATATAGGCGGCGCCCTCGATCACCGGGATATAGACCAGGCCCGTGCGTGGGCTGAAGGATTGCGGCAGCCAGCTATGCGCGCCGCGCACACCCGGCCACAGTTCGAACAGCCCCGGCTTGCCGTGATAGCGGATGCCGGGATTCTCCACCGGCCGGCCTGTCTTGATATCGATGCTGCTCGCCCAGGTGACCTTGTCGGCAAAGGGCTTGGCCGAGAGCAGTTCGCCGGTCGCGCGGTCGAGCACGTAGAGAAAGCCGTTCTTGGGCGCCTGAATCAACACCTTGCGCGGCTTGCCGTCGATGGTGAGCGTCGCGAGACTCATGTCTTGCGTCGCGTTGCAATCCCACTGCTCGCCGGGGCACACCTGATAGTGCCAGGCATATTTGCCGGTTTCGGCGTGCACCGCCACGATCGAGGCGAGGAACAAATTGTCGCCGCCGCCCGGGCTGCGCAGCGCTTGATTATAGGGGAAGCCGTTGCCGACGCCGATATAGAAGAGCTTGAGGTCCGGATCATAGCTGAAGGCATTCCAGGCGGTTCCGCCGCCGCCCTGCTTCCACCATTCGCCAGTCCAGCTCTTGGCGGCGATCGCGGTGGTCTCATCCTTGTCCACCGCCGGGTTGCCCGGCACCGTATAAAAGCGCCACAGCCGCTTGCCGGTCATCGCGTCATAGGCGGTGACATAACCGCGGATCGCGCTGACATCGGCGCCGCCATGGCCAATGATCAGCTTGCCGCCGAACACGCGCGGCGGGCCGTTGATGTAGCGCAGTTCACCGGGTGCGAACTCGGTCTGGTCCCATGCTACCTTGCCGGTATCGGCATCGAGCGAGACGATATGCCCGTCCTGCGTCGCCAGGAAGACTCGCCCGCCCCAATAGGCGATGCCCTTCGGACCCCAGCCGAGACGCAGATTAAGCCCGGCGCGCTCACGGGTCTTACTGTCATATTCCCACAGCAGCTTGCCGCTCGCCGCGTCGAAGGCGCGGATATAGCTATGGCCCGAGGTGACGAAGACCTTGCCGTCCGCCGCAATCGGGCCGGTCAGCGTGTTCTCGGCCGGCAAGTCGTAGTGCCAGGCGAGGCCCAGCTTTTCGACACTGCCGGTATCGATCTGGTCGAGCGGGCTGTAATGCTGCTCGCCCGGCGTACGCCCGAACGAGGGCCAATTATCGGCATCGACCAGCGCCGTCGGCTCGGGCGGCGCGGCGTCCCTGACGCCGCACGAGACAAGCGTCAGCGCCAGCGTGGCTAAACCAATCGCACGGACGGCACGGACGGCATCTTGCAGCATACTCACAGGAATTTCCTCGTCCGAAAGGTGATACGCTGCGGCGACGCCATGATCGAACGCCGCGCGGACAAATTGCGGTGCCGCGGCCTGGTCCTCGCATCATTCGAGGAACCGACACCCTTGGCCGGCAGACCGATGAAATTGCAGTTCGCCTGGTCGCGATCGCGATCGCCCTGCGCAGCAAAGCCCTCGGCCGGGATGCCGGGGATGACGACCAGTACCGTTCCCTGCCGCGCCGGAGATTCGCCGACATAAGGAGATTTTTGGAGAAACAGCCCCGTCGGTGCATGGCGCGACATGAATCAGTCCTTCGCCCGCGTGGACATTCGTGACGCCGATATGCCCCACGCCTTGCGGCTGGCGGACCCAAGCGGCGTGGCGAAGGTCAGCACTATAAACCGCATGGCACCCCCCCGAGCACTTATGATCTACATTCGCTCATAAGTCCCGCGACGATCCAAGTCAAAGAGGCATTTTTTGCTGTTGACCGAAGTGTCCAAGCATTTATGATACACTGTGTATCAATTTGGAGAGGGTATGTCGGCCACCGCAGCTTGTGCATGCCTCATCGCGCGCGACATCCGCGGCGCCAGCATCGATCCCGGAGCGATGGGTGAATGCCCCTATGCGATCGATCACGATCGGTCGCGCTGCGCAAATGGCAACGGCTCGTTCCCGAGCTTCGGCGACGGCAACCATAGGTGTCCGGGCTGGCGGGGGGCGCTGCATGAGACGCGCGTCTTCGTCGATGCGCTGATGCGCATGCCGGCATTCAGCTGGAGCGTGCGCTTGATCTCGGCTGGCGCGCGCCGTTGATGAGCTATGACAATGCTGTCGCGCCGGCTGACATGGCTTGCCTGCGGCAATGCGGCGGAGCAGGTTGCGAGCCACTACATATCATAAAGTCGGGAGGAATGAGGCGATGCAATTGGTCGGGGAGCAGCGGATCGCCGCGTCGCGCCAGCGGGTGTGGGAGGCGCTCAACGATCCCGCCGTTCTGCGCGCCGCCATTCCCGGTTGTCAGTCGCTCGAAAAGCAAGGCGAGGATCGCTTCAAGGCCACGGTCGAAATCAAGATCGGTCCGATCGGCGCGCGCTTCAACGGGTCGGTCAAACTCGCCAACCTTGATCCGCCCAACGGCTACACGCTGTCGGGCGAGGGCAATGGCGGCATCGCCGGCATGGCCAAGGGCAACGCCAAGGTGAAGCTGGCCGAAACCGGCGACGGCACGCTCCTGTCCTATACAGTCGACGCCGAAGTTGGCGGGCGGCTGGCGCAGCTCGGCGGACCGATCATCGATGCGACGGCGAAGCAGCTCGCGGGCAGGTTCTTCGCCAGGTTCGGCGACATCGTCGAGGGCCGCCCGACGCCGGCACTGGCGGCTGCAGTTCCCACCCCCGCTGCGGTCCCGCAGGCTATGCGCACGGGCGGCGCGGGGTTCCCGGTCGCCTGGGTGCTGGCGGTGGCGCTGGCAGCTGTGCTCGGCTTCGTCGCGGGCCAGAAGACTGCCGGACCGGTCGTGGTGCTCGACCGCGACCTGCTGACGCGCATCGCCGCCGAGCCAGCCCGATGAAGCCCGCCCCGTTCGACTATGTCGCACCCGAGAGCATCGAGGAAGCCTGCGCCGTTCTCGCCGAAGCCGGCGGCGGCGCGACCATTCTGGCGGGTGGCCAGACGCTGATGCCGTTGCTCGCTCTCCGCATGAGCCAGCCCTTCATCCTGGTCGATCTCGGTCGCGTTGCCGCGCTGAGAGGCGTGACGCGCGCCGTCGGCGCCACCCGCATCGGCCCGATGCTGCGCCAGAGCGATGCGATCACCGATGCCACGATTGCCAGCCACCTGCCGGTGCTGGCCACCGTCGTCGCCCATATCGGCCACCACCAAACCCGCAACCGCGGCACCGTCGGCGGTTCGATCGCATTCGGCGAGCCCGCGGCCGAGCTGCCGGCGATGGCGGTGGCACTCGACGCGTCTCTCGAGGTTTGCTCGGTGCGCGGCACGCGCCGGATCGGCGCGGGCCAATTCTATTTAGGGCCCTATGCCACCGCGCTCGAGCCCGAAGAGATCGTAACCGGCATCGAGATTCCCGACTGGGACGAGGGCACGATCCCGATTTTCCGCGAGCTCGCCCGGAGGCCAGGCGACTTCGCCCTGATTGGGCTTGTCGGCACGGTCACCGTGGCGGAGGGCAAGGTCGCGCGCGCGCGGCTGGCCTGGTTCGGCATGGGCCCGACTCCGATGCGCGCGCTACGAGCCGAGGCGGCGCTTGCCGGCGCCGACCTTGCCGGGCTCGACGTGCGCGGCATCGCCGATCTCGCGGTCGCCGATACCGATCCATTCGACGATCATCATACCAGCGCCGAATATCGCCGCACGGTCGGCCGCAGCCTGTTCGCCCGCACTCTTGGCGAGGCGCTAGCCCTGAAGGCGGCGGCATGAGCGCGCACCGCATCGACTTGATCGTCAATGGCCGTGGCTATGCCGCGACGGTTGAGGCGCGGCTCAACCTCGCCGATTTTCTACGCGAAGAGGCTGGCTATACCGGTGTGCATGTCGGCTGCGAGCACGGGGTCTGCGGGGCATGCACCGTGCTGATCGATGGCGCCGCGGTCCGCGCCTGCCTGATGCTGGCGGTGCAAGCAGACGGTGCCAGGGTCACCACCGTCGAGGGCCTCGCCGCGAGCGACGGCACGCTCCACCCTGTCCAACAGGCGCTGCGCGACACGCACGGACTGCAATGCGGCTTCTGCACGCCGGGCATCGCTATGACGCTCGCGGCGCTTACCGCGGGGCCGGAGCGGCCCGACGCCGATACGCTGATCGACGCGTTGTCCGGCCATGTCTGCCGCTGCACCGGCTACCAGGGCATCCGCGCCGCCGCGCGCCGGCTGGCAGGAGAGGAGGCATGAACCCTCCGGGAATCGGCGCCGCCCGCTTCGTCGGCCAGCGTGTCGCGCGCAAGGAAGATGCGCGACTGCTCACCGGCCGCGGCCAATATGTCGACGACGTGGTGCTGCCCGGCATGCTGCATGCCGCCTTCGTCCGCAGCCCCGTCGCGCGCGGGCGGATCCGCTCGATAGACCTGTCGATGGCGCGTGAGATGCCCGGCGTCCACGCCGTGCTCCTCTCCGAAGACCTCGCGCATTTCGGCGTGACGCTGCTCAGCTTCTATTTCTCCTCGCCCGAGATCGCCATCCCGCTGCTTGCCACAGGGCGCGTCGCCCATGTCGGCGATCCGGTGGCGTTGGTCGTGGCGCAGAACCGCTATCTCGCGGAGGATGCCGCCGCGCTGGTGACGGTCGACTATGATGAGGAGCCGGCGGTGATCACCCTTGCCGACGCCAAGACCGGCCCGCGCGTCCATCCCGATTCCGACTCCAACGTCGCCGCCGCCATGGGCGAGGAGGACGACGAGGAACTCGAGGAAATCCTCGCCGCCGCGCCGCATCTTGTTACGCAGGAGGTCTTCCATCAGCGTCTGGCCCAGTCGCCGATGGAGACGCGCGGCGTCGTCGCCTCGCCCGAAGGCGCCGAGGAGCTGACCGTCCATATCTCGTGCCAAAGCCCCCACCTCGTCGCGCGCTATATCTCCCAGGCGTTCGGCTTGCCGCAGATGAGCATCCGCGTGCTGGCCAGGGATGTCGGCGGCTCGTTCGGCCTCAAGGTCCAGCCCTGGCGCGAGGAGCTGGCCGTCATCGCCGCCGCGTTGCTGTTGCGGCGGCCCGTGAAATGGATTGAGGACCGGCTCGAGAACCTCACCGCCGCCAATCAGGCGCGCGAGCAACAGATTACGCTCCGCGCCGCCTTCGACGCCCAAGGCGGGCTGATCGCCTCGCATTCCGATTACGACATGAACAACGGCGCCTATCCGCACGGTGCCGACTGCAACATCGCGGTGCAGATGTTCATGTGGGCGGCCTACAAGATGCCGCGCTTCGGCTTCCATACCAAGGGCTGGTTCACCAATACCGCCGGCCTTGCCGCCTATCGCGGGCCTTGGGGCATGGAAAGCTTGGCGCGCGAGACCCTGCTTGACAAGGCCGCAAGGCAGATCGGGATCGACCCGATCGAGATCCGCCGCCGCAACCTGGTCCACCTCGCCGACCAGCCCTGCACGACGGCGCTCGGCGTCCAGCTCGACGACATCACCCCGGTGGAATGCCTCGACAAGTTGCTCCAAACGTTGGACGTCGCCGCCTTCCGCAAGGAGCAGACGGCGGCGCGCGCGCAGGGCCGTTATATCGGCCTGGGCATCGCCACCTATATCGAGCCGACCGCTGCGACCGGCAGCATCGGCGTGATGACCGGCGAGACCGCGCAGATCAGGATAGAGCCGACCGGCAAGGTCACCGCGATGCTCAGCACCCATTCGCAGGGCCACGGCACCCAGACGACGATGGCGCAGGTGATCGCCGATCAGCTCGGCGTCGCCTATGAGGATGTCGCCGTGTTCGAGGGCGACAGCGCCCGCGGCGCCTTCGGCCCCGGCGCTTCGGGCAGCCGTCAGGGCGTGGCGGGCGGCGGTGCCTCGATGAAAGCCGCGGCGCTGCTTGCCGACAAGGTGCGCCGGGTCTCCGCCCATCTGCTCAACGCACAGCCCGACGACGTGCGGATCGAGGCCGGCATGATCCATGTCGCGGGCGCCGAAGAGATGAGCAGAAGCCTCCGCCAGATCGCCGAAATCGCCTATGGCGAGCCCGACCGGCTGCCGCCCGGCATGGAGGCGGGGCTCGAAGCGCAATATCGCTATACCCCGCCGCCGGTCACCTTCACCAGCGCCGCGCATGCCTGCATCGTCGAGGTCGATGCCGAGACCGGCTTCGTCACGATCCGGCGCTGGATCTCCAGCGAGGATTGCGGGAACATCATCAATCCCGCGGTGGTGGAGGGCCAGATCGCGGGGGGGCTCGCCCAGGCGATCGGCGCGGTGCTGCTCGAGGAGATCGGGTACGACGCGCGCGGCAACCCGACCGCTGTCACCTACAAGGACTATCTCCTTCCCGCGATAGGCGACGTGCCCGATGTCGAATATGTCCATGCCTGCACCCCTTCCCAGTCCGAAGGCGGCTTCCGCGGCGTCGGCGAAGGCGGCGCGATCATCGGCCCGCCGACCCTGGTCAACGCCATCGCCGACGCGCTGGCGCCGTTCGGCGAGGTGCCGGTCACGCTGCCGCTGTCACCCGCGCGGCTGCTGGAGCTCATCAAGGGCCGACCGATCGCCCGTCACGCCGAGCCCCACGCGCCCGACCCCGAAACTGCTCGGGAATCATTCGACGGGATGCCCCCGGTCGGCGACACGACGCTCCCCGGCACGGAGAGCACGCGCGACAACGACGCCGCAGCCGCCCAGACAGTGGTCGACGGCCGCTGGAAGATGGTGCTTTCCACACCGGTCGGGCCCCAGGAGTTCACCGGCCATTTCGTGACCGACGGTGCGGTGCTGACCGGCACGCTCTACAGCACGATGGACCCCCAGGATTTCACCGGCACCGTCGCAGACGGCAACGCCAAATTCGATCTCAAGGTCACTAAGCCGCTCCCGCTCACGCTCAAATACGATGTGCAGATCAACGGCGACAAGCTGACCGGCAAGGTCAAGATGGGCTTCTTTGGCACCGCCAAACTGGTGGGAGAGAGATTATAAGCGGGTTGAGGAAGCGCGGCGGCAGCGTTGGACCCGGCTCTTTCGCGCCTTTCCTATGGAATGATTCCATAGCCGCCTTCGTAATAGCCGAGGATCCGTGTGCCATAGACCTCCCGGCTGGGGCCGCCGAGCGCCTCGAGTTCGAGCCGGTCATAATTGGGCGCATCTTTCAATATGGCCTTGTCCAGCGTGACAACATAGCCGCCGCGTCCGGGGTCATATTCCAGTAGCGACCAGGGCAAGGGATGGAATTTCTCGCCGATGCCGAGGAAGCCGCCAAACGACATGATTGCATAAACCACCTCGCCGCTGACCCGTGCGATCGACAGGTCGTCGACATGGCCGATTCGTTCCCCCGCCCTATCGAACACCGGCGTGCCGTTGACGCGGCTCGAAAGGATGAGCGTGTGATCCGACCGGACCGGCTGGTCGATCAGTTCTTCCGATGTCTCGTTCATGATCAATACTCCCGCAGGACCGGCGCGAGGCAATCAGGACAGTTCGCCGGGACGAAGTAGCGGTTTAAAACGCTTGGACCTGAGCGTCCGTTCCAGTGCCGGCCTCGGACTGGACCGGCCGGTGGTGCGCTGACACCATCAGAGACAGTGATATCGTACCGCCGATCGCGCCGAACATGATGTCCAGTAAGCTTGGGGTCGTGGTAACGTGATCGGCTGGAGATAGCTACTGGATAGATCGGTTGCTCGCGTCGGCCGTTGCGGAGGTCGATGTGCGGATCCACCTCTCCGGCTGGCGCGGGCGGTTTCCGAAACCCGGCCAGACTGACTGGTTCGGTACGGATCGGCCGGTGAGCGTTACATGCGGGACGACTGACCGTCCCGATCGAAATGCGCGGATGTCGCGCGGGCAAGACGTACGCTGAGGCGGCAATGGCAAGGTCCGGCGAAGCGCGGGACTGTCAGGATTTCCGTGTGTGGGCGGACGGTTGAACATTACGCCGCCATGGCCCTGATGAAG